>DJYC01000041.1:5527-150657 GCA_002448445.1 Treponema sp. UBA6988
GAGCCGAAAGGCGGAACCCCGGAAAGCGCCTCAAAAATGGCCTCCTTGCCATTTTTGAGGCCGGGTTTTCTGGCGAAAACCCGCAAGTTTATCCGCGAACATTTGACGCGCCCTCCATGGCGCTATCTGTTTGCAGAGAAAAATGGCAAATGTTCTTTTGGGACGCTTGTGTTTTGCAGGAAAAAGCGCCGCAAAAAGAAAAAGAAGCTAGAGCTGGGAAAGGGCACCTGCTATGCTGTAGGCACGGTCGCCGAACTTTTCTATCTGGCGCACGAGGTCTATGTACAAAAGCTCGGTCTTTACGTCTGCACCGGCCTCGAGCTTCTTGCGGGCAACTTTCTTTAGGTTGTGGCGGAATACGTCTATCTGGCTTTCTATTTCCTTTGCAATGAGGAGCTTGTCGTGGTCGAGGTGCTTGTTTATGTTGTCGCGGATAAAGTACATAATCTGGCGGGCAAGGTCCAGGTAGGGGTCCAGCCTGTCCATGTCTTCCTGGGCGAAGGTCATGTTCTTTTTGACTGACTTCTGCAATAGGAGGGCAACGTTGTAGCAGTCGTCGGTCATTTCCTCAAGGTCGTCAACTATTAGCTGCATTATGCTTAGGCTGTCCTTCTGCTGCAGGCTTAGCGGAAGGCGGGAACAGTTGATGATGTATTTTGTTAGCTGCTCCTTCATCTGGTCCGCAAAGTCTTCCTGGTCGGTAAGCTCTTCCATGTGGTTTGCAATGAAGGCTTCGCTCCTGTCCTTGAATCCTGCCGCAACACCTTCGAACATCCTTGTTACAAGAAGGGTCATATCCTGTATTTCTTTTTCTGCGCGGATTATGTAAGATGCTGCGTTTTCCTTTCCGCCTGTCTCGCTGAATTCCAGTGTGTAGGTCTTTGGTGCAAGGCCTTCCTTGTTGTCTTTTATGAGGGCTGTGGCAAGGGCTGCAATCTGTCTGGTGAAGGGGAGGCAGAGAATAGATGTTATTGTCTTTAGAACCGTGTGGAGGGTTGCTATGTGCCAGGTGATTTTTTCTGTTGGGCTTCCGGGGACTAAGTGGTCTATAAGGTCCAGGAAGGGATTAAAGAAGATGCAGGCAAGCACTACCGTTGCAACGTTAAAGAGTACGTGAATTAGGGCCGTGCGCTTGGCGTTTGCGCTGGAATTCATTGCGGCCATGATTGCGTCTATTGTAGAGCCTATGTTGCTTCCGATTACCAGGGCAGCTGCAAATTCCCAGTTTACAAGATGATTGTAGGCCATGGTGATTACGATTGCGCTTTCTGCTGAAGACGAATGGATTAGGGCTGTGATTATTATGCCCACCACAACTCCTATTAGGACGGAAAGAGCGCCCATGTCGCCAAACTGGGTCAAGAAGTTGAGCGTTCCTTTTTCCGGGCTGATTGTGGAAGAAAGCCAGCTTAGGCCAATGAAGAGCATTCCAAAGCCCATGATTGCCTGGCCGAGTGGGCCCTTCTTCATTTTTTTTGATGAATAGAAGAAATAGCCAAGGCCAAAGATTGGTATTGCAAAGGCCGCTATGCTAAAGCTGAAGCCAAAGAGTACTACGATCCATGCCGTTATGGTAGTTCCTATGTTTGCACCCAGCGTTACGCCTACGGACTGCTGCAGGGTCATAAGGCCTGCGTTTACGAAAGAAACTTCCATGGCTGTGGTTGCCCCGGACGACTGTATTATTATAGTAAGAAGGAAGCCTGTTATAAAACCAGTGAAGCGGTTGCCCGTCATAAAACCAAGGGCTTTCTGAAGACCGGCACCAGCACTTTTCTGAATACCGTCGCTCATCATCTTCATGCCGTAAAGCAAAAAAGCAAGGCTGCCCAATAACTGTAAAATTGTTCCTAGAAGTTCCATGGCTTGGATTATACACGGAAAGGCGCATAAAAATCAATTGAGGGGGACTTTGCCGAGGGGATGCCCGGTCTTTGTGCGCCCTATTTATCTTGACATTTTGGACAAAAGTGTCAATAATAGGGTGATTTTTGGCCCCTGTAATATTGAATTTTCTTTGCTGCCTTTCTACTTGGGGCTTTGGAGGATATAGATGAATTTATTGGGAAGATTTACGGACTGCAATCTTGACGCAGACTACGACGAAGTAAAAAAGAATTTTTCGCTAAAAATACCCGCAAACTTTAACTTTTCTTATGATGTAATAGATGTTTATGCCAAGGAAGAGCCTAACAAGCAGGCCATGGTATGGTGCGACGACGAGGGCGGAGAAAAATTTTTTTCCTTTAAGGACATTTCCGACATGTCAAAGAAAACCGCCAACTTTTTTGTTCAGCAGGGAATTAAGAAAGGCGACAGGGTAATGCTTTTTCTTCGCCGCCGCTACGAATTCTGGTGGATTGTTCCAGCCCTGCACAGGATTGGCGCAATTGTAATTCCTGCTACGACCCAGCTTTTAAAGCACGACATTGTTTACCGCAACAACGCCGCAGACATAAAGATGATTGTTGCCCTGGACAATAAGCAGATAGAAGAAGAGGTGGAGGCTGCCCTGCCTGAGTCTCCGACCGTAGAAAAACTGGTTACTGTTTCTGGCCCAAGGGAAGGCTGGGTGGATTTTCATGCAGAACTTGAAAAGCAGTCTGCGGAATTTGACCGTCCTACAGGAGAGGCTGCCACCTGCAACGAAGACCCAATGCTCATTTACTTTACGAGTGGAACTTCCGGCTACCCAAAGATGGTTGCCCACAACTTTTTGTATCCGCTTGGACACATCATTACTGCAAAGTATTGGCAGCGCGTTATAGACGGAGGCCTTCACTGCAGTGTTGCGGAAACAGGTTGGGGAAAGGCTGTCTGGGGAAAGCTCTACGGCCAGTGGATTTCCGGTTCTTCGGTCTTTGTTTATGACCTTTTGGGTTTTACTCCAGACCTCTTCTTTGCCAAGATTGCAAAGTACAAGGTTACAACCCTTTGCGCACCGCCTTCTGCATACCGCTTCCTTATAAGGCAGGATTTGTCCAAGTACGACCTTTCAAACCTCACTTATTTTGTTACGGCAGGAGAGGCTCTTAACGATGAAGTCTTTAAGAAATTCCTTGAAAAAACAGGCCACGAGATGAGGGAAGGCTACGGTCAGACGGAAACAACCCTTGTGGCAGGAACCTTCCCCGGCATGAAGGTAAAGCCAGGTTCAATGGGTAAGGCTGCTCCCGGATTTGACCTTGAGATTGTGGACGAAAACGGCAAGCACTGCGCTCCAAACGTTACCGGCAACATGATAATCCATCTGGACAAGGGTAAGCCACTGGGACTTTTTGGCTGCTACTACAAGAACGAGCCGCTTACCAAAGAGGCCTTGGGTGGCAGCGTCTACAATACGGGAGATCTTGCCTACTACGATGAAGACGGCTACATCTGGTTTGTTGGCAGACAGGATGACGTTATTAAGAGTACCGGCTACAGAATAAGCCCCTTTGAAGTAGAAAGCGTTTTGATGCGCTTCCCCGGAGTGCTTGAATGTGCCGTTACTGGCGTTGCAGACAAGAGCCGCGGACAGATTGTAAAGGCTACGATTGTTCTTACCGAGGAATACAAGAACCGCAAGGATGGCCTTGAAAAAGAGATTATGACTTATGCAAGGTCAAATCTTGCCACCTACAAGATTCCCCGCCTTATAGAATTTGTGGACGAGCTTCCAAAGACTATAAGCGGAAAAATCCGCCGTGTGGAAATCCGCCAGAAGGACCAAAAGTAAATAAGGAGAAATGTGATGAAAAAATTTATTTTTATGCTGGCTTTTGTTGTAGCTTCGGCCTGTGCTTTTGCAAGCCCCGCAACAGATGCCGTAAGGACATTCTTTGCTAAAGGAAGCTGCCTTTCTGTAGACATGCAGCTGCTTTCCGATAAAAAGGAATCCGTGTCGGTCTTTACTTCAATTCCAAAAGAAAAAATCCAGATGATTTATGTTGCAAATGGAAAAGCCGAGGGTAAGGACTACGATTCCATAATTTGCATTGTTGATGGAAGTAAAATTCACTTTCCCATGAAGTATGTAAAAAGCCTTTCAAATGATGAATACGGAAACATCGTGATTAAACTTGTTCCTGTCGATGAAAATATTTTTGAGAATGCCAAAGGTGATTTTGGCAAGACCTTGGAACTTCTGCTGGAAGTTATTTTTTAGCGGCTGTTTGCAAATGGGATGTTAAAATGAAAAAAGCGGTGCTGTCTGTAAAACAACGCCGCTTTTTTTTGCAGAATCAGTTGAAGTATTCGTCACCTGTTCCGTAGTTGTCCACAACAAAGTCTATGTCCTTGTCGCCTCGTCCGCTAAGGTTTACGAGTATGGACTTCTGCGGGTTTTCCTTTGCGTACTTCATTGCAAAGGCAACGGCATGGCTTGACTCAAGTGCGGGAATGATTCCTTCGTAGCGGCAAAGCTTGTAGAAGGCTTCCAGACATTCCTTGTCGTTGGCTGTCGTGTATGTTACGCGCCCCTTGTCCTTTAGCATGCAGTGTTCGGGCCCGCTTCCTGGGTAGTCAAGGCCGGATGCAATAGAATATACCGGTGCGGGGTTGCCCTTTTCGTCGGTCAGCAGGTAGGTGCGCATTCCGTGCAGAACCCCTTCCTTTCCGTAAGAAAGTGAGCATGCGTGGTCGCCGAGTTTTAGTGAGCGTCCTGAAGGCTCTACTCCAAAGAGGGCAACGTCTTCGTCCTGAATAAAGCCGGAGAAGATGCCCATTGCGTTTGAGCCTCCGCCGACACAAGCCGTTACAGCATCGGGAAGTTCTCCCGTCATCTCCAGAAACTGTTCCCTTGCTTCTACACCAACTATGTGCTGGAAGTCGCGTACCATCATTGGGAAGGGGTGGGGGCCCATTACGGAGCCTATGCAGTAAAGGGTGTTTACCGGGTCCTTTAGGTAGGCCTCGAATGCAGAGTCAACCGCTTCCTTGAGAGTCTTCTGACCCTGGGTGGCGGGAATTACGTTTGCGCCCAAAAGCTTCATGCGGACAACGTTGGGGTGTTCCTTTGCAATGTCAACTTCGCCCATGTGGATGTCGCATTCAAGGCCAAAGTATGCCGCCGCGGTTGCAAGAGCCACACCGTGCTGGCCTGCTCCTGTCTCTGCAATAACCTTCTTTTTGCCCATGTACTTTGCAAGGAGAACTTCGCCCATGCAGTGGTTGAGCTTGTGGGCACCTGAATGGTTCAGGTCTTCCCTTTTGAGGTAGATGCGTCCTCCGCATGCCTCGCTAAGCCTTTTGCAGTAGTAGACCGGGGTAGGGCGGCCCTGGAAGTGCTTCCTTATTGAACGCAGCTCATTTATAAAATCGTGTGATTTTGAAATCTTAAAGTAAGCGTCTCTTATGCGGTTCATTTCGGCCTGGAGCTCTTCGGAAACAAAGCTTCCGCCCCATTTGCCAAAAAATCCCTTTTCGTCCGGGTATTGCTTTAGATAGTCTTTCATGTAATTCCTCTGATGTTGTTAGTAGAAGCATTATAGTAGGAAAGGAAGAATCAATCAACAGGCATTTTTTCACAGGATTTTTGCTGGATTTTTGCTTACTTTTCCCCTTGGAAAATTAAAATTCACCTTAAATTCACTTGTTTTTTGAAAATTTTGGATTATACTTATATTACTATGATTAGAAACGGTGTGCTAAAGAAAAAAATGTCGCTAAGGACAGAGGTTTTACTTGCATCGGTTGGCTCAGTGCTGCTTGTAGCAGTATTTTTGAGTGCGTCCTATATACAGCTGATGAGGCGGATTATAGACAGGGCTACGGTGAATACGGTATCCCAGACCATGCTGGTGCTTAACGGCCAGGTCGACGCAATTTTTAAGCCCTACGAGGTAACGGTGCGTAACGTTGCCCATGCGGCTTCTTCCCATGCGGACAGGAATTCCCTTGCCAAGATGGTGCAGAAGGCCGTGAGCAGCCTTGACACAATGGACAATGACGTTTACTATGCCACTACAATTTCCCGCTACCAGGAGGGGGGCTTTTACATAGACGGTTCAAACTGGAATCCGGGTGAGGACTGGATTCCCTCCGAGCGCGACTGGTGGAAGGATGCAGTCAGGGTTGGCGACGGAAACGTTGCCATGGGAGCGCCCTATGTTGATGCAATGGAGGGTACCCTCTGCGTAACCCTTTCTTCCCCTGCCTACGACGAGAATAACCGCCTGATTGGTGTTGCGGCGGCGGACATCTACCTTAATAACCTTAGCAACATGGTAAGGGAGATAAAACTTTCTGCCAACAGTAGCATAAACATCATAACAAAAGACGGCCTTTATGTAACTAACGATGACTTTTCAGCCATAATGAACAAAAACTACTTTGACACAGTACAATCAAAGTCAATCATCAAAGATGAATACCTGGACGGAACAGTCAAGTCCTTTACCGACGGAGGCTTCTTCTACGGAGTCCATCCAATAAAGGGCACTGACTGGTTCATCGTTACAGAAGGCCCTGTATCCGATTTTTCAGCCGGCTACTTTAAGATGCTTACCCTGGTGCTTCTGGGGCTTATCGTTCTGGTTGCCGCCATGGTCATAGTGGATGTGGTTGCTTCCACAAGACTTTCCCAAGGCTTTAAGGAAATGGCTGCAGGCTGCGAGCGCTTTGCAAAGTGCGACTTTTCAAAGAAATATCCCGACTATTTTACAAGCGAGGCCTCACTCCTTTCCAACGGCTTCAACCTCTTTTCCCAGCGTCTTCAGGACATGATAGGCACAATCAAGGGTTCAAGCTCCAACCTTGACGTTGTTTCCAACAACATGAAGGAAAGTGTAGCAACTGTTTCAGACTCAATGACGTCTATCCGCCTTGGAATAGAAAACGTACAGACCCAGGTAGAAAAACAGTCCAGCGGCTTTGACGAAACTTCATCGGTAATACATGACGTAACTTCAAGCATTTCCACCGTAAACGAGATGATTGATTCACAGACCCGAAGCATACGAGAGTCCTCTTCATCTGTTTCCCAGCTTGTAGGCAGCATAGAGCAGATTGGACACTCCATGGAAAGCATGGCAAGTTCCTTTGAGTCACTGGACAAGGAAGCCCGCAGCGGTATGTCCAAGCAGGCCAAGGTAAACGAGCGCATTTCCCAGATTGAACAGCAGTCACAGATGCTGCAGGAAGCCAACATGGCCATTGCATCGATTGCGGAACAGACAAACCTTCTTGCTATGAACGCGGCAATTGAGGCTGCCCATGCAGGAGAAGCAGGTAAGGGCTTTGCGGTAGTTGCAGACGAAATCCGTAAGCTTTCGGAAACTTCATCCGGCCAGTCAAAGACAATCGGTGAACAGCTCAAGAACATCCAGGACAGCATCGGCGAAATCGTAGCGGCATCCCAGGAATCAAGCACGGCTTTTGCAGGAGTTTCAAACCGCATTCAGGAAACTGACGGCTTGGTCCAGTCGGTAAGAAATTCCCTGGAAAAGCAAAATGAAGATTCCCGCAGCGTAATATCCCTGCTTGCAGAAATGGACAGGACAGCAGACAGCGTTAGGAATGCTTCATCCAAAATGTCAGACGGCAGCATACGAATCCTGTCTGCAATGGATAAGCTAAGGACTTCCCTTGGCGACGTACGCTCTTCAATGGCAAACATGTCGGACATTGCTCAGGGCGTAATCACGAGCGGCAAGAAGCTTGACAACTGCGTAGAATCCCTGGACATAAATGTAGCCCAGCTGGGTGACGACGTAAGAAAGCTTTCGGGCTAGGTGTCCACCTATTTTTGAGATGCGGAAAACATTTTTTATATTTTACCTATTCTAAAAGGACTGGAAAGCAGTTTTGTGTGCAGCGGAAGGCAAAGACGGCTGAAAACCCGCATTGGAGCGGAACGAGCGTAGCGAGTTTAATTTCCTATTCCGCGACACAGCGGGTTTATCAGACGGATTTGCCTGGGAGCGGAACACAAAACTGCTTTTCTTGTTTTTTGTGGTAACGATTATGCGGCAAGAATTGTTTTTCCTGCAAAGTGAGCTATAATTATTGTAGAAAACTTTTCAGGAGGAAAGTCTTTCGTAAGAAAAGACATGTGCCGTATGAATCTTATAAAGCGATTTGCAGTGGGTAGCCTTGCCGCTGCCCTCATGCTCTGCACATTATTTGCAGATTCCAAAAAGAACGTAACCCTTGCAAAGAACATAGGCGAGCTTTCCTGGTCAAAGAACGTTACCATTGCCGCCAAAAACTTTGAAGGCGCAGGCGAAGGCTCCGTAATCAACATAGATGCCCAGCAGACAAAGGCCGACTACCACAAATTCAAGGCCTATTCTGCTGGAAGCGCAAATGGCGGCTGGAAAGAACTTGGCTCAGGCGGTGTTAGCGGTGCTGCCTATTCCAACAGCGAATTCACCCTGGAAAATAAATCCTCTGCAATCACCGTAAGGCTAACCGCACAAGAAGCGGAAAACCTAAAGAAGTACGGCATGGTCATGCACGGCTTTGGCGTGTCCATAAAAAAACTGGAACTTTCATCTTCACAGCAAAAACAAAATGACAATAGTGAAAAATCGCCCGGTCACGCAAAAATCGAAAAATCCCCCAAGAACGAAAAGCCTACAAAGCAAGAAAAGCCAGCCAAGCACGAAGCAAAGCAAAAAAATGCCAACCTTCCCTTTGACCTTGGCAACTGGAAAAACTTCATCGTTCCCGCAAAAGACCTGCATGCATCCGGCGACTTCTGCATAAGAATCGACACAAAAGCATCTTCCGCAGAAAAAAATCCTTCATATTATAACATCAAGCTCTATGACGCAAAGTGGCAGCCCATCAGCAAGGGCAGCATACACTCATCAAAAGAATTTGCAAGCCTAAAGCAGGACCTGATTGTTCTTACAAAAGCAGAAGGATTCGTAGTCTACACACCAACAGAAGCCGAGCGCCAGGCAATCAGAACGAACGGCCTTCTTATACAGGGCTACGGAATCTCCGTAAGCGACGTAAAAACCGTAACCGTAGCAGAACTGCACGCAACGTCCGCACCCGAACCTGTTATCGCATCAAAGCCAGTTCCGTCAATCAAGGGCTCTTCTTTGCCAAAAGTAGTAAAGGGAACACCTTTGCCAAAAGTAACAATGGGAACGCCTTTTGCAAACCACGGAAAACTCCACGTTACAGGAACCTCCCTCTGCGACAGCAAGAACCAGCCCTACCAGCTCTACGGAATGTCCACCCACGGCCTTTCCTGGTTCCCCGAATACGTTTCCAAAGAAAGTTTTGCCACCCTCCGCGACGACTGGAATACAAACTGCGTCCGCCTGGTCCTTTACCCCGGAGACTACAATGGCTACTGCAACGGCGGCAACAAAGAAGAGCTAAAGCGCACCGTCTACCGTGGAATAGAAAAAGCCACAGTCCTAGGCATGTACGTAATCGTTGACTGGCACATCCACAACGACAACCCCAACAAGTACAAGGCAGAAGCAAAAATCTTCCTCGACGAAGTTTCCAAAAAATACGCAAACTACGGCAACGTCCTCTACGAAATCTGCAACGAGCCTGTAAACTCAGACTGGAACAGCCAGATTAAGCCCTACGCAGAAGATATCATCCCCGTAATCCGAAAGAACGCACCCGACGCAATCATCATCGTGGGCACAAACACCTGGTCCCAGGACGTAGACAAAGCCGCCGCAAACCCAATCACCAAGTACAAGAACATCATGTACACCTTCCACTTCTACGCCAACACCCACACCGACTCCTTCCGCAAAAAAGTGGAGGGCGCACTCAAAGCTGGCCTTCCCATCTTCATCACCGAATTTGGAACCTGCGACGCATCCGGCAACGGAGGCTTCAACGAGCAGCAGACAAAACTCTGGTTCAACCTCATCCAAAAATACAACCTTAGCCACATCAACTGGAGCCTCTGCAACAAGGCCGAAACCGCAAGCGCAATCTCCTCTTCCTGCCAAAAAAAATCCGGCTGGACAGAAGAAGACCTTTCACAGTCAGGCCGTCTAATAAGAAGCCACTTCCGTTCGCTAAATCGCTAGTTTTCTTGCATCATGAGGGGAAAAGCCTTTCCCCTGGCCTCAGCCCGCAAGCGGTCTTCGGCACACCCCATTCTCCTAGGGGGCTCCGCCCCCTAAAACCCTTGACAATTTTTGCCTTTGACATTTACAATATAAGTAACCTTAAAATACACTAGAGGTTGCAGTACAGGAGCAAATGAATGGGAAAGGTATTGTTTCTTAAGAGCAGTTCGCTGGAAAATGTTGCGCTTAACAATAAGATAAACGAACGCATCGGTTCATTTTTTATGGCTATCCACGAGGAAGAAGTCCGCAAAGCCGTTGAAGCTGGCGACATTTCCCTTATCATCATATACCTCAAGAACGTTTCCGACAAAGAGCGGTCGGAAATTTCAAAGATTCTAACAGGCATTCTTACCGTGCCCTATGTCCTTGCTGGCGAAAGGGAAGACCTGCACAAATACTTTGTTGCAAACCTTCAGGCCCATATCCTGCGCTACATAAAGACACCGGTTCTTTTGTCTGCCTTCATAGAAGAAATAAAGTGCATCCTTGAAAAGCTTGGCCAAAGCCTCCCTAACAATGAAGAACTCGTAAAGATTGCAAAGAAAGAAATCGTAGAAAAAGAAGCACCAAAGCATCTGCTTGTTGTAGACGACGACCTTGTTGCCCTTCGCACAATGAGCAACGTGCTCAATCCCCTTTTCAAAGTGTCTGTTGCAAAGAGCGGGGCCGCAGCCATTTCCTTCCTTGCAAAAGAGCATCCAGACTTAATCCTTCTGGACTACCAGATGCCTGTTTGCGACGGTTTACAGACTTTGGAAATGATAAGGGCAGAGGAAGACTACAAAAACATTCCTGTCTTCTTCCTTACAGGCGTTGATGATGCAGACCTGGTAAAAAAAGCCATGGCACTTAAGCCCGAAGGCTACATCCTAAAATCCGCAGGACCTGAGCTTCTCATCTCCAAAATCGAGGCCTTCTTCTAATGGAATTTTCTATTATTAAAAAAGAAGAGATTCCAATGATAAAACAAATGGTTGCAAGCGCAAACTGCCTTAGGGTAATATTCTTTGCGCCTGCCTTAACCATTTACATACTCACCGAATTTTTTTCCGACTGGAAAATTATGCATTCTCCAGCCTACAAACATTACCTCTTTAAGTTTTTTGGCTTTGAGACAAACGTATTCAACATCTACGTAATCCTTGACCTGCTGATTGTATTTTTTTCGCTTGTAATTTTCTTTGCAGCCCTCTTCTACCGCAAGAAGCCCCAGAAGCGCCAAGATTTTTTCCTTACCTTCATGAAGCTCTATGTCTTTGCCCTCTTTACCATAAGTTTTGCGGTTGTGGTGGTAACTGCCTACACCGACTACGAAATGTCCCACGTAGACTTTACCTTCTTTTACCTTATTGCACTTGTTTCAACCTGTGTATTTTTTTCAAATTTCTTTATTACGGTTCCGCTCTGCATCATCTGCTTTGTTGCAATGCACGTGTTCATAGCCATCTGTCCCAACAACATCGTATACAAGCCCCACGTTCCCTACGGAATATTCCTTGTAATAGCCCTCTGCTTTGTCTCCGCATTCAGGGCATTCAACCTGCTTTCCACCCTGCGCTACGAAAACCAGATAGAAAAATTCAAGAACGATGCGGTAAGGCAGAATGCGCTAAAGTCCATGTTCCTTGCCAACATGAGCCACGAAATCCGCACCCCAATGAACGCAATCGTTGGAATGAGCGAACTTGCCCAAGACTTTGACCTTGCCCCCGCCCAAAAGAATATGATCCGCCAAATCCGCTCATCGGGAATTGCCCTGGTAAGCATTGTAAACGACATACTGGATTTTTCCAAGATAGAAGCCGGCAAGATGGAAATTGTTCCTTCCGACTACGACATCCTTACCCTCTTGTATGACGTTGCCAACATCTGCAAGGTAAAGCTTTCTGGAAAGGACGTTGCAGTAAGAATTCAAATAGAAGAAAATCTTCCCCAGCTTCTTCACGGAGACGACATAAGGCTAAAGCAGGTGCTTATAAACCTAACCGGTAACGCCGCAAAGTTTACGGACAAGGGTTCAATCATAATACGTGTTGTGCGCAATCAAGAAGGCCTTGTTGAATTCTCCGTTTGCGACACAGGCATTGGAATAAAAAAAGAAGACCTAAACACAATCTTTTCCGAATTTGCCCAGGTGGACATGAGCATGAACCGCACCAAGGGAGGAACTGGTCTTGGCCTTGCCATTTCAAAAAATCTTGTAAGGCTTATGGGCGGAACTTTGGGCGTTTCTTCTGAATACCAAAAAGGCTCAAACTTTTATTTTGCAGTTCCCCAGGATGCCGTTTCACAAAAGACGGTTGGAGAAGCCTATGCACCCCTTATAAAAGAAGCTCTGGCAGACAAAAAAAATCCTTCGGTAAAGGACATAGATTCAAGCCTTTTCCAAAAAAGCGAATTCTCTGCCCTCTTTGCCACAAACGATTCTGCTTCCTTTAGCAAAGATGCAAACTTTATTGCACCGGATGCCAAGGTTCTTGTTGTGGACGACAACCTTGTGAACATTCAGGTTGCAGAAGGAATGTTGAAAAAGTTTTCCATTGTTCCAGACACTGCTTTAAGCGGTTTGGAAAGCCTTGAAATGCTAAGCGAAAAATCCTACGACCTTGTCTTTATGGACCACCAGATGCCTGTCATGGACGGAGTTGAAACCCTAATAAAAATACGCGGTTCAGAAACTAACAGCCATACTGTCGTAATCGCCCTTAGTGCAAATGCCATAAACGGTGCAAGGGAAATGTTCATTCAAAAAGGCTTTGACGATTTTCTTTCCAAGCCGGTTCAGATAAAAGACTTTGCAATGGCGCTAAAAAAATGGCTGCCACAAAATCTAATCAAAAGCGTAGATGAAAATTCTTCTGATGCTTCTTCCAAGAATGAATGGACTTGCCCGCCTTCCGTAATAAAAACTTTTGTAAGGCTAATCGATCCCACCTCTTTGGAAATAGAAGATGCCCTTGCCAAGAGTGACCTTAAAACCTTCACAATAAAAGTTCATGCGCTAAAAAGTTCCGCAAAGATTGTCGGTGCGGATGAGCTTTCAAAATTGGCCGCAGAACTTGAAGAATTGGGAAGCAAATGCGATTGCCAAGAAACGCTCTCCCTTATCCAAAAAAAGACGGAAAAGCTTCTTGCCCTCTACAAATCCTGCAAGCAGCTGTTTGCAAAAGAGCACTTGTCCGAAAAAGAAACAGAAGGCTCTGCAAGTGGCGGAGATGCTTTGTCAAATGAGCCTGATGCCGCAGTGCTTACCGCAAAAGATGCAGAATCCTTTGCAGACAAAATACTTTCCGCCTGTGACCAAAACAACCTGAACGATTTGGAAAGCCTTGTGGCAAAGCTTCAAAACTTTTCGCTAACGTCTTCCCAGAAAAAAATACTTGAACAGCTAAAAGATGCCGCAGAACTAATAGACTTTGACCGCGCCAAAGAAATAGCCGCCACCCTGATTGCCCAGTAACTTGCCATTCCACTCACAGCCCCTTGTCATTCCCATGCACCGCAATCAGTCATTCTCATGCGCAGCACCCTGTCATTCCCGTGCTTGACACGGGAATCCATTCAACGCCAGCAACACAATCTACATTATGGTATAGGTCTGATTGTCCACCTTGGTAAGCCCAACCCGCTGCCAGAAAATCTCCGCATTGGTGTCCTTTGCATCAAGAACAATTTTCTTCGCGCCGGTTTCAAGCATAAGCCTCTCCAGGGCAAGAGTGCCAAGCCCAATGTTCCGGAATTCCTTGTTCACCTCAAAAAGGTCAATGCAGAGAGTGTCGCCCAGCATCTTGTAAACGCAGACTGCCTTTAAAAAACCGCTCGAAGGCTTGTAGTCAAAAATCATAAAAGAAGACTGCTTAAGCACAAAAGAAAATTCCCCGCCCTTGGTATAAGATTTTAGCAGTGGAAAATTGTCCCATCCCTCAAGCGCCATATAGGATTCAAAAATATCACTGTCCACAATCCTGTAATTCAAATTCATAAACTACCCCGCGTGAATACTACCACAATTCGCCTCCTTTGGAAACCCTTGACCAAAAGCCTTTATTCTGCTATAGTCTTATCACAATTTGCCAACTTAGCTCATCCGGTAGAGCAGCTCCCTCGTAAAGAGCAGGTGACCCGTTCAAGTCGGGTAGTTGGCTTTAGAAGTCCCTCTGCAAAGAGGGCTTTTTTATTTTAAATAAAAGTTTTTTTAGCAAAGAAGGGTCAGCGCAGCGAGCGAAGCCGGCCCGGAAGGAGCAAACAGGAGGTTTGCGACTGGATGGACCCGTTCCCTGAGCCTGTCGAAGGGAACATGTTTTCAAAGTGGTGCCGGTCCTTCGGGAACCTCAGGGACTGCCTCATGTGCCCGTCACCCTGAACTGCTACGCCACATTCGCACGCACTTGCTACGAATGTGGATTCAGGGGCTGTAGAAGTCCAAACCGCCAGATTCCACAGATTCCGGGGCTGAGCCCGGAATGACGGAGAAGCTAATCGGGGGTACTTGATTTTACGCCTACCCCCGATTGTAAGGGCGGTGCAGCCGTTCGCGTAAGCGAATGGAGCCGGAAGGCGGAACCCTGGAAAGCGGGTAAAAAATGCCTTCCTTGGCATTTTTTACCCGCAAGTTTTCTTACGAAAACTTGCCTGTTTTTTATGCTACCAGATGACGCGCCGTCCATGGCGCTGCTTGTTTAATAATTGGATAAAAGTGCAAATGCGACTGGCCGGTCAGTAGAGACGGACACGCTAAAAGATGTCATGCGTCTAGGGTTTATTAAAGAAAAAGAAAATCATAAAAAAATTACTTTCGTATTGTTTTTGTGCTGGTTTTGCCTGTGGCCTCGTTTACCGTAACAAGAGCCCATTCCTGGTTAAAGAGAGTGTCAAAGCAGCGTTCTGTGTAGTCGCCAAGTTCCTTGCTCTGGTGGTGGTGCACGTGGCCTGCGTAAACGTCCGTTACGCCTTCCTCTTCAAATAGGGTTATAACGCGGGTGGATTCCTCTTCGTTCTGCAGGCAGTAGTAGCTTAGTCCGTACATGCCGCTTCCGTATATGGGATAGTGCGAGAATACAATTTTTGGGCGGGGGTCGCTTTGCATGGCACTCTTTAGTTTTTTGAACTGCTTTGGCCCAAGTGAGCCGCTTCCTGTGTCCAGTGCGTAGAAGCTGAATGCGGAGCTTTTAAAGCGGTAGAATGAAGTGTAGGGAAAGCATAGGTCGGCAAAGTCGTCCCAGCCTGAATTAAAAAGGTCGTGGTTTCCTACGATGTTCAGCACAGGTATTCCCCGGCTTTCTATTTTTTCAACAAAGTCGCAGTACTTAAGGAATTCCTTGCGTTCACCGCGCTCTGCAATGTCTCCAAGACAGACGCAGAATTTTGGACTTTGGTCTGAGGGAAGACCGTCCATCCATTCAAGGAATTCATCTTCGTCTATGTTTTCTGAACGTTTGCTTCCGTAGTGGGGATCCGTAAAAATGACGAAAGTGTATGTTCCCGAAAGAGAAGCAAAAGTTGGGCCTACGCGCCCCTGGTAAAGTTCCTTCATCTGGTCGGCGCGTTCGTCCACAAAGTCTCCGTGGTGGAAGAGTTCAAGCGCACCGTAACCGCAGGATGTGAGTTCAAGTGCGGTGAGAAGTATAAATATGCGGCTTAAAAAAGAAATGAACTTTTTCAAAAGAACCACCTTAGCCTTAATGCAAATTCGCAGGAATCAAACATGGCGGAATTTGTAAAGAAGTCCGTGTACCTAACCCTTGCCTCTGCACCTAATTCCTGAAGTGCGCTCAAGTGGAATACGCTTCCTGCACACAAGGCTGGGGAGCCAAGCAGATTGTAGCGGAAAAGCTCGTGAGTCCTGATTGCAGTGTAGAATTCATACCAGTAAAATGGATAGAAATGCAGGGCAAAGTCAAAGCCCATGGTTAAGTTTGTGAGCACCGGGTTTGTGTCGCGGATTGCAAATATTGTGCGCATCTTGTAGAGCGATACTGTATTCACCTTTAGGCTGAACCAGCTTACGGGTTGGGTTTCTAGCCAAAAGCCTGCAAGTATGTTGTTTGTTATGCTAAGTTCCTGAAAGTAGGTAAAGTTGTATTTTGCTCCAAGACCCATGCGGCCTTTGCTCCACCTGAATGGCCACCAGATGCCCTGTGCCGTAAACTGGTAGTCTTCTTCTCCCAAAAATCCTCCTGCCAGAGCCGTTGCCTTTTCCGACTCGTAGGTGTAGCCAAATTCAAATGCCAGCTGGTAGGGGTCAAAGCCGTTTCCCGTGTTGTAGATGGGTGTCATAAAAACGCTGTGCGTAGGCTGCGTGTCGTTCTGTGCCTGGGCAAAAAGCAGGGCTGGAGAAAAAAGTAAAACTGCTTGCAAAAGGAAAAACTTTAACTTCATTTTTTTTCTATTATATCATTCTAAAAATAATATGGCAATTGGCTTTTTTGTCCTTTCTTTTTTTTGATGGTACTCTTATGGACGAAGTCTTTAGGACGAAGTCCTGCTTGCTCTACCAATTCAGGCTTCTGCTAATTCGACCGAATATGCCTTGGCGCCACCGCCGTTCCGGGGTTCCGCGGGTCCCTTCCCGCTCCATTGCCGGGGTTCGACAAGCTCACCCAACGGCAACGCACTTCGTGCGCCCCTCCATGGCGGCGTAGGTTTCCTGAAAATTTGCAAGATGCAATAAAATAGGTTAGAATGAAAATATGAAAAACAATATGCTTTCCAAGCTTGTTGCATGTTACAACAGCACAAGCCTTATCCTGCGCATTTTTATTGGCATTGTCATTGGTGCGCTGCTCGGAGTTGTCATTCCTTCTCAGGAATGGATTGGTATTTTTGGCGACACTTTTGTTGGTGCGCTCAAGGCTGTTGCCCCGGTGCTGGTCTTTGCCCTTGTTACAAGTTCACTTGCCAAGGGTGGAACAAAACTTGACCGCCGCTTTGGAACGGTCCTGGTGCTTTACATGGTTAGCACTTTGCTTGCTTCCCTGATTGCTGTTGCGGCAAGCTTTATTTTTCCGCAGACGATTGCCCTTGCAAATGAAGCTTCCGCTGATTCAGCTCCGGCCGGAATTGGACAGGTGCTAAAGAACCTTCTTATAAATGCTGTTTCAAATCCCATTGATGCCCTTGCCCGTGCCAACTACATTGGCATTCTTGTATGGGCATGTATTTTTGGCCTTGCGCTAAAGTCCATTGCAGGTGAGGGCACAAAGCAGATGCTCAATGATTTTGCAGAGGCGCTTTCCAAAGTTGTGCGCTGGATTATAAACCTTGCTCCCTTTGGAATAATGGGGCTTGTCTTTACGACGGTTTCTTCAAACGGCATGGGCATATTCAAGAATTACGGAACACTGCTTGCAGTTCTTGTAGGCTCAATGCTCTTTATGGCACTTGTGGTATCTCCCCTCATCGTTGCCATTACGCTAAAGTGCAACCCTTATCCACTGGTGTGGAGATGCCTAAAGCAGAGCGGCATTACGGCTTTCTTTACGCGCAGTTCCGCCGCCAACATTCCTGTGAACATGGAACTTTGCGAAGAGCTTGGCCTGGACAAGGAAATGTATTCTGTTTCTATTCCGCTTGGGGCAACAATCAACATG
Organism: Treponema sp. UBA6988; assembly: GCA_002448445.1. Classification (GTDB taxonomy): domain Bacteria; phylum Spirochaetota; class Spirochaetia; order Treponematales; family Treponemataceae; genus Treponema_D. Next base: position 23,157 of record DJYC01000041.1, read on the forward strand.
GACGGCGCTGCAATTACGATTGCAATCATGACACTGGCTGCGGCCCATACCCTGGGCATTGTTGTAGACATTCCAACCGCGCTCATCCTCTGCGTACTTGCCACTTTGGGTGCTTGCGGTGCATCCGGCGTTGCAGGAGGTTCCCTGCTTTTGATACCTCTTGCCTGTTCACTCTTTGGTATTTCCAACGATGCTGCAATGCAGGTTGTAGGAGTTGGCTTTATAATCGGCGTTGTTCAGGACAGCCTTGAAACCGCCCTCAATTCCGCAGGCGACGTACTCTTTACCGCCACCGCAGAATACCGTGCCTGGAAAAAACAAGGTAAGCCTTTGCCGGACTTCCTTGCAAAATAGCTTAGCTGATTTTTATGTGATGCTTTGCATGCCGCTCTGGGGCTCTGTTCCAGGGCGGATTTTTTTTATTGACTGGGGATGTGCGTAAAATTTACAAAACGCCGAAAAAATTCTTTACAAAACGCCGAAAAAATTCTTTACAAAACGCCGAAAAAATTCTTTACAAAACGCCGAAAAAATGACATTTCTCTACCTAGGAAAATTTTAGGAAACACCCGCCTTGTAAGCACGCGCAATGGCAAGAAAGCTTTCAAGCTGCTGCTCCGTCAGTGTGCTGATTATGTGCGTAATTTCTTTCTTTTGCCAGTCAGACTTTACCCCGGACTTTGAAGGTGGGGTTGAAGAATCCCTTCCCGTAACAAGATATTCTGCTGTTGTGTTCAGGGCTTGGGCCATTTTTACCGCAACGTCTGCAGCAGGAATTGACCCGCGGTACAAGTACATGTTGAGCGTATTTATGCTTATCCCGACCTTCTTTGCAAAATCCAGCTTGGAAATTCCCTGATAGTTCAGTTCGTCCAAAAGCCTTTCCCTAAATAGCCTGTGCTTTTCTTCCATAATTCAAACATACAAAACCTGTGTAATTGAAACTTGACTTTATGTGTAATTGGATTTAATATATGTGTAAATACACATAAAATGTTTTGTAATTGAAATAGAACTTTGTCGTGAGGGTTAAGTTTTATTGAAAAATAAGCATTTGAAAAAAAAATATTGTCTCTAGCATAGGATGATAGAGTGGACTGCTAGAATTAGAGCAAAACTAGTTGGAGGAAGGTTAATATGAAGAGAAATGTTGTTACGGTTGGCCTTGCTTTGTTTGCATTGGCACTTTCTTTTAATGTAAGTTCCTGCAAAGGGTGGAAATTGGATTCCGAACGAAAAGCCAACGAACAGGCTGGTTTTGGAAAACTGACCAATGAAGAGCTTGAAAATGAGCGCAGTCAAAACGAGGCGGCAGGTCTAGGTAGAATTTGCAATGCGGAAGTTGAAAAGGAACGCGCGGAAAATGATGCTGCGGGACTGGGCCGGTATACCAATGCGGAAATTGACGCTATGCCATTAAATCCTCGGAAAGTTCCTGAAGGATATGTTTTTGTGGATGGTGGTGTCTTTCAAAAAGGAGATACAAATGCCGTTGGAGAAGACGAATGGGACTTTGAATTCAAAACAGAATATAAAAGTGCTGCGTCTTGTACATTCATAATTGGAAAGACAGAGGTGACTCAAAAACTTTATGAAAATGTCATTGGAAAAAATCCCTCTACTTACAAAGGTGCGAACAAGCCTGTGCATAATGTGTCTTGGTATGATGCCGTTGAATTCTGTAATGCTCTGAGTAAAAAGGATAACCTTACCCCCTGTTACTCAAAGAATTCATCTGGAAAATGGACCTGGGATAAGAATGCAGATGGATGGAGATTACCTACGGCAGCTGAATGGCAATGGGCTGCAAAGGGCGGCGTTAAGAGCAAGGGGTACGAATATAGCGGAAGTAATAAAGCTGATGACGTATCATGGAATTTGATGAATAGCTCTTTTAAGCCTAAAGATGTTGCAACAAAGTCTTCAAACGAGCTTGGTTTGTATGATATGAGCGGAAATGTGGAAGAGTGGTGTTGGGAGGCTGTTTGCTGCGGAGGTTGTTTCCTTAGTGGGGATGGATTCGGAGGAGAAATTACTTGTAAAGTTGATTGGGGAGGAACTCCAAGAAAACCGTCAGACTCGTGTAAGTTATCTGGAATTCTTGGTTTCCGTATAGTCCGCTCTGCTCCTGTAAGCATAGCTACAAACAAGGCAATGACCGCAGGTGCAAACCTAAAGCTCCGCTCTTCGGAAGCAACCTCGTCAAACGTTCTTACCATAATGCAAGCCGGTACAAAGGTAAAAATCTTGGAACTTGGTAAAAGCGAAACAATAGACGGAATAGTTTCTAACTGGGTAAAAGTAGAAGTTCAAGCCGATGCAAAAGACCGCGACGGTAAGCCGATAGAACAAGGCCTTGCAGGCTGGTGCTACGGCGGATATTTGTTCTGAATGTGAAAGGGTTGGATTTACCGGTGTTTTGCCGGTAATTATATTTTACAAGATTTATATAGGAAGGTTCAAATGAAAAGAAAACTTGTTTCGATTATTACTGCATCTGTGATGGTACTTATACTGGCAGCATGTGCAACTGATGGTAAAGTGTCTGACGGATTTGTCTTTGTGGAAGGCGGTACCTTCCAGATGGGAGATGATGATGATGAATATGCAAGTCCTAAACATCTCGTAGAAGTAAGTAACTTCTACATCTGCGATCACGAGGTAACGCAAAAGGAATATCTTGATGTGACTGGAGAGAATCCGAGTAAATTCAAAGGTGACCATAAACCTGTTGAGTGTGTATCTTGGTATGATGCAGTGGAATATTGCAATGCCCTTAGTGTGAAAAAGAGACTTGCACCATGCTATACCATTGATAAAGAGAAAAGGGATCCGAATAATAAGGATGAAGGAGATGGATTAAAATGGACTGTAACCTGCAATTTTTCTGCCAACGGCTATCGACTTCCTACCGAAGCAGAATGGGAATATGCAGTTCGCGGTGGAAAGAAGAGTAAGGAATACGAATATAGCGGAAGCAATAATATAGAAGATGTGGCCTGGTATGAAGAAAATAGTAATGGAGAAACTCATGATGTAAAAACAAAATCTCCTAATGAATTAGGATTGTACGACATGAGCGGAAATATTATAGAAATGTGTTGGGATTGGTATGCACCTTATGTGTCATCATTTCAGACAAATCCTACCGGTGCGTTGTTCAGTTCTTATCGCATAATTCGTGACTTTAGTTGGAAGCATCCTGACGGTTCTGTATCAGCTCGGTTCGGTACTGGCTTAACCGATCGTGGTAAAACAGTGGGGTTTCGTGTGGTTCGTTCCGCGCAGTAACTCCTTGTAGACACGTAGCAAACTAGCCCTCTCGCAGGCTGGTGCTACGGTGGGTATTTGTTCTAAAAATAGAGCTACATAAAATATTGGAGAAGTAAATATGTTAGAACATATTTTAGCAATAATAATTGGTTCGGTAATTTCTGTCGGACTTGGAATTGTTGTTGAAAAATTTGTCATGAAAATGATAGATGCTGAGTTTTGCCGTGATAAATATGTAGCACTGGCGAATGGCATTATACAGGCAAAAATAAAAAGGATTGAGGATTATGCTTTTAGTTTGGCATGGAAACTTGGTATTGGTATTGGGTGCGGTGTATCAATTCTGTTTTTCTACCTAGGAATATTCAAATTGAATTTCAAAAGCATAATCTTGGGATTGTTTTTTACGTTGTTAAAATTCTTAACACCAATTGCTTTTTTTGTAATCATGGCACTAATAGTTGCCACAATAATTGTTGATGAATATTGCATAAAACATTTCGGAAAAACACTTGCTTTCATTGATATGGTTTATAATGCGGCAGATGTAAAGCAGCGTGTTTGTAAAGAAACTGTGTTGCCGTATGATAGTGGAAGTGCGGAATATGGCGATAGATATTTGGCAAGGCTAGGAACACGACTAAACTCTTCAATAAGAAAAACTGTTTGGTTTTATCGCATAATTGGAGCGCTTGTGGGGTTTGTTGGCTGTAGCATCATTGCATCCATCCTAATGTCTTCGGATGTAATACCGGATAATGTATTCCTTATAATTTTGATAGGTATAGTGGGGGAAATAATTTGTGTATACTTCTTTAACAAATATGCAATAAAGTATTGTATATTGTATTTTGGGCATTTATCAACCTATTATCAACTTCATATTGATGTCTATTCAATTAAGAAATCTTATTTTAACCAGAGTAATGTTCAGGGAAATTCTGATTCCTCGAATATTGGTATTTCTGATTCTTCTTTTTCGTTAACGGAATCAGAAAAGCAATATGCAGAAGAACAGGAAAAGTTACGAGAGAAGTTTTTGGGTAATATTTCCTTGAAAGACGGATATAAATTTGCATCCGTTCCGGGGAGGGTTTTTGCAGAGAAAACAGATGCTCCAGGTTCTTGTTGCTGTCCGTATTGCTATGCAGAAGTTTCTTCTGATGTTTCGTCTATGTGTGGGAATTGCGGTAAGTCGCTTGGAGTGTCCCAAGAGGCTTTTTCTTCTCAAATCCAACCGTCTTCAAATGAGTCTTCAGAAGAGTTAATAGTAGCTTCTGCCAATGACGATTCAAAATGCGAAGGTTCGTTTTCTATTCCAAATAATGAATCTGATTCTTTAAAAAACTATAAAGAACAGCCCATGCATGCTGAGCGCAAGTATGAAATATCTGAGCCTGTCGAAAAAGTGTACGCATTGGCTGACAAGCCTTGTCGTAATAAATTGCATTTTGCTCTGGTTGCCGCTTGTTGTCTTGGGTGGTGTGCTTTTGTTATAAGCCTTGTGTGCGCCATTAATAATTATGTTATTTGTGGAAGGTATGAGCAGAAATATAATGATGTAACTCAGCAATACAATAATATGCATCGTCAATACGATACCTTGAGTCGGCAATACACCGAAGTGAATAAGAAATATGATGATGTAATAAATGCTGGACCATGGGGAAAGGTTGTAAAAGTTTATACGGATAATGGTTCTGCTGATTTGAGCCATAACAAAATAAGATACCTGTATTTTGATTATAAAATTTATGCAGCCACATTTCTTAATGAGGAATTGCATGTGAAAATTATTGACCCCTGGGGTAAATTGATGCGCGGAACAGAAAGTCCAACAGGGTATTCTTATAGTCTTGGTAAGACGATATATCCCTTTGTTTCCCATGAGTCCTATGGCTGGGGGAATGATAAAGGAGGCTCATATGTGCGAGGAAATTATACAATAGAACTTTGGTATCATGACCGCTGCATAGGTCGGGAAGTTGTGCGAATAAAATAAAAAAGTCTTTGTTTCTGCGGGGCGGATTTATTACCCCAAGAGCCATTCGAGTGCATTCATGCGCTTTATTCCTCCGTAATCTGAGATGGGGTCGTCATCAAGGGTTAGGAGTAGTTTGGGGTAGCTGTCTTTTAAAATCTGCAAGGGGCGGAGTTCTCTTTTTAGTGTTGATTCATCTCTGACACTTGCCGCAACTTGGATATAGGTGTTTCCAATCTCATTTTGCGCAACAAAGTCAATTTCCATATTGTCGGCTTTGCCAACGTAAACTCTGTACCCTCTGCGTACAAGTTCAAGATAGATTATGTTTTCCAAGATATGGCCAATGTCGTTCGCCTTTTGTCCCAATAGTAAAAAACGCAGTCCAACATCCACGGCATAGTATTTTTCCAGAAGCTTTAAATACTGTTTGCCTTTTACGTCATAGCGCTTTGCTTCGTAGACGATAAAACAATCCTGCAGGGCTGAGATATATTTTTCTATTGTTTTTGAATCTGTTCTTCTCCCGGATGAGACCATTGTGTCTGCTATTTTTTTTGAGGATATAGGACTTCCTATGCTGTCAAATATAAATCGGATAACACTGTCCAGCATTTTTGAATCGCTGATTTTATGGCGGGTAATGACATCTTTGAGGACTATTGTACTGTAAATGCCGTTCAGGTAATCGAGTGTTTCTTTTTTGTCATTGCCAAAGTTGATGGCATAGGGGAATGAACTTTGTTCAATGTAACGTCTGTATTTTTCGGACAAAGAAAGGTTTGTGTCTGGCATTGCGGAACAAAATTCTTTAAAGGACAATGGGAGCATTTCTATTGTTATATATCTGCCGGAAAGAAGCGTGGCAAGTTCCCCGGAAAGCAGATATGCATTGCTGCCGGTAATGTAAAGGTCAAGATTTTCGTTCAGAAAAAGACTGTCAACTACCCTTTGGAAATCTTGGACGTTCTGAATTTCGTCAAAGAAAATATATGTCTTTTTGTCTGCTGAAATTCTTTCTTTTATGTATTCATAAAGTTTTTTTGGGGTCAAAAGGTCATAGTTGTCATAGTCTTCAAAATTTATGAAGATTATTTGTGATGGTGAAACTCCGCTTTCTATAAGCCAGTCACGGAACATCATTAAAAGTGTTGATTTTCCGCAACGACGCACGCCGGTAATTACTTTGATGATGTGCTTGTCTCGGTATGATTTGAGCTTGTTGAAGAATTCTGTTCTTGTAATAGTCCTCATACTTTGGATTATAAACCGAACTTTCTTAAAAATCAAGTAAAAGTTTGGAATGTAAGCCGAAGTTTTGCTGAAAATAAGGAAAGTTTGGAATGTATGCCGAACTTTTGGGAAAAATATTCCTTGACTTACTGCTTTTTTTTTTCTATTTTAAAGCGTATGGGTGGGATGGTGCTTGTGGCGAGGAAGCTTAGGCCGCTGGATTTTGTTTTTGTGGCGGGGGTGCTGGGACTTGCCTTGTTTTTGTTTATCGGACTCAGGAAAAATTACGCTTCTTCAAAGAGGAATCTTCTTGTGCAGAGTTCTGAGGGTGGGGAGTATGTCTTTCCGCTTGACCGCGACGGCCTTTATAATGTTGCCGGTTTGCATGGGGATTCGGTGATAGAGGTTCTGGATGGTAAGGCCAGGTTTAGGGATTCTCCGTGTCCAAACAAGACTTGCGTGCAGCAGGGCTTTATTTCTTTGCCTGGGGAATGGGCTGCCTGTTTGCCGAATGATGTTTTTATAATGGTGCAGGGGTCTGCAAAGAAAGGTTCGGTGGATGCTGTTGCAAACTAGAGGCTGTTTTTGAAGTCGTGTTGCTTGGTAAGGATTCCCGGGTCGTGGTTCGACAAGCTCACCAACCGCCCGAGAATGACAGGGATGCTTTGCCGAGAATGACGGTGAGTGGGCGTTCTTGCCAATAAGCCTAGCCCCGATTGAAAGGGCGGCGTAGCCGTTGCCGTCAGGCAATGGAGCCGTAAGGCGGAACCCTGGAAAGCGGGTAAAAATGCTCTCCGTGGCATTTTTACCCACAAGTTTCCTTCGGAAACTTGTCGTGTTTTTATTGCTAACATTTGACGCGCCGTCCTTGGCGCTGCTTGTTTGCGGTTGGTAAAAATGCTGCGGAGTCTGGCCGGCGCGTAGCGACGGACACAGTTGAAAAATAAAATATGCTTCAAATAAAAAAAGGAAATAGTATGGCTAAGAAAAAAGGTTCTATTGTATATAAATGTTCCAATTGCTCTTATACGCAGCCGGGGTGGCTTGGACGCTGCCCGAATTGCGGCGAGTGGAATTCCATGCAGGAGTGCATTGTTGACCCGAATGCGGCGACTCCTTCTTTGGCTGTGGACGGGACTGCCGTAAAGGTGAAGCCTGTTCCGATGGCAAAGATTTCTGTGCAGGATGAAGGGCGCATTTCTACTGGCAGTGCGGAATTTGACCGCGTGCTTGGGGGCGGGGCTGTTAGGCGGTCTGCAATTTTGATTGGCGGTGAGCCTGGCATTGGAAAGTCTACGCTTTTGATTCAGACTGCCGCTTCTTTTTTGAAGACTGCCACTTCTTCTTTGAAGAATGTGCCTTCTTCTTTAAAGAACGCGCCTTCTGCAAGGGGGGCGTCAGGGCACAGGGTTCTTTATGTTTCGGGCGAGGAGTCTGCTTCACAGATAAAGGGGCGGGCTGTAAGGCTTGGGCTGGACACTGATGCGGTGGAGATTTTGTGTACGCTCCGGCTTGAGGATATTCTTGATGCGCTTGACTCTTTGAATCCTTCCTTTGTGATAATTGATTCTATTCAAACGGTGTATTCGGTTCAGGCGGGGATTGTTCCAGGTACTGTTAGCCAGCTTAAGTATTGCGCGAACGAACTTATTTCTTGGGTAAAGGAAAGGGACAGCGTTCTTTTTATGACTGCCCACGTTACCAAGGCCGGTGACATTGCGGGGCCAAAGAGTCTTGAGCACATGGTGGACACAGTTATTTCTTTTGAGCGCAGCAATGACGAGGTGCGTTTTTTGCGGGCTACTAAAAATCGCTTTGGTTCAATAGACGAGCTTGGCATTTTTGAGATGGAGGAGAAAGGGCTTAGGGAAGTTGCGGATCCTTCATCACTTTTTCTTACGCGTAGGGAAGGTAGTACCCCTGCCGGTATTGCCTGTGCCTGTGTTTTTGAAGGAACTAGGGCTTTTGTTGTAGAGATTCAGGCGCTTACGGTTCCTGCAAAGGCTTCCATGAACCGGGTGTATTCGGATAAGGTTGATTCTGCCCGGGTTAGCCGTGTGGCGGCTGTTCTTGAAAAAAGGGCGGGAATTAAGTTTAGCGACCAGGATTTGTATATTAACGTTGCGGGCGGGGTGCGGCTTACGGAAAGCGCTATAGATGTGGCTCTTGCGGCTGCCCTTTATTCAGCACGGACTGATTTGGCTCTTCCGGAAAAGACTGTGGTGACAGGTGAACTTAGCCTTGCGGGGGAGATTCGGCCTGTTAGCAAGATTAAGCAGAGGATAAAGACTGCGCGGGAGCTTGGCTTTGACAATATTGTTGCGCCGGGGAAGGAAAGCGGTACCAAGGGGGCTAATTCTGTTAAGGATTTGCTGGGCGTGCTTTTTGCGGGGAAGTAGCTTATGGTGGCGGTTTGCTCTTGTCCTGTGACTGTGCTATAATGGGCTAAAGGCGGAAACTATGTTTGGAATGAACGATGAAGATTTGTTTGTGTTTTTGGGGGCTGTTGCGGACGACACTGTTCTTGGCGTGGAAGAAGCGACTCTTTTTGCCAAGACCGAAGTTTTTAGCGAGATAGACATTCAGGCTGAAGGTTCAAAGATAAAGGGCTGTCTTTTCTTTGGCAGAAGGGGTGCCTATTTTTACACTGAACCAAAGAACGTGCATTATGATTGGCAGAGGCAGCTCTTGAAATTTAAAAAGCTTAAGTGTGCTGAATTTTCCGCTGATTCAAAGAAGAAGTCTCTTAGGGTAAGCTTTAAGGGACGCTCCGGTTGCGAAATGGAGTTTACGCTGGAACTGGAGCGTGAGGCATCCGGCTTGATAGAGGCTTTTGAAGATTACGCAGCCCGCTGTTCAAAGCCTTCTTCTACCAGTGAATCTTAGCACCTATTGCGGCACCGTGTCCCTTTACGTTTAAGAGAGGGTTGTGGGTGTACTTCCATGCTCCGTAGGCTTCAACGCGCGGGGCAACCATTGCTCCTACTTCCAGGTGGGATTCGTAGATGGTTCCAACATCGTACTTGTCGTAGAGTGACTGGATTGTGCCCCGCCATTCGATAAGGATGGGGTCTACCGGATAGGATTTTGCGATAAGTCCGAATGTAATGCCTTTGCAGTCGATTGCTCCGTACCACTTTGACCACTGCAGGTATGCGGCAAGGCTGAGCGGGTTTGTGTACCAGAGGGAAATCTGTCCTCCAAGGCGGACGTTTCCTGCGTACTTGCGGCCAGTGTCGTAGATGTCAATTGCCACTTCTGGCGGTGGAAGCTGGGAGGGGTGTTCTTCAAAGTCATTGTTGTCTTCCCATTCGCCTGTGGGGTAGTAGATTGTGTTTTCTATTACGGGGCCTATGAACTTCCACAGTATTCCTTCCAGTCGGCTTTCGTTACCCCATACTTTTTTGGGGAAGATGAATGCGTTTGATTCAATCTCGAAACGCCAGTCCTGGTATGCAACGGAGTCGGGGGCTGAGCCGAAGAGTTCTGCAAAGGAGAGGTATTTTCCGTTTGCGTAGGGGTAGGTGTCAAAGGAGACGGTGAAGTTGTTCACGAGCCACAAAAGGCCAAGTATGTCGTCTATTATGTGGTCGCCGTAATCGCTGGATGAACTGAATTCGTCGATTTTGTCTTCTACGATGCTTTGGGCAATCGTGGATTTTCCAGAACTTGCCACAAGGGTTTCCTGACTAAAGGAAATTTCTGCGAAGAGGGGGATGCTTGATGCTGCCAATAAGGATGAGAGAATTCCGGCTGCTATCTTTTTTTTCATATAAACCTCCTGTTTACAGATACTATATACTATAAAACATATACTTCTGCAACTTGTAACATGCATCTTGCCTAGGCCTATTTGCAACTTGCACTGGTGGCGGTGCATCTTGCCAAAGGGGGCTTGCCGGAACTGAATGAGCGTCCTTGTTTGAAAAATGCACTTGGCTTTTGCAATTCTATTTCTTTGCCACGATTACCATTGTCTTTGCGTTGTAGTCGTAGGGTGAAAGGTCAAAGCCTCCGTAGACTTCTGCAGAAGAAAAGCCGTTTTGCAGCAGCAGGTCCCTTAGCTGTGGGGCGGAATAAAGCCTTTGCACAAATTCATGCTCCATGCGGCTGCCGTCCGGGTCCAGGAGAATCCACTTGGAACGCAAGCCTTCCCATGCTCCGTCCACGGTAAATTTTGTTAGCACGGTCTTTCCTGCCCTCTCAAACCATTCGCCTTCCGTGAACCATCTTACCGCAGTTTCCCGGCTTATGCATTCAAGGATGAATGTTCCACCGTCTTTTAGGGTGTAACTAATGTTCCTTGCAATGCGGAGGTCTTCTTCTATGCTGTCGCAGTAACCAAAGGAATTGTATATGTTTACCGCCGCATCAAATTTCTTTTCCGGTGGAACAGAAAAAGTCCTCATGTCCGCATTTACAAGCTCCAGAGAAACTCCCTCCGCTTCGGCACTTTCCTTTGCGGCTACAAGGAATGGCTCTGTTATGTCCACGCCGGTAACGTCCATTCCGCAAAGGGCAAGTTCTACGCTTATCCTTCCAAGTGCACAGCATGCGTCAAGAACGCGGTCGCCTTTTTTTAGCCCGGCAATTTTGCAGCAGCTTTCCGCAACCCCGTGAGCCTCTGCCCAGTGGACTTCGTCAAACATGATTGGGGCGTAGTTTAGCCAAAAGCTTTCGTTTTCAAACCATTGTTTCTTTTTCATAGTATGCTTCCTATTATGAATCTTTTGTTTGCTGTCTGCAAGAGCTTTTTTTTAAGAAATGGAAATCTGTTTTGGGATTGGGGGCTGTTTGGGAGGGGGTGACTTGTTTGAGGCGGCTGTCTAGGTATGAGTTTTTTTTAGCAGATTATCGGGTCTGACCTAATATGTTACTTGCCAATCCATATCGAGCCATGGAGGGCGGCTTAGCAACATGCAGAATTGAGAAGCGATTCTGCAATCCCAAAAAAATCTACGGATGGATTTTTTTGGGTCAAGAAACCTACGCGGGATTGTAGGGGCGGCGTAGCCGTTGCCGCGAAGCGGTAATGGAGGCGAAAGCCGGAACCCCGGAAAGCCCGTGGCGCAAAGTAGTGTTCGGTCGAGTTAGCAGGACGCTTTATGGTAGAGCAGATAGAGATTCGTCCAGAAAAAAAGATCCAATAAAATAAACTAAGCGCCAACTGGATTTTTTTTTGTTTTTATGGTAAGTTTTTGGAACTTTATAAAAGTGCCCTGCGCTTTTTTTGCGTGTCGGTGCGAGGAGTTTATTGTGAAAAAATTATTTGCGGCAATTTCTTTGATGATGGTCTTTGCAATCCTGTTTGCTTCATGCGGAAATTCAAAGGTGAACAAGGCTTATAGCGATGCAGTTGTATGGAGCAAGGCAGAAGACAAGGATCCGGGAAGCAGCGAGACGAACGAACTGTTCAAGAAGTATATTTCTTCTCTTGCCCAGCTTAACAAGGAAGAACGCGGCCAGCTGGTGGAAAAGCTAAAGAAGGCAAAGCTTGATACATGTGCAACGATTGCAAAGCTTGACGTTCAGAAGGCAAAAAAGATAATTGATTCTTTGGAAGATGCTACCACTGACGGAGTGAATAAATTCCTTGATGTTGTAGAAAGCGGCATAGAAAGTTTTGACACGGAAACATTGGAAAGCGCTCTTGAGCAGTTTGGAAATTCTGCCGAGACTGCTGGGGCTGCCGCCGAGTCTGCAATTGATGATTTTGCTTCTTCCACGGAGTCTGCCCTTAAGGGAATAGACATGGACGAACTGGACAGCGAAATCTCCAATGCACTTGAAGGTGTGTTCAGCGGACTTGATTCACTTGGTTCAGCAGATTCAGATTCAGACGAAGACTAAAGGCGCGGGGCGGACCACTTGTCACCATGAACTTGTTTCAGGGTCTGTAAAAGTTGTGGCTGAATGTTTTACGAATGCTAAAATTACTTGCTTGCAAGTGCGTGCAGCATGACGGCGTTCGTCGTGGTGAAGTTTTTTTACTAACACAAAGAATCGTTCCCTGAGCCAGTCGCAGGGAACTGTTTTCAAAGAAGCCCTTCGGCAAGCTCAGGAACCGCCTGTCGATAAACTCAGTGCTCTTCTGTCACCCTGAACTTGTTTCAGGGTCTGTAAAAGTTGTGGCAGAATGTTTTACGAATGCTAAAATTACTTGCTTGCAAGTGCGTGCAGCATGACGGCGTTCGTCGTGGTGAAGTTTTTTTACTAACACAAAGAATCGTTCCCTGAGCCAGTCGCAGGGAACTGTTTTCAAAGAAGCCCTTCGACAGGCTCAGGGACCACCCTTCGATAAACTCAGTGCTCTTCTGTCACCCTGAACTTGTTTCAGGGTTTGTAAAAGTTGTGGCTGAATGTTTTACGAATGCTAAAATTACTTGCTTGCAAGTGCGTGCAGCATGACGGTTGTTCGTTGTGGTGAAGTTTTTTTACTAACACAAATAATCGTTCCCTGAGCCAGTCGCAGGAAACTGTTTTCAAAGAAGTCCTTCGACAAACTCAGGGACCACCCTTCGACAGGCTCAGGGACCACCCTTCGACAGGCTCAGGGACCACCCGCCAACAATCCGCTTGATTCAGCTGCTATACAATCCCCAGAATCTGTGCAAGATAGATGAATGCCGGCGCACCCAAAACGCAAAGAGCCGATGTTAGGGCAACAATAAGACCCGCGTAGTGGGCATCCTTCTTGAACACAACCGCAAGAGAAGTAATGCTCATTCCCACAGGACAAAGAGCTGCAATGTATGCCGTAACCGTCATAAGGCGAATGTCTTCCACACTAGAAAGCAGCATGGGCAAAAGCCGTGCCGTCGCAGCAATAACCGCAAGCGCAGCAAGAGGGCAAAGCACAAGCCTTACCGCAACCGTCCAGCCCGCCCTAAGCGCAAGAGACCTTTTCCCTTCCCCCTTCTTAAAGTCAGCAAAAATCATCCCCAAAAGAATCATGCTCAAAGCTGTATTCATCTGACCAATATAGCCAATCGGTTTGGAAAGAATGTCTGGCAGCGTCCCCGGAAAGCAAAAGAGGATAAAGCCCGCAACCACCGCAATAACGTTGGGGTTAAAGACAATCTTTTTAATGTCAAACCTGCAACCCAAAGCAAGCGGTGCAAAAATCCAAAGCAGGATGTTAAAGTTCACAAGGTAGCCCATCAGGTAAAAAACGCCTTCCTTACCAAGCACCCCGTTAATCAGCGGAATGCCAATAAAACCGCTGTTGGTAAAAATAACGCCAACCCGGTCAATACCGTCAAGCTCCTTACCCTCCAGACTGCGGCTCCGAATAAAAATGCACGCTGTAACCATCATTGCAATGTGAACGGCAAAGCAAAGGCCTATCATCACCGCAAGCCCCTTTATCTTCTGCGGATTGTAGGGAATGTCAAAAGAAGAAAGAAGCATGCAGGGGTTAACAAGGTAAAGCATGGTCTTGCTTACAAAAGAAATTTCCTGGTTTGCAAATTTAAATTTCTTAGAAAAAACAAAGGCAACCACAACCACAATCATCATGTAGCAGAGCTGCTTAAAAACAAGAATAGCCATGCGTGCAGTATATATTTTTTTTGCAAAAATTAAAAGCATTTTTTTTATACTATTGAGCTCTTCCCAAAATGTCATTCCGAACTCGTTTCGGAATCTACGAAGCTGGATGCTAAAAAAAAGTCAGCATAACAAAGCGAGTTTTGAAACTGCCTATATTCTTCTGGACGGTACTTTTTTATGTTTTACCATTTTACTCTTTGGCTAATCCGACCGCCCATGCCTTTGCGTCACCGCCCTTCCGGGGTTCCCTAACGGTCATTGACGGTGAAAGAGCCGCCCCTTCGACAGGCTCAGGGAGCGTCTCTTTCACCGTCAACGCTGTCGCGCCCCTCCACGGCGGCGTAGGTTCAGCAAAGCCATTCCTCCATGCGCTCATTATGTAATATCAAGAACCAAGAAAAAAATTATTTTTTCTTAAATTTTTCTGGACAGCGGAAAATCTTGGGTTATATTCTATGGTAAGGAGAAAAATATGAAAATGATGAACCTTGCAGTTATTGCAACTCTTGCAGCTTCTGTGTGCCTTGCAGGATGTGCCACAACCACCAAGAAAGCCGTAGCGGGTGCAGCGGTTAATACGGTGGCAAGTGCGGCATCAAGCAAGTCTACGGACAAAAAATCAGAATCAAAGCAGGCAAAATCCACTGAATTCAACATTGCTTACGGCGACTTTGAGACAATGCAGACCGTGGCAAAAAAGCTCCAGAACAGGGGCTATAAGGACGGCCAGGAAATCACAATCGACGGTGACCTTTCTTTAGGCTTTATGTCTGCCTCCATTGGCCAAAGCAAGGGCGGCATGTTCGTTGGAACTACGCTCGAAGTAAACGGCTGGAAACTTGATGACTTCCCCGAAGACGAGTCCCGCGTAAAGGTAACCGCAAAAGTTGTTACCAATAAGGAAGCTTTCTTCCAGTATCTTAAGGCCAATCCTAGCGACGTAAAAGTTATAGAATAAACCTGTAAAAATGTCTTCTTTGCTGTTATGGCTGCACTGGCATTGATGGTTTGCTTCGCAGGTTACAGGAACAAAAATTGAGTACACCGTAACACTCAATAAGATGGCTTTTTCCCCTGCAAGCTTTATGCAGGGGATTTTTTTATAAAGCCTTAATACTCCACGCCCCATTCTTTTTCCGTCTTGCGGCTTTTGCAGTGCGGACATTTTGGATGGGCTGGTCCTGGCATAAATCTGCTTAATGGCTCATCTTCTGCATATTTCTGCTTCTTGCCTTCTTCTGTATCTCTGCCAGAAAACCTTTCCCCACAATTTTTACAGACAAATATAGTCTCCCCAAAGCTTGGCATAAACATGGGCATCCTCCTTATGTGCTTTCTTGACCTTACTATATCCTACCACCTGTGACAAATAATGTCATGGGTGTTTTTATGGGGATTTTGTATAATAGTGGGTATGAAACCCTAGATTCCCTCTTGTGCGGCATGCAGTAAAATTGCTTTCGGACAAACTCTCCGCAAATCTTGGCTATGTATACGAAAATGTGATTGCACAGATGCTGAAGGCAAAAGGCGACGAGTTGTTTTATTACACTTTTCCGAGTGCAACTTCAAACCATAATTACGAAATTGACTTCATTGTTTCCAGAAAAAATAAAATCTGCCCCATTGAATCAAAATCCGGCGATTACCGGCGGCACAAGTCGCTCGACTATTTTGCACAAAAATTTTCAAATCATATCCTGAACCGCTATCTTGTTTATACAAAAGATTTCAGAAAAGATGACACCATCCTTTGCCTGCCTCTGTATTTGGTTCCGTTTTTATAAGATGCAGAATAGCAAACTGTACCGCCGGATTCTTTTGCTTGTAGGAGCTATGCTTGCAGCTTAGCAAGGTTCCGCTACGGCAGTACCTTCGTCTGGAAGTTCTCCGGTAAGAGCGCGCCTTGCGGCATCAATAACATCCTTGCAGTCACCAGAAAAATCCCTGGCTGTCTTCTTAATCTTGTCCTTCACATTCTTTAGTCCCGGCTTTGTTTCCGCATAGTCCGAAAGCTTTTTAGCCGCCACCGTTACCAATGCTGCCGTAACGCACGTTCCCAAAAACTTCTTTATCATATTTTCTCCTTGGAGCGATTGCCCCTATGATTTTAGTATATGTTGCGCGGGGTGACAAATAGTGTCGTGGGAAAATGGATTTATAAAATTTCCTCGAAGTCTTCTTTTTTTAGTAGTAATAAGTCTTCTCTTTTGGGATCTTTCATTTTAATTACTCGTTTTGCATGATTCATTATTAATTCCTCATAAAGGTTTCTTGAAAGTCTGCCATTTGAAAAATATTCTTCTTTATTATTTACCTGTTTTTTTAAATAATCTAGTATGTTTTGTCTTAAATCAAAGGAAACTTCATAGTCTGCTTTCTTGCACATATTTTCAAAGATGTCGAATAGTTGATTTTCATCGTAATCCTCAAAGTCAATGAAAGTGTTAAAACGAGACTTTAATCCTGGGTTTGATTCAAAAAACTGTTTCATAGGTTCTTTGTATCCTGCTACAATAACAACCAAATCTTCTCGATAATCTTCAAGTGCTTTTGTTAGTTCTGTAAGACATTCTCGCCCATAAGAGTCACTATTAGAATTTTCTGTAATACTATATGCTTCATCTATAAATAGTACGCCACCTTTTGCCTTTTCGATGACTTTTTTTACTTTTAAGGCTGTCTGTCCTTGGTAGCCAGCAATCAAATCTGTTCTTGAGACTTCTATAAAATGGCCTCTCGACAATAATCCTATTTGCTTGTACATTTTTCCAATTAGCCTTGCAACAGTTGTTTTTCCGGTTCCGGGATTCCCAATGAATGCCATGTGAAGAGTGCTTTTTGCGTTTTTGAGATGTTCTATTTCTCTTAGTTTCTGGATTTTGTGAAAAGCAATTAACTCGTTCACTTTATCCTTTACTCTTCGTAAACCTACATAACTATCAAGTTCTTCTTGAAGTTCTTCTAAGGACTTATCGTCGTCAATAACTTTTATTGAATTACATAATTCTGATAGTTTTGCTTTACCCAATACCATTAATAAGTGATTGTAAACTTCAAGAACAATGGGTTTTAGTCTTTTTTCCGACGAGTCAGAAAGCGCATTGATTTTTGATGCAAGCCATAAAATTGCGCCTTCATCTTGTTCATCGGTGATTTTTTTTGCGTAATAAGTAATTTCTCCGGCACTATCGGTTAGTACATCAAGTTTTGAAACGATTTTTAAGAATTCATATTTGCATTCCTTATTCATTGCTACTTTTTCCTGAGAGTTCTGTTGAATTTTCTGTTTGAGAAATTGTATCGGATGTTTCTAGTTTGTTCTCATCTGCCACTGTTTTTTGTTCGAGAATTTCAGGGGAGGTTTGTTGTTTTTCCGCGTCTTCGATTTCTTCTGGTGATACGTTGGTTCCAGCTTCCATGCTATATTCTGATTCTATGGCTTCAAAATAGATTTCTTCATCTGTGACTGGGGAACCAAAAAAAGTTTCTTTCAATGTACTTATCCTTGATTTTAATCCAGCCATCATATTTTTTACTGCTTCTATACTTTCTGCTTGGTTTATTTGTGAATTTGTTGTGGAAATTGTATTCGTTGCATCTTTTTTATGCATAGCTTTGTGAATTCCGAAAGCAGCTATTGCGACAACGATGCAAACTATAAATAGACGGGAGAAACCTCTTGAAATATTTATTCCTGACTTCTGCGGTCTTTTGCTTTGCTCAAAAAGTGGAATTGTTTTTTTTGCAAAACTCGTGAATCGTTTATCTCTTTCAGAAAATCCATTTGTAACCCAGAGGACAGTTCTTTGAATTAAATCCATGGGAATGCAGAAACATAATGGTATAAGTTCTATTATATAACCCATGATTTTTAGGTTTTGAATTATAGCCTCGCTGTTGGCTATGGTTAAATCGTCCATTGCTCTCTGGTATTCTTTTTTCAATTTTGACTTTCGAAAAATGTGGATGCCTGCCGTATTATCATATTCCCTTTGTGCCAGTATGGCACGGTCTTTTGCAGCTTTCACAACTGATTTTGCTTTGACTATTTCATTTGTGATTTTTGATATTTTTCCAAGAACTAATGTTCTTGGTTTGTTATAGTTATATACTGTTATATCGGAATTCATATTGTGTATTTCTCCTTATTTTCCAATTATTGCATCAATTTCGTTTAAGACATCATCAACATCATTTAGGGAGTCTCTTTCCTTTTGTACTGAGTTGCGAATACTTTCTGCGGTTTTTTCTGTAATTTTTCCAACAGTTTCATATGCGGCTTCAAGTTTTTCCAAGGTTTTTACTGTTTGTCCCTTTATAACAACATCAGTTTGCCGGGCAACTTGTGTCTGTAATTCGAGTTTTTGCTTTTTTGCTATGGCTTTATCTATCAGATTTAATGCAATAGCACCAACGATTCCTGCAACTACTGCCCCGAGGAAAATTCCTAATATATTTGCAAGGCTTCCGAGTAAAGGAATTTGAATGTTAAAGACTGGAATGTGCATTAAACCTTTTTCTATTACCTCTCCCAAAACAATTGCACCGCCAGCAGTTAAGGCTCCGATTATGATTTTCCCTACTTGAAGCATTACAATCTCAAAAGGAGCTTCTTTTGCTTCTGGTGAACGTAAGTAATTAATTGCCTGTTTTAATGATCTCCATCCTTGTTTTAAGAACATCCAAATTCTTTTCAATGTATTTATTATTGGACCAAAAATAGCAGTTCCTATTGTAGTAACAACAGTGCTTCCCACATTAATCAGTTTCGTTTTTAAATTTCCTATAAATGAATGAATTGCTTCTTTTATGGAATCTATTAATGTGCTGAATTTTTTGTTTTTTGATTTAAACCATTTTACAAGTTTGGAGACAACCTCTTTTACAAAATCTGCCAGTAGCTGCATGACTACAGCCTTTGCTGCACTTTTGCCTATTCTAAAGGCTTCTTCCTTTTGTGATTTTTTTCCAGTTTCTTTTGAACGTTTTTCGCCTTCTTTTTTACGTTTTTCATATTCTTCACGAGCTTCTTTATCTTTTTTTCTTAATTCTTGTTCTTTTTCCTCTGTTAGGTTATCGAATATTTCTCTTGGTTTTTGTCCGTTGCTGTTTGGATTGTCTAACCATTCGCCCATGGATTTATCACCTTTTGAACGATTCAGACTACTATCAATTTCATTAAGGTTAGAATCGCTATTTGCAAAATCAATCTGTTCATCTTTTGAAAGGTGAGCATTTGCTTCAGCATCTCTAATTATTTCTCCTGCAGATACTGTATGATCCATATCAGTACCTTTTTCTGAAGCCCCTGAAGGTCTGTTTTTATCAAAAGGGTCTCTTGCTCCTTTGACAAGAGTTGCTTCTTGTTTTCCACTTCTGGTTTTGTGAGTTATTATGTTTCCATTTTCATCTTTTTGAAAATTAGCCTGCCAATCATCATATCGCTTTTGGTAATCTATTTCAGTATTGTGTGTAGCAATATTACCATTTGCAAAATTTTCTGCTGTTTGAATATGAGCCGAATTCCTTAAGTCAAGAGTCATTCCTCGATTTTCTGTTATAAAATCTTCTCCTGCCTGTACACCAATTTGATTTTGAAACTGCTGCCATATAACATTCTTTATAACATCTCCAAGTGCGTCAGGGTTTCCGATTTTTGCTTGCTGATCCTTTAGAAGTTCCAGTTTTGAAAAGTCTTCGTCAAGTTCACTGTCTAAGTCTGAATACAGTTTTGCTTCCAAATCATCAAGATCCATTTGGTCGGTTAGGTCATCCTGCAATTCATAAAAATCATTTTCGTTGGCCATTTTTATACCTCGCTTCTATAAATTTTCTTTGTGCATATTACCAAAACAATTCATGTTTTTATAATTTTAAATCATAAAAAATAAAGCCATGTAGATAAGGTCTTTTTTTTCCAGATTCACTTATTAGGTGAGTAATTGCTAATGTGTTATGGGTATTGTCATAAAATAAGCTACTGTTCGAAAAATGAAATGGTTCATAATTTGAAATTGTCAATTCATACTCGTTGTTGTTATTTATTATTTTGAACTTTTTAATCATTTGTGTAGAGGTTTGACTGGGTAAATCATTATTTCTTCCTCCTAAAACTTCTATACAATCATTAAAACAATATTCATGTTCAGTTTCTTTATTCATTATCTTAAAAAAAGATGACGGATCATTAATGACTTCATAACTGTTCATAAAACCACCTTTTGTTCTTTCATTGTATTCCACCACCCACGACATATAATGTCATAGGTGAAAAAAATTATTGCTTTTGTAAAAACACAAGCGCAGTCACAATACATGCAATGCAAAGTAATGCAAGTGTACTACGCAGGCACTTAGCAAAAGCTAGCTTTTTTTTGCCATAGGAAAGCATTTGCCTTCCTTCTAGCAATTTATCCTTAAAAAATAACCGTACAAACCAATTGTCATACTTTGCAAGTTTTTGACGGCCGTCAGAGATTTTTCTTTCTCCGCCACGCAACTTTATATCTATGATAAAGACGAAAACTGCAAGGATAACAGCTGCTACAATCAATACAACAACTCTACTCATACATCTCCCGCGTGCGCTTTAGTTCGGCTTTTAGTTCTTCTACAAGTTCGGGTGGGGAGAGTAGTTTTACGGTGTGTCCTTGGCCCAGGATAAAGCGCATGAGTTCATTCTTTTGGGTTGTTTTGAATTTTAGGTATACGCTGCCGTCGGGTCTTTCCTCTAGTGTTTGTTCGCTATGCCAGATTCTGTTGGTGGCGTAGGTCGCAATTTCCTTGTCAAAGAGGAGTTCCACTTCTACCGGGGTTTTGTCGCTGAGCCATACTCCCATTTCGGAGTCAAAGTAGTCGGATGTTTTAAAGTCCTTGGGGATGCTGAATTTTTCATTTGTAACAAGGGCGTTTTTCATCCTGCCAAAGGAGAATATGCGGACATCGCCTTTGTCGTGGCATTTTCCTATTACATACCAGTTGCCTCTTTGGCAGACTGCGTGGTAGGGGTCTATCGTGCGCTGCATGAATGATTGTTTTTGAAGTGGCCGGTATTCAAATTTGAGTGGGTGGCAGTTTTTTATAGAGTCAAAAATGGTTTTAAAAAGCTCCGGGCTTACGTTTTCTGTCCTGTCTGGTATGAATGTGATAGAAGGATTCAGAAATGATGTGTCCACCGTGATTTTGTCCGGCAGACATGTTGTTATTTTTTTGAATACGGAGCGGAGCTGGCTTTCCAACGGAGTGTTGCGGTATTGTTCCAGAAGCGGGTTAAGGATTGCAACGGCGAATGCTTCTCCTTCGGAAATGGGGATGTTCTTTATGAAACAGTTTTTTTCCTTGCAGTAGTAGCCAAGGTTGTTGCTTTCGATTGAAATTTTGAGGGTGTCACGCATGTATTCAATGTCGCGCTGAATTGTGCGTGGCCTGTATGTTCCTTCTGCAACTGTAGCTGCAATTTGTTTTGCCGTGTAGGTCTTTCCCGATTGCAGGAGTTCAAGAATTTGTGCCATCCGTAAACCGGGTAATTTTATTTGCCGTTCCATATAAAACCGTCTTGCTTATTTTTGCCATTTAGTGCTAGTTAAAACCTAAAAAGGCAAAATGTGTTTTTATTATACACTTAATTATGTCTGTTTGCAACATTATTTCAATAAATATGTTGTTTGTTATCATTCAGAAAATTAAAGCATAGATTAAAAATATAGGTATGACATCAGATGATATCCAAAAGCGTCTCGGCGAAAATGTAAAAAGAATAAGAAAGGAGCAAAAGCTCACGCAGTTTCAGCTTGCGGAGAAGGCGGAACTTTCGGAAGAGACTGTAAAAAACATTGAGCTTTCCCGTTGCTGGACGAGCGACAAAAATCTTGCAAAGATTACAAAAGCCCTGCATGTAGACGTCCATTGCCTCTTTTTGCCGGTTGAAAGTTCCTTTGCCACAGATTCAAAAGGCGCTGCCGTTATAAAGAAAGCTATTGCGGAGAATTTAAGAAAGTACGTGGATTCCGTTCTGCAGGAGCTTAGTCAGCCGCTTTGACTTCCACCTTGCTCGAATACCATTCCAGCACTGCGCGGGCAAAGTTGTAGGCGTTTTTTACGGAAGGAAAGCCTTCGAAGTATTGCTTTCGGTAGATCATGCGGCCGTCAAAGAAGGACTTCATTTCTTCGAGTGTTTTTTGCCGCACTTTTTCTGATGTTACCAGCTGGGTGTAGACGGAAAGCATTACGGCAAAGTCGTTCAGGAGGGGAACCTTCATGCAGCTTGCAATTGTTTCATTCCCAATTCCGAGTTTTGCTCCCAGAAGTTCAAAGCTGGTGTCCATGTCGTAGCTGAAATTTTGCACAGGATTAAAGTTGTACAAAAGGCATACGTTGTGGGCGGCAGCATTCCTCAGTCTGCGCACTGCGTCAAAGTGTCTTGTGTACTTGCACTGCAAATGGAAGTAGTCGTAATAATAGGAATAAAATTTGATGAAGTCAAAGAAGCCGATCATTTCTATGAAATTCCAGACTGCCGGGGTGTCAACGTATTTTCTTATGTTGAAGCCGTTGTAGCCCGCAAGTTTTGAGCTGTCCTCAATTGAATTTTTTACCTTGGGGTGCTTTTGGAGGAAGGCAGCAACTACGCCGTAACCGTCATCCGCATCGTTTTCCTGGCATTCGTTAACAATCTTAACCTTAAGGTAATGCTCGAGGTCTATAGTCATTTTAAGAAGCAGTTTTCTTAGGAACATATCTATAGTAGAAAGTTCAACGAGATGGCCAAAGTCAAGGCCCACGTATTTTCTTTTTCTTGTCTGATCCTGGCAAACTTCCGCATATTGTTTTAGGCGAAAAAAATAGTTGTGCGTCCTAAGGAATTCCGCAGCTGTCTCTTCGTCCATAAGATTGAACGTAAGCCCAAGGTCTTTCTTGCAGTATTCGATTATTTGAGGCACGGTAAGTTTTGGTGACTTTTCATCGTGTTCGTGTTTTGGCATGATTTTATGATACACCGCCTTTTTTTTGTTTGCAATGATTTTTTTTGGACGGCAGTTCCTTTAAAGTCATCCGTTCCTCTGCAAACATTCATTTATCGTGGAACGGCTTTTCAGGGTTCCGCGGGTCCCTTCCCGCTCCATTGCCTTTTGGCAACCCGCCTAAGGCGGGCCCTTCCAATCCGGCCTCATGCCTTTGTTCCGGAAAATACGGTAAAACCTCTTGGTTCGACTTCGTCAAGGTTGTACCTGTTTATGAATTCCCTTAGCTCCAGGTTCTTTTGCAGAAGTTCCGTGCTGTATTCCTTGAGTTCTTCGTTTTCTTCTTTTATCTTTTTGATTGTTCCGTAGGCGACTGCTGCCAAAAGGCCTATGCCTGTGCCGATAAGGATTTTCTTTACCATAATAATTTCCTCCTGTTGTGTTTTATTTAATATAAAGCATGGGGTATGACAAAAAGTGTCATGTGGGGTATAAGAATTTTTTCTTTAGCATATCCTTAAGCAAAGGAGTCCTAGCCGGGATTGGTGGTAAAAATTGCGTCCGTGCAATTTTTACCACGCAAGTTTTTTTCAAAAACTTGCAAATTCTTTTTCCTATCAGTTGACGCGCCCCGCTGGAAGCTTCGCTGCGTGAACCCTTGGCGCTGCTTGGTTTAGAAGAAATTGCCCCGCAAAGCCCGTAATAAGATTGACCCCCGAAGGGGCAGTAAGAATAGAAGTATGCTCCAAATATGAAAAATCTAGCAAGACCTTGAAAAAAGTTGCATTTTCTGTTATTTTGTACGAATTATGAGTACAAGATGTTTTGCCATGTTAAAGCCTGGTGTTTTGAACCGCAGGCTTGTAGGCGAGGTTATCAGCCGCCTCGAGAAGAAAGGTCTTAAGCTGGTGGGGCTTAAGCTTATGAACATTAGCCCGGAATTGGCTTCTAAGCATTATGCCGAACACAAGGGTAAGCCCTTCTATGATCCGCTCGTTGACTACATTACAAGTGGTCCTGTTGTTGCAATGGTTTGGCAGGGAGATGACTGCATTACTTTGGTAAGGAAGATGACAGGCTCCACAAGTCCTGCAGAGGCTCATCCGGGAACAATCCGCGGAGACTTCTGCTCTCACACTACGCACAATATTATCCACGCAAGTGACTGCGAGGAAAGTGCCAAGCGCGAGATAGACCTCTTCTTTGCACCGGAAGAAATCATCGACTGGGAAGACCAGGCTTCTCTCTGGTTCTAGGTTTTGCTTAAATGGGGAGGGGAAAGCCTTCCCCTGCGGCCGCACTGCGTTGCGTCCTACCCCTTCTACGGGCTCAAACGCCGCCCGTAACGCCCGCTACTGCCTATTTACAGGGACAATGAATTCCATTCCCCACATGTAGCCGTACATGTGTTCCCCGCCTATTATTAGTTCCACAGAAGTTGGGGTAAGAACGAAGGGCAGCTTGTCCAAGTCTGGTATGCCAATGGCAAATGCTTCGTCTGCCGAAGTTTCATTTTTTTCCAATACAGGTTCAAGTGCTTCTTTGTAGGCTTTGTCCGAGATGAATTCCTTTGCGGATGCCACCATCTTTTTGCTTTCTTTGTTATAGACAAAGCTTTTTCTTGCTATGTAGGGGTGGATTCCGCCTGCATCGACTTTTTCGTAAAAGAGTACGGAGATATAGGAGCCTGTGTATGTTACGGTTCCTATGAAGATTGAATACTCTCCTTTTTCTTCTGCGTTGTCTGTGTAATTTTCCTCCGCGTACTTGCATTGCTTGCTTAGCCATTCTTTTATGCTGCTGTTTAGCTTGTCGCAGCCTTCAAATTCTGGGACTTCAACCGTCATTTCCAGCTTGGGGAATTTTTTTGTGTAGCAGCTGGACGTAAAGGCTTTTTCTGTGTTTCCCTTTTTTCCGTAGGGGAAGCTTCCTGTTTTTACTGCTTTTTCTGCGTGGGCAGCTGTGGGTGTAAGTGGCGAAAGGGTGCAGAGTGCCAGTGCGGCCAAGACAAGGCCCAGACTGTGCGCTGCCTTGAAATGTTTTGCGTTGCAATGCTTTTGTGTGCTGGTGAGATTTTTCATAAGACCTCCTTTTGTCAAGGCTATGCTTGACGGTGGCAATAAATTGGGGTATATTTAAACAATAAAAGGAACAACGCAGCCGTGTGGCTGTCTCCTTTTGGCATATTTGAAAAGCCTACTCGGAAGCTGCGACACTTGGGTAGGCTTTATTTTTTGCTCTACAAGGTTTACTTGAAGAGAGCGAGTGCTTCTATAATCTTACCTGTTGCGCATCAAAAAGGTAAGCTCGTGCTTGTTGTAGTGCAGGTGAACTACGCGGCTGTTTGGTAAAGAGGCAAATTCTTCTGCGGCCTGCCAGTTTATTCCGCCCTGCATCTTTATTGTACAAATCATGTTGAATTTTATACCGCTTTCAAGCCAGGTCTTTACCCATTGCAAAAGGCGTTCTGGGTAGCAGATTACGTCGCTTAAAATCCAGTCTGGGTCTCCGCCAAGGGCTTCCCTTACGTCTGAAGGCTTTAGCGTAAAGGCATCGTGGGCAGAAAAAGTTACGAGGGGATTTTCCATGAGCGAAGGGGCAAGTGGGCTTCTGTCCACCGCAAAAACTCTTGCGCCAAGAAGGGTTAGAACGTATGTCCATCCGCCGGGGCATGCACCTGCTTCAAAACAAAGGCTTTCCTTTGCAGGAAGTTCCTCTCCAAAAAAGTGGTTGAATAGCGTTAGTGCCTCCTGAATCTTTAGGTAAGCACGGCTTGGTGGGTTTTCGTGGTCTTCTTCAAAGTTGAGCGTGCCAAGCGGAATGCAGCTTGAAGTGCTTGCGCTTGCAAGAATTGTGTGCTCGTCCAAAAGGGTGTAGAACCCCATGGGGCTTTGCGGAATCTTTACCGGAAAATTGCGGGGCTTTAGCGGAATGTAGGGAAGCTTTTCCTGTATAAGGGTTTGCCTTCTGTGGTTGGTAAAAGAGTAGGGTGCCCAGGAACGCTGAATTCCCTTTAGTGCATTCGCTGCCTCTCCAATCGAATTGAATTTTACTATGAATGGTTCCAAAAGGGCTGTTGCGCAAAAGTAGGGCAGAAAGTGGGGTAAAAAGCAGGGGGTAGAAGATGAAGTTGCTGATGCACACTCTGCGCTGTAGCTTGGCAGGTAGACAAGGTCTCCGTATTCCTTTCTGGAATTAGTGTCCACACCTAGGCGCGAGGCAAATTCGTCCAGCATAAAAGCCTTGCATTCGGGGAAGGGTAGAAAAGCGCTTCCGCTTATTTTTTCTATTTCCAAAGCCTGTTCCTAAATTTAGTCAAATAAGCTGTCTGCTTCCTTTTTGGAGGCGGCCTTTAAAAAATCAATGTATCTTAAAAGAAGGGGTGTTCCTGGTGAGCATAAAAACGAAAAACCAATGTTGGAGCGGTTCTCGGAATTTGTAATCCACCTGGGGCGGCACAAAAGCGAAAATGGAAGAAGGAATTCCTTGCGGGGAATCTTCATCTTTATGCTGTAGTCGTTTTCCATGTCCACTTTTACGGGAACAGGAAAGTGTATCCTGCAGCCAGAGGCGCTAATGTCGTCCAGCACGCCGGGGAGAACGCAAAGCTCTTGGGCATCAACGCGTCCGGTGTCCGTAAAGCGCTCTTCCTTTCTGTGTTCGTTCTTCATATCTTTAATTATGAATGAAAAATTCGGTTAGGTCAAGGTGGCAAATGAAAATTATGGAGTTTTTGGAGAATGTCTTGCTTTTCTTCTCTTTTGGACGGCAGGCCAACTTTAACTGTGCCCGTTCCAACAGGCCTGGAATTTTGGAGATTCTGTCAGGAAGCGTCAGTGGGGGATGTCAGTTGTGGTTTGCTCTTTTTTTTCACTGGCGGAATTTTTCTTTACTGTGCGGATGTTGCGGATTAGTTCGGGGAGTTTGGTGTATTTTAGGCCTATTCCAATCTGGATTCTTCTGTTGATGTAGCTGTCCAGGTCGCCGTAGGCATCGATTGTGTTTATAAGGGGCATTTTGTAGGTTAGGGATATGTCTGCCATAAAGTTGTAGGGGAGGAGTATTTTGTAGCCTGCCTGTGCCGCTGCGGAAAAGTTTACGCCTCCGTAGCTCAGACTGTAGCTTTTGGAGTAGGAAACATAGTCTATGTAGCAGCCTAGTCCCGCGTAGAATTTTTGAAGCCGCCTTGACATGGGGTAAAAGTAGGGGAAGTAGCCTACGGTTAGCGGGAGGGCGTAGATGCCGTCATATTTTGTGTCCATGAAGGTTGCAGAAAAAAGTGCCTTTTGCGCAAGGTGGGGGATTATCTGCTTTTCGTAGCTAAGGCCAAGACCGAATCCCTTGTGGGCAACTCCGTAGAACATGGTTAAAAAGTCAAAGCCGAATGAACTTTTTAGCTCCGGCTCGCTTTCGCTTGAAATTTTAAACTGCTGTCCCAGTGTGCTCCAGAAGTTGTATGTTTGAACATGCTCAAGGTATTCTTCCCTTTCGGAAAGGCTTGCGTCTGTGGCAGGGGATTCATCTTCCGTGGTTGCGGATGTCGATTCCGTGCTGTCGGATGCAGACTCTGTGTTAACGGATGCCGGCTCCGTGTTAGCGGATGTCGATTCCGTGTATTCTGCTTCTTGCGGATGAACTTGTCTTGGGCAGGACAGGAAGAGAAATAGAATCGTTGCAAAGAAAAGCCTTGCTTTTTTCCAACCAAGCCTACCCCCGATTGGAAGGGCCCGCCGCAGGCGGGTTGCGAAGCAATGGAGCGGGTAGGGCCCCGCGGAACCCTGGAAAGCGGGTTTGCAAACAAAAGCTGGTCCGAGAAAAAAATCAAAAAGCTTATGTATCATTTTGAAGTCATGGTGTAGACACCGTCCCATTTTATGACGTCTCCGTTGACGTCCCTCGGAAGTCCGTTTGCGATGAAGTTTTCGCAGCGGACAATCATCTTTTTTTCGGGCGAGATATAGTTTTTGTCCTGCACGTCGCTCGTGGGGTTGCAGCGGTATGCGTCGGAAAAAAGTTTTTTTGCTTTTGAAAAGTCCTTTATGTCCTTTGGGTCTGCACCTTCTTCCCTTCCTTTTAAATACCATTCCATTGCCTTGTTAAAAAGCTCAACGGATTCAAGCTCTTCTTTTTTTAGTTCGGACTTTAGGCCTGCAATGGAATAAATTTGCACGGGTTTTTCCACGTTGATTACGCGGACGCAATCAAGCTGGCGGGCAACTAAAAGGCCTTGCGTTTGGCCGGAATTTGCTTCCTGCCAGGTGCTTTCGCTGCACATTATCCAGCTGTCGTAGGCTTTGTTTGTTCCTTCAAGGCGGGATGCCAAGTTTACGTTGTTGCCCATGACGGTATAGTTGAGTTTTTTCTGGGTGCCCATGTTTCCTACAACCATGTCTCCGGTGTTTATTCCGACGCGGGACTTGAGCAAAAATGGCGTGTGGGTGACCGGGTGAATTGGAAGCTCGTCCTTGTGCTCTTCGTTGTAGATTGCTTCTGCCTGCTTCATGCGGATTCCTGCAAGGCAGGCATTGTAGGCGTTAAGGGGGTCGTCCACTGGGGCGCCAAAGAAGGATACAATTTCGTCTCCTACGTACTTGTCTATTGTTCCGTGGCAGTCCATGATTGCGTCGCTTAATACGCCAAGGTAGCCGTTTAGTATGTCTACAAGGCGGACGGCTCCGTGTTGCTCACCTTCTTCGCGGTTTATGCATTCGGTAAAGCCGGAGAAGGTTCTTACGTCGGAGAAAAGTGCCGTCATTCTTTTGTTTGCACCGCCCAAGGAAAGAAGCGATGGATTTTTTACAATCTGGTTTACAACTTCCGGGGCAACGTAAGCGTCAAATCCCCTGCGCAGGGTTCTTTTTTCCTTTTCTGCAAGTGCAAAGTTCAGTACCATCTGGGCAATGTAGGTAAAAAGGGCCAGCAGGAAGGGGGCTACCAAAGGCACGTATATGCGGAATAGAATCATTAGCAGGCTGAATATTATTGTCGGCGGAAAAAGGTAGAGGAGACCGGCTGCGTTTTTTGCGAATGCGGGGAATTTCCTCGTGAGCAGGATTATTGCCAGCGTAAAGACAAGGCTGGCTATGATTGCCGTAAGCGGATTTACGGTGCGTATGAAGTTCTTCTGCAGGATTGAATTTGCCACGTTTGCATGTGTTCCAAGGTTGGGGTAACCTCTCTGGAAGGGTGTAACACCAAGGTCTGTGCTTGCCGTTGCCGAATTTCCTATTAGGCAGAATGAATTTGCAAATTCCACTGCAAGCCTTTCGTGCAGGCTTGAATACTGGCTGACTGTACTGCTGAACTGCTTTATGGCCTTTGAGCCTTCCTCACCCGCGGAGCCTTCAAGGGAAAGTAGCGACTGTGAAAAGCTTTCGAGTTCCTGGAAGAACTGCGACCTTGCGGAAAAATATGCCTGGTATTCTTCATCGGAAATGCCTCCCCCGATTGCATTCCCCTGAATGTCAAAGCCCTGGCAGAGTCCGAGCAGGCGCTTTTTTTCGCCTACAATCTGGCCGTAGCCTTCAAGAATGTCGGGAATGTAGGAAAGCCACGTGGAAAGCTCAGTCTGACCTTCATCCTGCTTGCCTCCCGCCGTCCGTAGCGAGTAAAGGCTTTCAAGGTCTTTGATTGCAGAACTTTCAAGCTTGTCCAAGTGCAGAACCATGTAAACCGGCACGTGCCTAAAGCTGTCGTTGTAGGTTGAATGCTGCCAGTTAATCATCATGCGGCCGTTTTCGTCAAGCGGAATCTTTATGTCCTCGCGCTTTTCCTTTCCCGGAAGAAGGGCTCCCCTTAACAACAGTGACTTTCTCTTCCTTTCGAATGACTGAACGTCAAGCATTTTGACAAGGGGGGCAAATGCAAGCTGGCCTATGTATTTTCCGTCGTACCAGTTAAAAAGCTCTATCCTCCGCCTTGTACCGTCAGTGTCTATGATTACGTTTGTAAAGCCTTCGCAAGCGGCCCTGCTGCCCATCGCGTGGAGCACGGGGGTAAAGCCTGTTTCTGCCTTGGCATTGCGTATGGCCTCTTCGTTTTCCCGCCTGATGAGAGACTTTGGATCCTGCACGTTAAAGAGGAAGCGTTCCTTTGCATATTCCAGGTCTTCCTTTGTGCGGTCAATTTTTATGTCATAGGCGTTTACCGTAAGCGACGTGTTTCCAAAAAATTGTATTGCCCGGGCAAAATAATCATCGAAGTCCCGGTTCACACCTTCGTAGATGGAGCCGTACATTCCGTAGAGGATTTCATCAATTCTGCCGGTAAGCTCGCTGCCTTTTTGAATTGCGTTGCGGGAATTTATTTCTCCCCTTTGTATTGATGAAGTGAATTCTTCTATATTATGTGCAATCCTTTGCTCTCCGTTTCCGAAAGTTTCTTCGGTAACAGTGGCTATGTCGGCTGCTGCCCCCTTGCTCGCGGGTGAAAGGTATTCAATATCGAATATTGCGTTGTAGGCACCGAGTTCCTTCATCCTGATAAGGACGTTGCCCAAAAGGTCTCTTGTCCAAGGCCATGAGCCTTCCTTGTTGAGGGAAAGGTCGTCTATGTCCACAAGGAGGATGTTTTCCTCCTGTTCTACCTTTGGCGAAAGCCTTACGAGAACGTCATATATGCGGTAGTCAAATTTCGTGAAGAATTTAAGCGCGGAAAGCACCAGGATAAGGACTGCAACTGCAATCAGTGCCAAAATGTCCGTGTTGCGTGAAAAAAAAAGTTTTTTTATTCCCTTTGCCATGACAAAAAGTATAACATAGTTTATAATAAAGTGAAATGTTTTTTGCTCGTTTATGAGCATTGAAATCTGTTTTCGGAGGACATGATTTTTATATGAAAAAGAGTTTTTTGCTTTTTGCAGTGCTTACTTTCTTTGCGGCTCTTGGTCTTCATGCCCAGTCTGCCGGCAATGTAACAAAAATGATTAATACGGAAAAGGCCAGCTGGGGGCAGGTAAGCTATTTTGCAGCCGTTGCCCAGGGGCTTGTTTCCGAGGATGCTTCCAACGAGTCTGCCTTTGCTGTGATTCAAAAGGCAGGAATTGCCGGGGCGGACAAGAATGCCCTTACTGCGATTACCTTTGCAGAGCTTGCCCATGTATGCGCCCAGACCTGGAAGGTGGACAACAGCCTTATGTACAGGCTTGCGCCCTCTCCACGCTATGCCTTTACAATGTTCCGCGCCAACGGAATAATATCCCGGAATGCCGATCCTGATTCAGTCCCGGACGGACACGAAGTGCTAAACATTATGAATGCTGCCATGGAATTTGCCGCTGACGGCAAGGGGGGCAACTGATGAAAAAGACTCTGGCTCTTATCCTGGCGGCTATCATGCCTGCCTCTTTGTTTGCTGCCGAATTTGGCGGTACCTTGTGTGAATCCGTTGAACTCTATACAAATGACTTTGACCCGCTGGCCATGGAAGAAAAGACAAAGGTGACTCTGTATTTCCGTACTCCTGTTGGACCATCGTCATATTTTGTGGCAGAGGGCAAGGCAACTCCCACTTATGACGTGAATGATCTTTCGGAATTTGGTGACGGTGAGTTTAAATGTCCCGTAGACCTTACGCTTTTTAAATATGCATATTCAATGAAGACGGAAGGCTCTTCCTCCGTGAACTTGGCGGCGGGAAGGTTTGGCGTTGTAGACACATCAGGATGCATTCTGAACCAGATTTCAGATGGCCTTTCTGCAAGCTACAGCAGTCAAAAAGTTGTGGCCGGCGCTTATGCAGGCTATACCGGTTTGCTGAACGGAATAGACACTGTTATCCTTGGCGGAGACCTTGACGATACGGACAATGACTACTACTACTGTGCAAGTCCTTTCCTTTTAGGCCAGGCTTCGGTATATTTCCCCTATCTTTTCCTGAACCAGTCTGTGGGCCTTGAAGGTCTTTGTGCAATCGGAATGAAGGGGCCGAATGGCGACAATGCTGACTGCAAGCGCTTTTACGGAACCATTTCTTTTGGCGGCTCCCTTGGCGCGAGGAAGTTCTATAACCTTTCATCTACTTTCGGTGCGGAAATAATAGACGGTGAATTTGACAAAATTTCCAATCTTTCGCAGCTTTCCTTCTCTTATTACATTCCGGAATTCTATGATTCGCAGGTAACTCTGCACGGACTGTATGCATCCGGTGAAAATGGCCCCTTTGCAGCATTCAGGGGAATTACAAGCATAGAGGCTACCTATTCAATGTATCCATCTGACTACTCGGGCCTGTTAAAGACCGGGCTTAGCGGTACCTTCAAGCCAAGGAAAAACATGCTCGCATCTTTGGGAACCGACGTGGTTTTTTCTTGCCCCAAGGATGATTTTGAATATGCCGGCATTCAGATATACGGTGAGTTCCTTTACCAGATGTATACTGACTTGCAGCTGGGGCTCGTTGCCCACCAATACTTTGGGGATGACAGCGAGGAAAACGAAACTGCCTTGACGCTTTATGCAACCCTGGCATTCTAATACGGAGGATGGTTTATGAAAAAGTCTTTTAGGATTTTATTAGCGGCTTTTGCGGTGCTTGTTGCCGTTCATTCTGCCTTTGCCCTTGAGGCGACGGTTCTTTCTACATCCGGCAAGGTGGAAATTCAGAAGGGAAGCAGCTGGATTCCTCTTAGCAAGGGCGATGTAGTCTCCAGCGGTGCGGTTATTTCTACCGGATTCAAGTCTTCCGCGGAACTTAGCATTCAGGGTTCAAAGGTTCAGCTTGGCCCCCTTACCCGCATCACTATTGAAAAGCTTGTTTCCAGTTCGTCAAAGACCGAGACTTCTATATATCTTGACAGCGGTAAAATAGACGCGAGTGTCAACAAGTCGGACGGAAAGCGAACCGGCTTCAGGGTAAGCACTCCTGTTGCAACTGCTTCCGTGCGTGGAACCTCATTTTCCATAAATGCAGAGGGCTTCCTTTCTACGGATAAGGGGTTGGTTGCAAAAATGCCTTCTAAATCAAAGGCTCCTCAGGTATCGGATGTCCCTTCTGATTTTGTTCCAGGCGACGGCAAAACAAATGCCTTTACTTCAGTAAAGAATGTAAGCGGTGGCTTGGGAATTCCTGTGTATGAGGGGGATTCGAGCTCCACTGACTCTGCTACGGGGCTTCCTGTGTATCCTCAGAAGGAACTTGCAAGAAAAGTCGTAGACATCCATTCAGGGACAGGCTCCCAGGCATTCTTGGAGAGAATTGCTTCGCCTGCAGCAGGAGCTCCTACTTCTGCCTCCTATTTCCCGGAACCAGGTGCTCCTTTCGTGATTGAATCGGATTCCTCATCTTCTGGGGTGAGCTATGGAAATCTTGTAGTCACCGTTTCATACTAAGCTTTCGTGCGGCCTAGTGCGGCCTCGTGCCAAAGATGCAGAAACAAACACCGAATGCCGTTCCCTTTCGTGGCGGACAATTTTCGGTGTTTTTTTTGTGCAAAAAAATACCGGCTCCCGGCAAAGAAGGCAATGCACCTTCCTGCCAAGAACCGGCTCCTAACTTTTTTTTATATTTTTAACTGCTCAATTTAATTAGCCTACGGTTGCAAGAACGTAAACGTCTTTTGCACCGTCAGCTGCTTTTACGAGGGTTCCGCCAATGCTGCCTGTAGAAAGGGAAGCCTTGAGAGTTGCCTCGTCTGTTGCAAAGTCCTTGTTGGTAAGAACAAGCTCCACCTTGCCGTCGTTCTTTTTGTTTTCAACGTGGATGTGGAATGTTGTACCGCGGAATTTGCGTGTAAAGTCTGCCTTCTTAACATGCTTTGGCAGGCGGGGTTCAATGCGGAGGCCGTCGTATTCAGGCATAAGACCGCAGATGAACTGGCTGAGAGCAACAAAGTTCCATGCTGCTGTTCCCGTAAGCCAAGAGTTCTTTGCCTCTCCAAAGCGTCCAGCTGTCTTACCTGCAATCATCTGTGCGTATACGTAAGGTTCAGTCCTGTGGATTTCGGAAATGTCTTCAAGATAGGCAGGTGCAATCTTCTGGTAGTGCTCCCATGCGTCCTCTGGGCGGCCAGTCTTGATTTCTCCAATGATAACCCAAGGGTTGTTGTGGCAGAAAATACCACCGTTTTCCTTGTATCCAGGCGGGTAAGAAGAAACTTCGCCAAGCTCAACGTGGTAAGAGCTGTATGGCGGGTCTACGATGCAGATACCGTACTTTGAATCCAGGTACTTCTTTACGCTGTCCAAAGCCTTTGCAGGATAGCCCTTGTCTGCACCACACTGTGCCATTGTACCAAAGCCCTGTGTTTCAATAAAGATTTTACCGTCGCCGCATTCGTGGCTACCAACCTTCTGGCCAAAGTCATCGTATGCGCGTACGTACCATTCTCCGTCCCAACCGGCTGTGCAGATTGCTTCTTCCATCTTCTTGCAAAGCTCTTCTGCCCTCTTTGCCTCTGCTTCGTCTCCCATGATGCGGCACATTGCTGCGTAGTCAGGTGTTACGTAGACGAACATCTGTGCAATCATTACGGATTCAGCGTTCTTACCTTCCTTGTTGGTACAGGTCTGGAAAGAATCGTTGGGGTCCTTGCTAAAGCAGTTAAGGTTAAGGCAGTCGTTCCAGTCTGCGCGTCCGATGAGCGGAAGCCCGTGCGGTCCCATGTGGTTGGGAATGTAGTTGTATGAGCGGCGCAAGTGCTCGAACATTGTAGCCTTGTTTGTCTCTGAATTGTCAAAGGGAACGTCAACCTTAAGGAAGTCCTTGTCTCCAGTCTCGCGGATGTAGTTGCCAACGCCAAGAACCAGCCAGAGCGGGTCATCGTTAAAGTTGGAGCCAATGTCTGCATTGCCCCTCTTTGTAAGCGGCTGGAACTGGTGGTAGGCAGAACCGTCTTCAAACTGTGTGGCTGCAACGTCGTAAAGGCGTTCGCGGATTCTCTTTGCAGGAAGCTGGTGGGCTGCACCAAGCATGTCCTGGGAAGTGTCGCGGAAGCCAAGGCCACGGCCAATTCCGCTTTCAAAGTAAGATGCGGAGCGTGCAAAGTTGTATGTAACAACGCACTGGTACTGGTTCCAGACGGCCATGCGGTCAAGCTTTTCATCTCCTGTGCTGATTGCAAAGTGGGAAAGTGTCTCGTCCCAGAATTCGCGAAGGGCCTTGTATGCTGCCTCTACCTTTTCCTTGGAGTCAAACTTTGCCTGAAGTGCATAAGCCTTTTCCTTGTTTACAATGCCAGAGTACTTGTTTGTAGCCTTAAATGGCTGCTTTACCTGGGATTCAGGAATGAATTTCTTGTCTTCCTCGTTTTCAATGTAGCCAAGGACAAAAACGTAAGTCTTGCTTTCGCCAGGCTTAAGTGTACATTCAAGGCGGTGGCTTGCAATTGGTGACCAACCGTCTGCCACAGAGTTTCCGCTCTTTCCTGCAACGATTGTGTCCGGGGTGTCAAGACCGTTGTAAAGGCCAAGGAAGGTCTCGCGGTCTGTGTCAAAGCCCTTGATTGGAGAGTTTACGCTGTAGAAAGTAAAGTGGTTGCGTCTTTCGCGGTATTCAGTCTTGTGGTAGATTACGCTGCCTTCAATTTCAACTTCGCCTGTGGAAAGGTTCCTCTGGAAGTTTTCGCCGTCAGTCTGTCCGTTGTAGAGACACCATTCAATAAAGGAAACCAAAGAAATGTCCTTGTCCTTCTTGCCCTCGTTTGTAAGGGTTACCATCTGAACTTCGCAGTTTTCTCCGTTTGGAACCATAAAGAGAACGTCTGCTGCAAGGGAATTCTTTGCGGAACAAATTCTTGTGTAGCCAAAGCCGTGGTGGCATTCGTACTTGTCAAGCTTGGTCTTCATCGGTTTAAAACCGGGATTCCACGTTGTATCTCCATCTGTAATATAGAAATAGCGACCGTTAGTGTCCAGCGGGATGTCGTTGTAGCGGTAACGGGTCAAGCGGCGGAGGCGGGCATCTGTGTAGAACATGTAGCCGCCTGCTGTGTTGGAAATAAGTGAAAAGAATTTTTCGTTTCCAAGATAGTTAATCCACGGGTAGGGTGTAAGCGGATTTGTAATCACGTACTCCCTGTTTTTGTCATCAAAGTAACCAAACTTCATAATAACTCCTAATGTTGGCGCATTTATCCTAGAATAAATATATCACGAAAAAAGCCGTCTGTAAATAGTGAAAAAATTAAAGTTTTTGTAATAAAAATTATGGGAATTCTGAATTTTCTTCTGGACGGTGCTTCTGTCTGCTCTACCATGCACTCGTCTGCTATTTCGACCGAATATGCCTTTCGTCACCGCCCTTCCGGGGTTCCCTAACGGTCATCCCGCCCTGCGGCCGGGACTTGCGGGGTTCCACGGCGGCGTAGGTTGCATAAAATCCCGCATGCTGCTAAGTCGCCATCCGTGGCTTGATATTGCTTGGCAAGGAAGATAAAATCCTGCACTTTGCTAATTATGGTAGATGTAAAATGAATGCATGTCGACTTTTAGGCGTTTTAGGCTGTAATCTGTAAAAATACGGGCCCCTGTCTTTTTACCCTTGATGTATAATTCGTATTCATCGTTTTTAACTGATATTTTTTCATCGTCATCAAGCTGAATAAAGTTTTTGCTTGCAGTTGCATTAAAAGCCCTTATTGACGTAACCGGCAGTCCGCTTCCGTAAGTTACCGCTAAGACATAGTAACTGTCCTTGCTTCTTCTTTGCAAAAGATAGTAGCTTTTAATAATAAAATCTGTGGCGGAATTCTTTTTTGCATAAGGCAAGGTTAAGGGGGCTAGAAAGGCGTCGTATATTCCAAAAACGGCTTCTATTGTGCCAGAAGGGTCGCTTGTAAGTTCATATATTTCTGAATTTCCGCTTTGGCAAATGGTTTTTCCCTTTGTTACAAAAGAGACGTATTTGCCGTCGTAATAAACATTAAGTTTGTATGCTTTGCAAGGGGAGGGAAAGTCTTTTGCTTCCAGCTTTTTGGAAACTTCAAGCTTTTCCAAGAGGGCATTTCTTTGTTCTTTGTTTAGGACAAGGGAGATTTCTTTTTGCTCATCCACTATTGTAATTACGCTTTCTGCATTTTTTATTCTTTTTAGTTCAAGGTAATCTCTTGGGCTCTTTGCTTCATTTGCAGAGACAGAA
Organism: Treponema sp. UBA6988; assembly: GCA_002448445.1. Taxonomy (GTDB): domain Bacteria; phylum Spirochaetota; class Spirochaetia; order Treponematales; family Treponemataceae; genus Treponema_D. Next base: position 60,231 of record DJYC01000041.1, read on the forward strand.
AAAATCAGGGCAAGGAGGGGCAAAAACAGGCAAATTGTTTTTTTATGCATATTTGTTTTCCTATATAAAAGGCTAGACCAACCTTTTTGGCTTGGGGATTGTGAATTACGGTAAAAAAGTATGCACGGCCGGGATTGTAGTGGCGGCGCAGCCGTTGCGAAGCAATGGAGCGGGTAGGGCCCCGCGAAACCACGGAAAGCCCTTTGCAGAAAAAATTGCCGCAAGAAATCCACTGCTTCAAAATACCTTGCTAGAAATTTCCCTGCTCACGGCGGGCGTTCTGAATTGTGTAGTAGGTGTCCACAACGCGCTTCATATCGTTTATGTTCTTTACAAGCATCTGGTGCTGGGGCTCGTAGATTTCAACTTTGCCGCGGGCGCACATCTTGTTCATCTCGTCACGGGCATCGTCAAGCGAAATTCCTGCCCAGTGGGCAATGTCGTTCACAGTAAGGTTGAATTTGCGCTTTGAAGAGTCCAGGTCTGCTTCGGAAAGCGGAGTCATCTCGTCGTACATAAGGAAAATGTCGCTAATACGTGCCTGAATGTCCTTTATTACGAGAATCTTTGTGCGCCTCTTCTGGTCGTATATGCGCTTGCAGAAGAGTTTTAGAAGAATCATTGCAATCTGGGGGTTTCCGGTAACAAGTACGCGGAAGTTTTCCTTGTTGAATTCAAGGCAGCGGACATCTCCCTTTGCAATACAGGTTGCGCTTCTGGGGGAATCGTCAAGGATTGCCATTTCGCCAAAGAATTCACCGGGGCTTACAATGTCTATGTGCTTTAGGGAACCGCTTATAAGCTTTTCCAGCTGAACCTGCCCCGACTGGACAAGGTAGAAGCTTTCTCCCGGCTCGTACTCGCATATAATTACGTCCCCGTCTGAATAGGACTTGGAAAAACGCTCGAACATGGGAAGGTCAAACTGCTTAAGGGCATTTTCCTTTTTGTGCTTAAAGGTCGCCTCTTCCCTGCCGCTGTCATGAGGCCCCTTTACGCGCCCCTTCTGCCTTTTGGAAAGGTCCATAATCTTTTCAACGGTGGCCTTGTTTGCATCGTAGGGGTAGCGCGCAAGGACTTTTTCGCAGACCTGCTCGCAGGAATTGTATAGTTCTTCATCCAGAAATGCTTGTGCAACCTGAATCATTCCCTTGTCTGACGGAACAAGTATGTCGTTGTTGTTAAGAAGGAGCTCCGTGCGGTAGTGAAGGTCGCGCAGGTTGCGGCTGAATACGCGCAGCATCTTTAGCATGACCGTCTGGTTGGGGCTGAAAATCTTTTCAAATTCAGCGGGGGTCATCTGGACTACGACTGAATCCGCCATTACCGTAGCTGTTTCCTGCCGGGGAACACGAGCAAGTGAACTTTTTACGCCAAAAAATTCTCCTATTGCAAGCTTTTCGTTAAGAACCTTGCCTGTCTCAAAATCTGTTGAAACCAATATAACGTAACCGGACTGGAGAATAAAAATACGGTCATCCTTGTCCCCTTCAACAAAAATCATTGAATTTTTTGGGTAGTTAATAATTTTTGGCATTCACACACTCCGCGCAAGGGTAGTCTTTCTACCCGAATCTTAAATAAGATTATAACATAGTATTCCGAAAAATGCACAAAAAACCTTATTTTTTTATTAAATATTTTTTCTTATACAGAGCAACTGGAAATCAGGTTTGGGTTCTGCTCCAATGCGGGTAAAAGGCAAGTGCATATTTTCAATAATTGTAATGCAAAAATATGTTAAGAAAGCACTGGAATGGAGGCGGGAAACGCGGCAAAAAAGCATTTGCGCGGAGCGACCGAAGGGAGTCAGATACCTTGTATCCGCGCTCGGCTTTTTTGACGCGTTTCTTGCCGGGAATGGAAGTGCTTTCTTGTTAACATTTACATTTAATTACTTAAAATTAAGGTTTGCACTTGCCTTTTGTTTGCACCAGCATTGCCACTACACTATTATTTGCATAAGTGATAGTATGTTTAAGAAATGATAGACTTACACACACATTCCACAGCTTCTGACGGAACTTTTTCTCCTGCCGAGCTTGTGCGCTATGCAAAGGAAAAAGGCCTCTCCGCCCTTGCCCTTACCGACCACGACACTGTGAACGGCATTCTGGAAGCCCAGGCGGAAGCCCTTAAAGCCGGAATTGAATTTGTTCCAGGAATAGAGCTTACCGTACAGTGGCCAACCGGTGAATTCCACCTTTTGGGGCTGGGTTTGCGCCATAAATCAGCGGAACTTGCCAGAGCCATTGACTTTTTGAAGGGTGAGCGCAACAGGCGCAACTTGAAGATGGCCGAAAAGCTTAGGGAAATGGGCGTAGAAATTACCTACGAGGAAGTTTACGAGCGCTTTAAGAGGCAGAACATAGGAAGACCCCACTTTGCAAGCTACATGGCAGAAAAAGGCATTGTAAAGCAGCGTCAGGTAGCCTTTGACAAGTATTTTGCCAAGGGAAGGCCCTGCTACGTGGACAGGGAAGGCCTTGACCTTGAAGTTGCCGTAGAAGCCATAAAGACAAGCGGCGGCATTCCAGTGCAGGCCCATCCGCTTTCCATGTACGTTTCCTGGGGAAAAATGGACGCCACCATGGAAATGATACGCGACAAGGGCGTTATGGGGCTTGAAGCCTGGCATCCCGGCGTGCGCATTTCCGAAGCGGAGCGGCTAGAAGAGCTTGGAAAGAACCTGGGCATGGTAGTTACCGCAGGAAGCGACTTTCACGGCGAAAAGGTGCGTGTGGACAGGCACATAGGATTCAGCGCAGGAAAGCTAAAAATTCAGGACAGATTCTGGCTAGAAAACCTAAAGCCTGCCCTGCAAAAGATTCACGGCGGCGGCTCCATGGAATACAGCGGTTAAAACTTGCAAAAACAGCAAAAACTTGTGGCCAGACCTTGGCGGTGGAACCTTGGGGAGAGTTAAAACAGTTGAAAAAAGAAATATTGGTAGGCCTTGTCTGTGCCTCCGCAATGCTTGCCATAAAATTTTGTTCAATCTGCAACTTCTTGGCCACTTGCGAGGCTAAATGGGCTTTAACCTTTGTAAACAGGACGAATCTTGAAAATCCAGAGCTTAAGGTTATGATAGACGGCCACTACATCACCGTAAAATCAGGACAAAATGCCTTTTGGGGACCGTACGGTGATGTGGAAAAGATAAAAACTCCCAGGGGAACAAAAGTGCGTCCTGTTAAGCGGGGCTCACCCCTTACAGAATCTGTTAAGCCTTGTAACGGAGAAGATGATTTTCCCAAGTGGGCAAGGGAGGAAGCCTTGGATGACTATGTCTCTATTCCTTGGGTAAAAGTTGAACTTCCAAAAGAAGAGCGCAAAAAGTGGGGCCTTCCGCGCACCGCATGGCTTTTTGGCGGAGACCTTTCAGAAGTTGATGAAGTTGATAAAGTTGATAAAGTCAAAGAAAAATAAAAAGGCACCCCCAGAAAGCTAGGAGTGCCCGTTTTGCATCAAATTTGCCTAATGCGAGGCTTATTTTCCGTTCTTGATTGTCATGATACCGCCAATGATAAGGCAGTTCTTTGCAAGAACAAGCAGCCAGTGGAGAGCCTTAACGCTGCTGAGTTCGCCGACAAGACCAATAAGAGTAACAACCGTTACCACAATCCAGACGATGAGCGTTACGATTTTTACAATGTCATCAACCTTGCCAAAATCAAGTCCCAGTGCCTTAATAAAGAACATAACTGCGCAAACAATCAGAAGGGCTGCAATAATGTAGTCCATTACGCGTGCGCCACCCTTGAAGAAGCTTGTTACGCCCTGAATTTCATCGCTGGAAATAGACTTTCCAACTCCGAAGAGGCAGAGGCCTGTGATGAAAAGGTAGATTGCCAGTGCAATCTGGATAATGAAGATACCGAATGTTCTTCTCTGTGTTGACATAAAAAACTCCATTTCCGTTACAACGGATTTTAGTTTGTATACGCCTTTATACAAAAGCGCCCGGCAGCTAAAGCCACCGATGATATTTAAATTATAGCACAAGTGTTTTGTTTTTCAAGAAATTTTTTTCTTCCTATATATGGACGGTACTTTCTGATGCTCTGCCACCTGTTTTTTATCTAAAATCGGCCAACATGCCAACTCGTCACCGCCCTTCCACCCTTCGCTAACGCTCATTGCCACTTCGTGGCAACTCCGGGGTTCCACGGCGGCGTACAATCTCCTAGGGAAAATCCCTACCTGACTTGATATTCCTTGGCAAGAAACAAAAAAAATGTTCCCTGAGCTTGTCGAAGGGAACATTATCAAAATAAACAAAAAATTCGGGGTTCAAGGGCACTCCCTTGGAAAAAAAATATTTTGATATTTTAGAAATATGTAGTATAATATATCTGTGGGCGGCAGTTGACCGCTAAAGAGAGAATAATTGACACAGGAGCATTATTGAATGACAAAATCTATATCAGCACAGGGATTTTCTTTGGAAAAGGACCAGTCGGACCTTATCAACCAGAAACTTAAGCGCATTGACTACGCTGACAGCCTTATTATTGACCTTATTTTGCGCGTTAAGGAGGACAAAAAATACTACTTTGATACCACGGTAAACTTCCGTTGGGGAGCAAATGCCCACGTAACCAGCGACGACTACGACTTTGCAGCCGGCCTGAACAAGCTTATGGACGTGCTTGATCAGAAAATCAAGAAGGAAAAGGACAAGATCCAGGAAAAGAAGTAATCGATAGGCCAGAGCCGTAATTTTATGTGCCCGTGCCTTTAACATATAGTTAGTCAAAAGCTGCCGGATTTTCTTTGTGGGAGTCCGGCACTTTTTTTGCACATTTTCAGTGTTGCTTTTTTTGCCAGAAGTGCCGTGCCAGACTTTCCTTGCCAGAAGTGTCTTGCTAGCCCCTTGTCTGCCACCCCTTACCAGAACTGCCTGCCGTAAGTGCTCTATCCGTCTGCTGAATCCTGCCAGTCGCCGTAAATGCTAAGGCTTTCCCTTTTTGTCCTCTTTTGCTTACTGAAAGAAGCTTTTTTGCCGGCTGCCTTTTGCCTTGCAGACAAATCAGTTCCCTTTAGAAGCGTCATAGACTTTTCGCTTTGCATGCGGCGGTGGTGTGCCTCTTGCGTAAGGGGCTTTGATTCATCCCGTTTTTCTATCATAAGTTCGTTTGCGGAATTTACGGTCAGGGCATAATGGCTTTTTCCGTCTTCTTCCAGCTGGCTTACGGCTGCTTCAAGGTCCGCAAGGGCAATTCCTGCCTTTTTCTTTGACTCCAGCTTGTTAAGTTCCCGTATCTTTTTTGCAAGCAGGGCTTCCGTTATCCTTGCCTTTGAGCCTTCCTTTCCGCTCAATTCATTTAGGGCCCTTGCTATTTCTTCCTGAATCTGCGTTAGTGCCATTCTTGCCTCCCAAGGAATTCCATCAGGTGCCGGGTAAGGTTTCCGTTTTCTATTAGGCTTTTAGAAAAGTCCGTGCAGGCTTTGCTTAGGGCAGGGTAGCTCTTTAGCAGCTTTAGCAGCAGCTCTTCTTCCTTTTCACTGGGCTCTCTTTCCCCTGGCTCTTTTTCCACAGCCTTTTTTTCACAAGATTCTCTTTCCTTTCCCTGGGACTCTTTTTCCGTAGTTTGGCATTCTTTGCCTTGCTCTTCGTCATAAAATCGTGTGTCGTAGCGGGTGTTGTATAGAAGAAAGTATTCCTTTAAAAAGCCAAAAAGCTCCTTGTCTTCAAAAAAGCTTTCCATTCTTTCTAGCACAGCCCCAGCCTTTACAAGATGCAGCTCTTCGTCCTGGGGGTAGGCGTGCCAGACAAATGGCTTTCCGCAAAGGCAGGCCCTTGCAAAAGAATCTTCCCCTCGCACAAAGTTAAAGTCGCTTGAACAAAGGAGTGCGTCCCATGCTTCTTGGCTAAGATAGGGCAGCTTTGTTATGGCAAAGGGACAGCCTTCTTCTTTCCATGCCTCTTCAAAGGGGCTGCATGCAAGTCCTGCCGCAACAAAGGCGTGAATCCTAAAGAGCGGGTTTTCCTTTTGCCTTTCTTCCATAAATGATTTTAGCGCGCCAACTACGTGGGTAAAATTCCTCTTGTAAGCAAAGATTGTTACGCAGAAAGTGTTTCTGTCCCTTAGTGCTTGGACGGAATCAGCTTCCGCTTCTTTTTGTCCATTTGCGCTTACGACTGAGCTTATGCCAGAACTTGCGTCAGAACGTGTGCCTGCTTTTGCCATCAGGTCGTCTTGAATGGTTTTTAGAGCCGCCTCTTTATTTTGTAGTGAACTCAAAAAAGATGAATCCATTACAAGTCCGCCAGTTTTTTTTGTAAAGCCCGGCATAAAATTCACTTTTTTTACCAGTATGCTTCTGGTTCCGCTTTTTAAAAGGTGAAAGTCGTCCGCCCAGCTTTCCGCCGTAAGGTATTCAAGGTTTACTATGCGGACTATTTTTTTCTGCTCCGGGTCAAAGAGGATTCTGTCCAGCCATTCAGGCCTTTCGCACTGGAAGCACTGCAGAATCACGTCTGGAATCCTCCTGCTAAATTCCTCCGTGCAAACATCTTCCTTGTTCCAGTCAAAGATTTGCCAGCCCCTTGCGCTTTGCCTAGCAAGCCCCTCTTTTACGAAGGGTGCCATTGCCGCAAAGGAAGGCAGGTCGCTAACAACAAGACGCAGCTCTGTGTCGGGGTAAAGTTCTGTTATGTTTCGTGCAAGCCGGTAAACAAAACCAATGTCTCCGTAATTGTCCACCACTTTGCAAAGTATTGTAATTTCCATATTGATTTTTTTCTTTTTTTTTTGGAGCGCATTGCTCGGTAGACTGCCCTTTCAGGGAGGCCTTTTTCTACGCGCTTTGCGGGGCTTGCCCCCTAGCCGGGCGCGGTGCTTACGCACGGCTTCGCCCCCCTCCAATCGCGGCTAGGATTCCTTTTCTTCTTACAGTGCAGAACCGCAGTATTCGCAGCAACCGTTTTGGTTGGGGAAGGTCTTTGCACCGCAGCTTGGGCAAGTTTTTTCTTCCTTTACAGCTTCTGCCTGCTGTAAAGGCGCCGGACTTTCGTTTGCAGCGGGACTTCCTGCCGTGCTTTTCATGCGCTCTATGGCATTCTTAATCTCATTGCCGATTTTTACACACTCAAAGTATTTGTTTGCCTCGTAGCCACCGTCGCTTGAATGAAGGTTCCAGCCGCTTGTCTGCTGCATGGAAGGATTCATTGGACTTTCTCCGGTCGTAATGTAGCCGTTGGAAAGGTCAAAGCTCATTTCGTCAAAGTAGGGGCTAGAAACCCTTATTGTTACCTCGAATGAATATGAATACTCATAGCGTGGAGGATTGTAGCTCGTTGAATTTCCGTTGGAATCTTCCTGCTTTAGCTCCGTCTTGTCTTCCTGAATGTCCAGGTCGCATCCCACCGCCTGTGAAAAATCCAGAACGTCCGGGTTTGCACTTTGCAGGTCTTTTGCCCTTGTTACCATGAACTTTCTTGCGCCTTCGTCAATCAAGAGCCTTGTTTCGTTTCCAAGTGTCGTTGTTGCGTTAAAGGCTGCCACCAAGGATTTGTTTTGCTCTCGGTATTCAAGCTGTGCCTGAATGTCTGCCTTTGTGCTGTGCCGCCTCTCGTTGAACCAGGGAGAAAGCTTTGCCGCGCAGTTCTTGCACATGTTTCCGTCTTCAAGTTTCCTGTTTCCAAGAAGCCCAATTTTTTCACCGCAAAAATCACAATATTTTTTTTCAAATAAGCCCATAGGTCCTCCTGTATTTCTTCTAATCATTATAGTGCGAAAAAACAGGAAATCAAGAAAATTTTGAATGCTTTCCCTTTCTTTTGCTTGTGCTTTCTTCATGCTGGCAATAATATAGAAGCTAAGGGGGAGTTATGAAGCTTTTGCTTGTGATTGCGCTTTTTGACGCAGCGTTCTTTTTTCTCTTTGTCTTTTTTCTTGTGCGGGGACTAAAAATGCCTTTGTACAGGCAAAGAAGAAAATGCCTTGTTCTTTCCATGATTTTTCTTTCTTCATTTTTACTTTGCTCGGAACTACTGGAGCAGCTTGCCCTAAAATCCGCCTGCCTTTCAATACTTATATGGCTTTGCATGACGGTTTTCCTTATCCTAAATGTTGTCAGCATGAAAAAGTATCTTTCCCGTGCGCCCCAAATTGCTTCTGCCCTTTTTGAATGCGGTGAATACAATGCCCTTGCCTCGCGAATATCTGAAGGCTACAGAACTTACGGAAAAAGCCTTCCCCCTCGTGGAGCGCCAAAAGACCAGTGGCAGTACATGAGTGCCTTTGGTAAATTTTGCAAGATAGACTTTGCGGAGACGCAGAAAAATCTCCGTTCGCTACAGTCCCTTGTCCGCAGAAACAGAACCTACAGCCTTTTTCTTTGCGCTCTCGGCATAACTTGGATTCTGCAAGTTCCACTTTTTATTTTTTCCAGCCTCTATGCTGCAAGGCTTGTGGGGTAACACGGAAGTCTGTTTTTTGTGACACGCTTACCGTGTAAACCTTACTATTCAAAACAAAAAAACTAATGTATACTAAAAAAATGGAATTCGTGTATTTTGTGGAAGCGAATGCGCTCAGCCTCATGCTTGGATTATGGCTTGCGTTGACGATAAAAAAAGAAGGTTCGCTAAGAGCTTCCAACCAGATTTTTTTCAGAATGGCCATCTGCACTACTGTGGTGCTTGCCCTTGAAGCCGCCTGTTCACTTGTAAACGGAAGACCGGGAAATTCTTTCTATATTGCAAACATTATCCTTAATGCCGTCCGCCTGATTCTGGCTGCCTATGCCTCGCAGACATGGCTCTTGTATACATTGCATTTCCTTAGACCAAAGCAGACTCTTCCAAGGCGAATAAGAAAAATGATATTCATTCCCTTCTTAATAGTTGCAGCCTTTGTTGCCTTGTCAGTTTTTACACACTGGGTCTTTTATGTGGACAAGTACACAAACCTTTATACCCGCGGAAAATTCTGCTTTATACACATGATTGCAACCTACGGATATTTTGGCAATGCGGCAAATTATGCCTTAATCAAGATGCTCAGAAGCAGGTGCCGCTACTCGAACAAAATGTGCTGCACAAATTTCCTTGTCTTTGTGGTAATGCCGGTAGCAAGTGGGGCAGTGAATCTGATGAACCCCTATTTGAACATCATCTGGGTTTTTTTGCTCATATCGCTTTTCCTAATTTTTACCCGCGTACAGTTTTCCCAGATTGTGCTGGACGGACTTACCGGCGTTAACAACAGAAATTGCTTTGACAACTACCTCTATTCAATTTCCGCTGACAAGCCTTTCTCCGCCTGCCTTTTTATGATGGACATAAATTCCTTTAAGGAAATAAATGACAGCTTTGGCCATCCGGAAGGAGACCAGGCACTTGAGCAGACCGCAAAAATCATCTCGCAAATTTTTAAGGATGAAAACTGCATGATTGCCCGCTACGGCGGTGATGAATTTGCAGTCCTTGCCGTTTCCCCCGAACCGTTTAGAAAAGTTGATGCCAATGCAGAAGCCCTGCGCCTTGCACTTTACAAGGCCTTTGCCGAATACAATTCCTCTTCGTCAAAACCCTATGAACTTACTCTGAGCGCAGGCTATGCCTACATGATTGGCCGCGGCGAAGCAGATGCCCAGCAGCTGATTAGAGCCAGCGACATCGACCTCTACAACGAAAAGCAGCGCATCCACCGCAGCAATTATTCCTGATTTTTTTTCTTCTTCTTCTTTTTGCGGCACTTTTTCCTGCTGAATAAAAGCGTCCCCAAAGAACACCTTGCCATTTTTGTTATGGGCTTTCCGGGGTTTCGCCTCCCGGCTCCATTCCTCTGGTCGCGCTGCGCACTCCCGCCGGAACGGGCTTTCGCCCGCCCCTCCAATCCCTGCCGTGCTTGGGGATGCTAAAATTATCAAACTGAAGACCATTCGTTAAACTGCCTTTTTGCCTTGTCCCAAAAGAAAATCTGGGTAACTTGTAAATAATAATTCCCCACTTTTCTGTCATAAATTACAACATTTTTTATAAATCATGGCGGGGGTAAGACCGTCATGAATCTTTCTAGGATAGTTGTTCATCCATTCCTCCGCTTGCCGGACTTTCTCATCAGTGACCAGCGAAAAATCACAGCCCTTAGGGAAGAATCGGCGGAGAATCCTGTTGTGATTCTCGTTCGTGCCGCGCTCGCAGGCTGTGTAAGGATGCGCGAAGTAGAGTTTTGTCCTGGGCTTCCCGTCGATGCAGCTTCTTTCGATTCCCTCAATGTTCATGAACTCTGTTCCCCCGTCGCAGGTGAGCGTCCTGAAAATCCTTCTGAATGCCTCGCTGCCGATTTCTCTTTCTATGCCGTCAAGGACATCGATTACACTTTCCCCTTTTGCGTCGGGAATCTTTCTCGCAATCTCATTGCGGCTCTTGCGCTCAGTCATGGTGAAAAGGCATTCCGTTCCTTTGTCCGCCCCGCCTTTTACGGTGTCCAGTTCCCAATGGCCGAAACTTTCCCGCGTCTCGACCTCTGCCGGCCGTTTGTCGATGCTGTGCTCCGCGCATTTGGTGCGGCTGTAGCGCCTTGTGGAACCTTTCTCCCGGTATTTTACCCCTTGTTGGGCAGGTCCGTCCGCCCCACCCCCGCGACATCGCCTTTGTTCACCCAGTTGTAGAGTGTCTTCTCGCAGAACCTTGTCTCCGTCTTCCAGCCGTTAAGCCTGAACTCGGCCAGCACTGCATAGGGGCTGTAGTTCTCATCCACAATCAGCCTTTTCAGCTCGGCGCACAGGATGAAGTCGCTTCCTATTTTCAGTTTCCGCCCCCTGGCCGTGTTCTCCCAGTCAGCCTTCAGCTGGGCATAGTCCGCATTGTATTCCCAGACTTTGCTCAGGTCTGTTTTCGTATGCTCCACAAGTCCGCGTTGCATCTCATTGTATATGGTTTTCCTGTCACACCCGAAAATCTTTGCCAGCTCTGTCTTTTTCGTGATTTTTGGGTACCCACGCTTGCCGAGCAGGTAGCCTTCCAGCAGAAGCCTCTTGCTGTGGCCAAAGCAGCTGTTTTCTTTTCTCTTCTTTCGTGCTATATTCTCCATTAGGTTTTCTTCCTCCTGTTTTTTGGTCTGTGCAATTTCCATTATAACAGAAGGTTGAAAACCTTTTTATTTTGGGGAATTATATTTTACAGCTTACCCCCAAAAGAAAATCTGGAAAAAAAAGAAGACTTTTCTTTAGATCCATGCTATAATTATTGGCAAGGTATATATGGGAAAAATTTCATTTTCGGATGATGATTATTCAGTTCTTCTCAATCTTGTTTCTGTAGCACACCAGCCTGCATTGCAGCGAGCTATTGAATTTGCAAAAAATCCTTCCCCCGAATCTGCAAAGTCTGTTTCTGAAGTTATGGATGAACTTTATGAAATAAAACAAAATATGAAGAAGCGGGATGGTAAAATAAAAAAACTTGATGCTCTAATAAAATATTCAGTTAGGGCTACTTCAGAATTTGCAAGTACAAAAAAATTTTTTGATGTGAAGAAAGCTAGGAAGGTTTATAAAATTGAAAATCCTACAGAACTTCTAAAACGGCTTTTGAAAATTTTTGACGATCCCGAAGATTTCTCTTCTTGTATCGAGTTTAATTTTAAGAATCTTGTTGACTTGATGGGGGAAAAATTCGTGGAAGAGAATTCTGATGTCATTTCTGTAAAAGAATATGAACCAGCAATTTATCTTCAAAAAAGGATATGAAAAGGAAGAGTAAATGACCAATGTCGCAAAAGATATCTTTCGCTCGATTCATGAAGGTAAGTGGCTGAATATTGAATATGAAAGCAAGAATTCCATGCGGAAGAAATATTGGATTGCAGTTCTTGGCATAAACCTTGAATATAAGTCACTGACGGTTATGGGCTTGCATATTGGTGACTTTACGACAAAAGAGCTTACAATTTACATAGAAAAAATTGTTTCATCCCAAGTACTTGAAGGAACTTATTACAAAATTAACAAGAATCTTCTGCAAGATATAGAGGCTTTCCCTCAAAAATATGCATCTTTGTTTTCTGGTATTGCAAATTTAAAAACACTCAATTATCTTTCTGACTGCAATAAACTTTCCGACCTTCCTAAATTGAATACTGAATATGAACTGGTTAATAGACTGGATTCCTCAAAAATTGCAAACAAGATATATAGACTTGATGAAGAACAATTCAAACATTTTGTGAACAGCTTTAAAAAACGCGCAGAAACTGTTAAGACTAAAAACAAAGCGAGCGTCATGCAACTTGCTTTGAATGTCCTTAGCGTTCATACTAACAAGGGTCTTTATGTCCTTGCGTACCGGGAAGTCCGTCTTGACGTGGAAAAAAGAATTTTAATTGCGGGAAACAAAATTAAAATATGTGCGGAGTTTTGTGTTGACGACTCGGTAGAAAAAAGAACAAAACTCAGTATACAGAATTTTCTTGACAATGATGACCTTGCGCTGCTTGATAATTTTGAACAGAATGCGGAAGTTATAAAAGATGCAATAATGCAAAACGTAAAGAACCGCAAAAATTGCTCCGTTGATGACATGCCTTATTTTCTTTGCATTCAGCGCGATGTAAATGCAAACCTTGAAAAAGAATATGAAGCCATTACAGAGATGTATTCACAAAATGAGGTGACGGTTCCCATCCAAGCCTTTTTTGGCGAGTTGCATTCCGTAAAAACTAATGACGAACTGCTTCCCATTGCTCTGATTGACAAGAATGTTAACCTTGACCAGCTTCTTGCAATTCACAATGCAATGAATTATCCTGTTGCCTATATTCAGGGACCTCCAGGTACAGGCAAGACCACTACAATCATCAATACGATAATCACTGCCTTTTTTAACTCAAAGACTGTTCTTTTTTCTTCTTATAATAACCATCCGATTGACGGTGTTTTTAAAAAGCTTACTTCTTTAAAATATAAAAGCTATACGATTCCTTTTCCAATACTTCGAATTGGAAGCAACAGTCGAATTCCTGAAACTTGCAGGTATATAAAAAATCTTCTTGTTACAGTTGAAAAATTGAATGCATATGAAGACGTTCTTACCCAGAACAGACAGACTCAAATTGAGAGGACAAAAAAGCTTACGGAACTTTTGCAAAAGCACGAAAAGCAGATGGATCTGATGGAACGACAAGGCTTGATAGAGTCGATGCTTTCAAAAAATGAGAATATGAATTTGCGTCTGAATCTTGAAGGTCAGCAGGCTTCTGAGATAAGAAAACAGCTTTTGCAAATTGGGAAGATTTCTGATGAGGATGCACTTTCCCTTGTTGATTTTGATTATGAAAGAATGATGCAGTTCTTGAATTTTACATCCGTTAAATTCTTGAAAAGACTTTTTAATCCTGAATACAAAGATTTTCTTGAAATTTTGGACGTTCAGAATGAGGAGAATCAAGCCGTTGCTTTTAACAAGTATTTTTCCAATCCAGTAAATGTTGAAAGAATAAAGGAAGTTTTTCCGGTCTTTTGTGCAACCTGCATTTCGTCACAGAAAATAGGCGAGCCAAAATCGTATTTTGACATGACGATTATAGACGAAGCAAGCCAATGCAATACGGCGGTTTCTTTGGTTCCGATAATCCGCGGAAAAAGCCTTATGCTTGTTGGTGATCCGCAGCAGCTTAGCCCAGTGATCACTTTGGACAAAAACATAAACGAAGAGCTTAAGGCAAAGTACAATGTTAACGAAAGCTACGACTATATAAAGAATTCAATATACAAGACGTTTCTTGCGAATGATGCCGTAAGTCAGGAAACTTTGCTTCACAACCATTACCGCTGTGCAAAGGATATAATAGAATTCAACAATAAAAAGTACTACAACAATCAGCTGAACATAAAGTCAAAGACTATGTATGACAGGCCACTTGTTTTTTGCGATATTGCCGACAATTCATCCAGCATAAAAAATACAGCTCCAAAAGAGGCTGATAAAATTGTTCAGTACGTAATGAATAATTCTGATAAAAAAATAGGAATCATAACGCCATTTAAAAATCAAAAGGATTTGATCGAGTACAAACTTATGGAAAATGGCCTGAACGAAACAGTGAGCTGCGGAACTGTTCATGCATTTCAGGGGGATGAAAAAGACGAGATTTTGTTTTCTCTTGCCCTTACAGACAATACCTATTCAAAAACCTATGATTGGCTAAAGAATAACAGGGAGCTTTTGAACGTTGCGGTCTCGCGTGCTAAGGACAAGCTTGTTCTTCTTTCCAGTACAAAGCAGTTGGAGCGTTTGCACAAAAATGATGAACAAGATGATTTGTACGAGCTTGCAAATTATGTTCGTAATAACGGCGATTACAAAGTTACCTCCAGGGAAAATTCCTCTAGGGCATTGGGAATAAAGCCTTACAGTACGGAAACGGAGGATGCCTTTTTAACGACATTGAACCATGCTCTTTCTGTTATGCTCAATGAGAATACAAAATTTGCGGTTAAGCGAGAGGTTCAGCTTTCGCATTTGTTTGACAAGAATAAGGACGACTGTGATTTCTTTTATAAAGGCAGCCTTGATTTTGTGATTTACAAAAAGGGCTTCCGCGGAAAGGAAGAGCCTGTTCTTGCTATAGAACTTGACGGTCCTGAGCATCATGACAACCCAAAGGTGATGGCCCGTGATGAAAAGAAAAAGCAGATTTGCAAAAACCATGGCTTTGATTTGATTCATGTGGATAATTCTTATGCGAGGCGTTACAACTTTGTAAAGGACATTCTGGAAGAATTTTTTACCATGCGTTAGGGATTGGAGGGACGGCGTAGCCGTTCGCGGCTTGTCCGCGAATGGAGCGATAGCGGAACCCCGGAAAGCCCGACCCCGCGTGAGCGGGGGAACGCCCAGAGAATCTTCGAGGGACGCCCAGCGCAGCTTCAAGGGCACTCAAAGAAAGATTCACCTTGTTAAATCAATTTTCTTGTGCTATACTTGATGAATGGAACCATCTAAGGTAAAGACTTTTGGCATACTTACAAGCGGGGGGGATGCTCCCGGTCTTAATGCTGCAATCAGGGCTGTTTGCCGCACAGCCCGTACTCAGTATGGAATGAAGGCGATTGGAATCCGCAACGGATACAGGGGGCTTGTAAAAGGCGACATGGCTCCCCTTGAACAGGATGACTTGGTTGGTCTTTTGACCGTAGGCGGGACGATTCTTGGCACATCGCGAGAAAAACCTTTTAAGAATCCGGAGAAGGACGAGGAAACAGGTCTTTTGCCGGTAGAAGCAATAAAGAAGAATTACAAGAAATGGAAGCTGGATGCCTTGGTCTGCATTGGCGGAAACGGAACGAATACTACTGCCAGCATGCTTGCGGCGGAAGGGCTTAACGTGATTGGTCTTCCAAAAACAATAGACAACGACATTGTTCACACGGACATGACTTTTGGTTTTCACACAGCGCTCGACGTTGCAACTGATGCCATTGACCGCATTCACACAACCGCTCACAGCCACAGCAGAATCATGGTGATTGAAGTTATGGGCCACAAGGCGGGTTGGCTGGGGCTTTATTCAGGTATTGCCGGCGGCGGGGACGTTATCTTGATTCCTGAAATTCCTTATGACATTTCCTGCGTTGCAAAGAAGGTTGAAGAAAGGCGCGATGCAGGAAGAAACTTTTCTATTATAGTAGTTGCCGAAGGTGCAAAGAGCCGCGAAGAGTCGCTTTTGGACAAAAAGGCTTTTAAGAAGGCAAGGGCTGCCATGCCATATTCAATTGCCTACCGGGTTGCGCATGAGCTTGAAAATGCTACCGGTTTGGAAAGCCGCGTTACGGTTCTTGGCTATTTGCAGAGGGGCGGAACTCCAAGTTCTTACGACAGGGTTCTTGCCACTAGGTTTGGAACTGAAGCCGCTCATTTTTTGGCTGAAGGTGATTTTGGAAAGCTTGTTGCCCTGCAGAACGGTCAGATTGTCGGCGTTCCATTGGAAGTAATTGCAGGCCGCGTAAAGAACATTCCTGTTGACCATCCGATGATAAAAACTGCGCGTGAACTTGGAACATGTTTGGGGGACTAGAGTGGGAAACTTTAACTGTCACTTTTGCCACATTTGCGATGGATACGGCTGTATTGGCGAGATGCCCGGAATGGGTGGGCCTTTTCTTAGCCGCAATTTTATTGCCAACTGTTCAGACTGGAATGATTTTGCAAAAGACCTTGAGTCTTCTTCCCAGAGGATGGAAGCTGCCAAGGAAAAGGCTTCTTCTGTAAAGATTCGTCTTGCTCCAATGACCGGTGCCGTGGAAAACGTTGGCTATGATGAAGAGGAACCTTTCTACTACGACTTGATTTCTGCCTGCCACAAGGCGGGAGTTCTGCTTGGAATTGGAGACGGTGTTCCTGACTGCAAGCTTTTGTATGGTATTGATGCTGTAAAAAAAGTTGGCTCCAAGGCTGCCGTCTTTATAAAGCCCTATCCCGACGAAAAGATTTTTGAGCGCATTGAATGGGCGCGTCCTGTTGCCGAGTACTGCGGAATAGACATTGACTCTTCAAACATTGCAACCATGCGTAACCTTGTCCACTTGGAAAGAAAAACCCCATCCCAGCTTCTTGCGGTAAAGAAAGAACTGAATTCCAAGGGCATTCCTTTTGTAATAAAGGGGATTTTTCTTGAAGAAGACGTGGAAATGGTAAAGGAAGTAAAGCCCGACGTTGTTTTTATTTCCAACCACGGGGGCAGGGTGGAGACCCGCGAGGGCAGTACTGCATCTTTCCTAAAGGAACATTCATCCGTTCTAAAAGGCAATTGCGGTGAGCTTTGGGTTGACGGCGGAATACGCACTTACAGCCATCTTCTTGCGGCAGCAAGTCTTGGCGCAACAAGCGTTCTTGTTGGAAGACCCTTTGCAAGTGCCTTGTGCCGCGCAGGAGAAAAGGGGGTCGCAGAACTTTTTGCATCTCTTAAGGGGCTTTAAGCATCTGGGGTCTCTAAGCAAAAAATAAATCTTTTTTTGAACAACATGCTTATGTAAGGGCATTTCTTGTGCAAATAAAATATTCAAAATGAGGCAGTGGGACGTAGGAAAAAAGCAAGGAGGGCCCCTTTAGGGAGGATTCCTTGATTTTTTCCGTTACTGGGGCTCGCTGACTCATTTTGAGTGTTTGGTTTGATGGTTCATGCAGAAGCCTGGTATGCAAAGGCATTTCTTTGACTTTTGCAAATTAAATTATTATATTCTATATGGAGACGAGATAATTGCAAAGATGCGGAGGTGCCTATGGCCAGTATCCAGGTGAATGAAGAAACTTTTGAAAGCGAAGTGTTAAAGAGCGAAATTCCTGTCCTTGTTGACTTTTGGGCTCCATGGTGCGGTCCCTGCCAGATGATGGGGCCAGTCGTGGAAGAAGTTAGCGGACAGGCAGATGGCAAATTCAAGGTCTGCAAAGTGAATGTTGACGAAAACCCCAATCTTGCCCAGCAGTATGCAGTTATGAGCATTCCTAACTTTATCGTCTTCAAGGGCGGTAAGGCTGCCTCCCAGGCTGTTGGTGCCATCTCAAAAGACAGGCTCATTGAGCTTGCCAACGCATAGGCCGGGTAGTAAAGATGAGGGAACTGTGCCTGCGCTGTTTTAGACCAATATCAAACTGCTATTGCCGCTACGCAAGTGATGTAGACAGTGGCATAAAGTTTGTCTTTCTTATGCACCCCAAAGAGGCCAAAAGGCAGCGTACAGGTACAGGCCGTCTTGCATCAATCTGTCTTCCCGGAAGCGAAATAATCATGGGTATAGACTTTACCCAGAACGAGCGCCTTAATTCCCTCTTGAATGACGAGCGCTACTTTCCCATGCTCATGTATCCCGGAGAAGATGCATGGAACTGTGGCCGCCAAGGTTTTAAAGAGACCGTCGGCAACAAGCAGCCCCTTGTAATCATAATAGACTCCACTTGGTTCTGCTCCAAAAAGATGATACGCCTTAGCAAGAACCTCCACAAGCTTCCAAAGCTTTCGTTTAAGGGCAGCTACAAAAGCATCTTTACTTTTAAGAAGGAACCCTACGACTATTGCGTTAGCACAATCGAGTCATGCTACTACATAATCAAGGAACTCCAGTCATGCTCCCTTGCCAAAGTCGAATGTTCCCCCGAACCTCTTATGTACATCTTCCGAAAGATGATAGAATTCCAGCTTTCAAAAGAAAATGAGCGCATAGAAAGCGGCCTCCCCGGAAGTCATGCCTACGACTGGAAGTACACCCGCAAAAAAGAAATCCCCAATCTGCAAGTCTAAATCTTAGCAACGTGTCATTATCTGGCTCGCTAGAAACTTCGTCGCGAAAAACATTTGCATAGCAAATCTCCGCGCTGCCAAGCCGCCATCCATGGCTCTATATTGTCTGGCAAGAAACAAAAACGGGGTCCAAGGGTACTCCCTTGAAAAGAGTTTTTAATAAATACTCTCCTATATTCCATTTGCATAGCCCGGAGTAGGGGAAGCCACAGCCCAAGACTCCTTGCCGTTTTTAAGAAGGGCATCCTTATCCTGCCTTACCGCTTCCAAAAGTGCCTTTGTGTTCTTGCGGCAAATAGACTTTGTAGTGGCACTCTTAGTCCAGCTGCCGCAAAAAGCACTTTCCTCCGTAGCAACGCCTGTTCCGTCGCTTTGCTGCCAAACGCCGCTTGCCTCTATAGCCCCCAGCCATTCCTTTGTCCCAGTCTTCCATTCCGTACGCTTACCAGAACTTGATTCCGCCACAAATAAAACCGCATCCAGAATACTTGAGTCCGCTGAATTCTGCACTACAATTGCATCGCTTGCCTTTGTTACGCTTGACTCGTTTTTTGTCCACAAGTCCAGTGCCGTGTTTGAACTGTCGGGCGACTTGCTAAGCGAAAGCTTTCCTTCTTCGTCGTCATTCATACCGCTGTAGCTTTCGTTCCTGCAAAGGTGAACCGTAACGTATTCCCCGGCCTTAACTTCCACCGGGGGAAATTTGTAGACGCTTGCTTCCCTAGTCTTTGTGCTGTAGTTTCCCGTGCAGACAAGCTCTAGCCCGCTAAGATTCCCATCCGTAAGAACAAGAAGCTCCGCATATTCCGCCCGCCAGCTGTTCTTTGCAGTCTTGGAATTTGCCACGTGCACTTCCGACAGGGCAATTCTTGGAACCCTGCCGTTGTAGCCCCAGAATGGAACCGTAATCGTAAGCGTGTTTCCTGCCCCATCCTGAACTATTCCGCTAAAAGTGTATTCCGCGCCAGTCTGCATTGGAACCAGGCTTGTAAAGACAAGGCTTTTTCCTTCATCCTGTGAACTTGCCACAAGGCTCGTCTCTTCTCCGCTATCTTCCCGCCAAAAAAATGCCTCCTTGCAAGACACGCTCTTGTTAAAGCGCACAAGAAATGAGTCTTCCCCGGTAACAAAAAAATCCTCCGCCCTTGGGCAAGAAAAATCCCCCTCCAGCATGGAAAGCCCTTCCACAGAAGACTTGCAGCCCAGCGGCATAAAGCTTGCCAAAACCGCCAGCGTAAGAAAAGCCGCCGGTAAAACCGTCCTTAAAAAAAGCGATTTTAGTAAAAATGTTTTTAATTCAAAAGACTTCATGTAAACTCCTTTTTTTTGCCTTCATATTTATATTCATCAAAAAAAATTCAAAAACCGACACATTTGCGCAAATTTTTTTATTTTTTTTTTGAATTTGGACGACTAATTGTTTGTTCTACCATACAACTTTTGGCTAACTCGACTGTAAGCTAAATATCGTCACCGGCCATCCGCCCTTCGCTAACGCTCATAGCCTGCGGCTACTTACGGGGCTCCTCGCCGGCGTAGGTTGCCTTGTTTGCGCATATATTCAGTAAAATCTTGATTTTAAGTTCAAAAATGAGTATTTTATAGAAGAAAATAATTTGCTAGACCAAAGAGGTAGATAAAATGGCTAAAAAAACTACACCCATGGCTTTGCTGTGCGGTTATCTTGGCGCGGGAAAGACCACGCTCTTGAATCAGATCCTTACCAACCAGAAGGGCTACAAGGTTGCCGTTATTGTTAACGACATTGGCGAAGTTAACGTAGATGCAAAACTCATTGCAGACGGAGCAAAGGTTACGGACACTTCAAGCATTGTTCCGCTTACAAACGGCTGCATTTGCTGCACCCTTAAGACAGACCTTGTTACCAATATAGAAAACCTTATAAAGAGCGACAAGTACGACTACATTCTTATTGAGGCAAGCGGTGTTTGCGAACCAATGCCTATTGCCCAGTCCTTGATGCAGGTTTCAAACGGAAACTTGGACAACGTAATTGGCGTTGTTGATGCAAAGCGACTTGTTGATGAATTTGCAGGCGGAGACAGTCTTCTTAAAAAGGACATGGACGAAGAAAACATTGAATCCCTCCTTGTCCAGCAGATTGAATTCTGCTCAACCCTGGTAATCAACAAGAAGGACTTGGTTACAGAAGATGAATTCAAAAAGGTGCGCGCCGTTATTAATGCCATTCACCCCGGCGTAAAGGTTATAGAAACTGACCACGGCAAGGCGGACATTGCAGACATGCTTGCAACCGGAAGCTTTGACTTTGAAACCGTCTACGCAAGTGCAGGCTGGTGCCAGAAGCTTGAGGAAGAAGAAGACGATGATGACGACGACGATGACCATGACGAGCATGACCACGACCATGATGAACATGAACACGGCCACCACCACGATGACGACCATGACCATGACGAGCACGATGAACACGGCCACCACCATCACCACCACGAGCACAAGCACGACGGAGACTCTGGTGCAGACGAAGACGAATACGGCATTGCAACCTTTGTCTACTACCGCCGTAAGCCCTTCAACCGCCAGAAGCTTGACAGCTTTGCAGATAAATGGCCGCGCAACATCATCCGCTGCAAGGGGCTTATGTGGTTTGACGACGAACCGGACATGGCATGGGTGTTCGAGACAAGCGGCCGCCAGATTCAGGCAGGCTATTCAGGCCAGTGGATTGCCGCATGTCCGCCAGCAGAACAGAAGAAAATCCTTGCAGAAAATCCCCGCATCAAAGACGAGTGGGACGAAAATGTTGGCGACCGCATGATTAAGCTTTGTGTAATCGGCCAGAATATGGACAAAAAGGCAATTACAGAAGCTTTGGACGGCTGCCTGGCATAAAAATATTTCGTCATCTTGGGACTCTGCGCCATACAGGGTGTAAGCTTAAATAAATTTCAATGGCTTGCAGTCTCTTTGGCGTAGAAGTCCCCGTTTTTTTTAACTGTCATTTTTTTACTGTCATTCCGAACGCTACGCCACGACCATACGCACTTACTTTGGTCGTGTGTTTCGGAATCTATGAATCTATATGCCTAAATATATGGCCTTTGAAATTGCCTAAGACGCAAACAGGAGAGGAGTTTTATATGGAATACAAAATCAAGGTAAATGTAAGCGAAGAGGACTATAAGAAATTCTGCTATGACCATAGTTTTCATAAGACAGGATCGGTAGTGCTTTTAATTCTTATTGTTTTGCTAATTGCCTTCATAACTTTTAGTTCCTTTCTGGCTTTTAGACGGACGGGAAAAATATCTGAATTTTTCGTTTTAATAATAATCCTTCTCCTTTACGCATTCACCTTTTTTGTTCACTGGCCAAGAAGAATTTCCAAGTTTTACAAATCCGACAGGTCAATACAGAATGAGCATGAATTAACCCTTGCGGAAAGCAGCATTACAGATGCTTCTGTGCGCGGTTCATATACTTGTACAACGGAAGACTTTATAAAAGTTTTTTTTGGAAAAAGCGTAATCGCAGTCTACATTGCCCTCCACAAGGCAATCCTAATTCCCCGCCATTGTTTTTCTTCAAAAGAAGAAGAGGCGCAGGTTGAAAGCTTCATAAAAGAACATTACGTTAAGGCCAAGAAATAGGTAAAAGCCCTACACGCTTTTGAATCTGCCACTCTACCTTGCCGGAAGAGTCCATGACTTTGTATAGGGACATAGCAGCCCCCGGCGCGGCAGGGATTGGAGGGGCGGCAGGGTTGCTTGCAACCCGTTGCCGTTGCGCCAGCAATGGAGCGGGCAGGGACCCGCGGAACCCCGCAAAGCCCCTTCAAAAATAGGTAAGTGTTCTTTTTGAGGCGCATTTGTTCTGCATAAAAAAGTGCCGCAAAAAAATAAAAAAAATTACTGGTACCACCTTACGTAGTCCACTTCCATCTGGCAGGAATCCAGCTCTTTGGGTATGCTTCCCCCAAGGCTTCCACCCATTGCCAGGTTGATGATTATGTAGAAGTCTTTGTCAAAGGGCCAGCTGTTTTCGCTCTTTTGCTCATCGCGGGGATTTTTGTATTCGCTGTAGGGCTTCCCGTCGCAGTACCAGGTGATTGCATCTTCCGTCCAGAGCACTCCGTATGTATGCCATTTTTTTTCAATGTTTTCTACTATTATATACTCGCTTTTTACAGGGCTGCCACCGTAGCCTGCCTTGCAGTGGGCAGTGCCGTAGGTTTTGTCTTGCCAGGTGCTTGCGGCGTGTTCCATAACGTCTATTTCGCCAGAGCGTGGCCACTGACCGTATTCGTTTTTGTCGCTCATCATCCAGAGGGCGGGCCAAGAGCCTTTGCGGTCTGGAACCTTTGCCCTAAATTCTATGTAGCCGTAGGTAAAGGCCTTTTTCCAGCGGGAGATTAGCCTTGCACTAGTCCACTTGCCTTTTGCATCTTTTTGCGCAACAATTTTTAGGCTGCCCTTGCTTACGTAGGAGTTTGCCCTTTCCTTGGTGTAGTTCTGCACTTCCGAATTGCCCCAGCCGTGAGCGCCTTCGTTCCAGTCCCAGTTTTCCTCGTCGGGACAGTTGCTTTCCCCGTCGAATTCATCGCTCCAGACAAGCTTCATGTCTTTTACAAAATCCGGTGACTTTGCCCCCTGCCCGCAAGAAAAAAACAAAGCCTGCATTAAGACCGCCGTCAAAACCCAAAAATTAGCCCTTACCATAAAATCTCCATGGAAAAAATAATCTCTTCCATTATATCACGCTTTTTTTATAAATGTTTTTTTTCTTGGAGCGTATTTTTAAGCAGATTATCGGGTTATGGTTCGACTACGCTCACCAACCGCCCGATAATGACCCCGTTTGTGCCAAGAATTGGGGTTCTTAGGCATATCGCGAAACGTTGAGCGATATGGCCCCAAAGCCGTGCCCAAGATGAGACGGTAGCAAGTGCGTACCGTCGAAGGTGGTTTGGAACTCGCAACGAAGTTTCAAGCGGGGGAGGAAACATCGGGCTTCGGACTCTGAGAGGTTTTCTCCCCTCCAAGTTAGGGGTGCAAGGGTCCACCCTTGAAAATTGATTTTTGTTAGCAAACTTTCTCTTGCAACTTTTGCAAAAACCCTCTATATTTGGAAAAAAAATCGAGGAGAGTTTATGACCCAGACCATTATGCAAATAATTGAAAAATATCCCGCCATAGGTTTTGTCCTTAACGGCTTAATTTTTATTCTTCTTCCGGCAATCTTGGTTGTAGGTTTGGTAAAAAGCATAAGGCGCAAAAGCAAAAAGGGAATAATCGTTTTTTCCTGCCTTAATTTATGCTTCATACTTTTTGTCTTGTATTTGATATATTCCATTTACTTAACGTTCTGTGCTATAAAAATGTTCAACCAGGAAAGCAGGATTGAGTCTGAGCGCATCCACAATTATAAGGTTCTGGAAATTGAAAGTAGTGAAGTGGCAGATGAGTTGGAAAAAGGCGACTTTCCAATAGTAAAGGTAAACGAAGGGCTTGTAATAGGCGGTGAATACGACAAGGCATTCAAGTTTTACAACAAGAAAGATTATAAAATAGCAGCCTTTGTCTTTTATATTGACGGTTTTGAAGTTTATGTAGAATCTGATTTTCTTCCGGGGCATTTTTATGAAATTAATTTTGAAAATATTCAAAAAAGTTATACAATAAAAGATGTAGGCGTCTTTTACAGAAAGGGCGATGGGGAAAAATCAGAAGTATGGACAGACCAAATGGAAGACAGGATAAACAGCCTGTTTGTAAAAAAATGAATGCGCTTGTAATTAACTGTAGCCCTGTAAAAAATGGGGCAACGGCAGAAATGGTGAACCTTGTTGCCGAATGCATACAGGAAAAGTATTCCGTAAAGAAAGTTTGCATTGGAGACTTCAAGGTTGAATTTTGCAAGGGTTGCAGAAGCTGCCACAAAACCGCCGAATGTTCAAACTTTGATGACGATTTTAACAATCTTGTCCAAGAATTTGAAAAGGCGGATGTTATAGTTTCTTGCGCACCTTCCTACTGGGCAGATGTTCCCGGGCAGTACAAGGCTTTTATAGACCGCTGGACTCCCTGGTGCAACACCCATGAACCCCATGCGAAGTTAAGCGCTGGCAAAAAAGGCTATTCCATGGTCTTACGCACAGGCCCCGGCATGCAGGAATGTGAGCGCCTAATCCAAACGATAGAGCACTTCTACGGCCACTTGGAAATTGAGTCCACAGACCGCATTGGCTTTACGTCCGTAGAAAACAAAAACGACCTCTTGGCGCACAAAAGCGAAATTGAAGCCTTCTGCACAAGAATTTAAATCTTAGCAGCGTACTCGATTGCAGCCTACGCCCGATTGGAGGGGCGCGAAGCGTTGCCGTGGTGAGCTCCCTGAGCGTAGTCGAAGGGGCGAACCTCGGCAATGGAGGCGAAAGCCGGAACCCCGGAAAGCGGGTAAAAATTGCCTCCATGCAATTTTTACCCACAAGTTTTCCGGAGGAAAACTTGCCCGCCTGTTCTGCAAAGAGACAACGCGCCCTCCATGGCGCTCCTTGTTTGCGGTTTAGTACAATTGCATGGAGTTTGACCGGTCACGGAGTGCCGGGCACAGTTAAAATTGGCCTGCCGTCCAAATTTCAAAAATAATCTGAATTCTATTGACTTTACTTGCCGGAATGTATATATTTACATTTAGTTACCGATTGTTCGGTAACAATACGCGCTATGGCAGAGAATACAAAAGAAAGGATAATAAGCGCGGTGTTTTCATTCTACCGCGACGGAAAAATAAAGAAAATTTCTCTTTCCAAGATTGCCGCAGAGGTTGGCATTAGCAAGGCTGCCATTTTCCGCCACTTTGCAAACCGCGAGGAGCTGGAGGAGACTCTTTTGCAGACCGTCTACGACCGCTTTGCCTCTCTGGTGACTGCCGTTCAGGGTATGCTTGGCCGGGGTGACTCTTCCGCTGTCCTGCCCTTTATAATCGAGACTCTTTGCCGCCACACTGAATACATAAACTACTTGCGCTCAACTTCGCCCGATTTTTCGCTGGACACTTTTGTGCTTGAAGGAAAGAAGCGTGGGGTGCGCATGTTTGACTCTGTATTTGCCCCCGACGGCTCTGTTCAGAACAAGTGCTTTTACTATACCGCGGTTTTTGTCTGCGTGGAGCTGCTGGAATTTGTTTACATCTGGAATTTTTACCGTGAAGAAAGCAATGACGTGGCCTATTATTCCAAGCGGTCTGCGGAATTTATCCACAGCGGTCTTGGCAGGGCAGGCTTTCTTCTTTCCGACGGCCGGATGCAAAGTCTTGAGCAGGGTTGCCTGGCCTGCGTTATGAATGCAAGGGGGGTGGACTCTAAGCTTGCGGCGGTTTCTGCAGTGGTTGCAAAAAAGGGCTATGCGGAGCTTACCATGGATTCCATTGCGGCGGAACTGGGCATGGCAAAAAGTTCCTTCTATTCTATATATAAGAACAAGGAAGACATGATTCTTTCGCTTCTTGAAAGTGAGTTTTCTGAATTCGGAAGGATTCTTGCCCTTGCGCTAAGGGATGCCGCTACTTTTGACGAATGCATTTTTTCGATTGTTTGCACCACGACCATTTATTTTTTCAAGCGCAGTGAAATTCTTGAGGCCTGCAAATGGATTGAATTCCAGCGAGTTGACGGTAATGATGGGGACAACAGGCTTCGCGAGATTTTTAATTCGCCTGAGCATGTTTCCTTTAAGCAGATTCTCTTTGCAAAGAAGGATTCTTTTGAGTTCCCGGAGCATCTTAGCGAGTCCCACAAGGAGCTTGCCCGCGATCTTATACTGAGCACTGCATTCGGGGAGCCTTTGATGTTTCTTGCCCACGGAATCAGGCACGGTTTTCCCATGGAATTTTATTCGGAGATTGTGCGCGCAATTTACAAAATGCTTATGAGCGGAGTTGTAAGTTATACAAAAGACGGAAATATATTCAGTTATGGTAAAAAGGAGGAATTCTGATGAATTCTTTATTTAATAAAATGACGAAATCTTTTGCCCCGGCAGTTCTGGCCCTTGGCTTGGCAGCGCAGCTTGTGCTTTCGTCCAATGCCTTTGCGGAAGATGGCGGGCAAAAAACGGTGACGCTTACGGTTGAAAAGGCCGTTGATTACGCAAAGAAAAACAGCCGTGCGCTAAAGAGTGCGGACATAGACCTGGACATAAAGAGAAGGGCTTCTGCATATTCCTGGAACGTGCTTTTTCCAGACGTTACCGTCAGCGGTACGATGAGCCGTGCCAACAGCGTGGAGTCTTCCATTAAGCAGGCGAATGCAATGGCTCCCATTATGAATGCAATTGGAGTTCCCTTTGAGGAAAAGAAGGAAACGGAGAGCATGCACTGGACTGCGGTGGGCAACGTAACGGCAAGCCTTAACCTTAGCCTGGCCTACGTTAATTCCATTAGGGCTGCTAAGGCGGACTACGAGGCTGGTAAGATAAGCTGGGAAAAGAGCCAGAAGGAAACCCTTGCCAACGTAAAGAAGCTTTTTTACGGTCTTCTTCTTGCCCAGGAAAACCTTAACCTTCAGAAGCGCAGTCTTGAAAACGCAAGGCAGAGAAGCGCTCAGGCAGCAGCCAACTTTAGGAACGGACGCATACCGGAGCTTGCCCTTTTGCAGGCACAGGTAACTTACCAGAACATGGTTCCGGAAGTTGAGCAGGCGGAGTTGCAGTTTAAGCAGCAGAAGAATATGTTTGCTTTTTTGCTTGGAATGCCTGTTGGAACGGAGATTGTCTTGGACGGCAGCATAGATCCTGAATACGTTGACCTTAACGCTGATGACCTTATGAAAAAATATCTTGAAGACAGCTTGGACTACAAGTCTTTGCAGGCAACCCTCAACACAATGAACTTGCAGTTGGGCGCTGCAAACATGGCGGCTTTTACACCGGCACTTGCACTAAGCTACAGCTACCAGCCGGTTCTTCCCGATGCGCTTGATGCCGACTGGGGAGACAAGGACGCTTGGGTGGACAACGGTTCTTTTAGCGTTACCCTCGCTTGGAAGATTTCGGACATGCTCCCCTGGTCAAAGAACAGGCAGCAGGCTAAAGACTTAAAGGCAAACATACAGAAGCTTGAGCTTAGCCTTCAGGATGTCCGCGAGAACCAGAGGATGAAGATTCAGGAGGCCGTGGACAACCTAAAGATGTGCCGCGAGCAGATTCAGTCCATGCAGAGAAACGTAACCCTTGCGCAGCGTTCCTACAACATGAGTGCAACCGCCTACATGAACGGTACCCGCGAGCTTTTGGACCTGCGTGATGCAGAAAACCAGCTGAACCAGGCAAAACTTGGCCTTGCAAACCAGAAGTTCAACTACATAAGTTCACTTTTGGATTTGGAAACCCTGCTTGGCATTGAACTGAAAAAATAGATAGATTAAGGAGTTTTTTATGAATAGAACAATTTCACAGGCGGCGCGTGCATCTTTTGTGCTTACATCCGCTTTGCTTTTTACAATCGCTTTTTCCGGCTGTTCCAAGAAGGAAGCCGAAGCAAAGAAAGAAGGAGAGGAAACTGTATTTGCCGTAAACGTAAGCAAGGTAGGTCAGGGCAATCTTGATGAATACCTTGAATTTGGCGGAGACGTGTCATCTTCTTCATCCGTAAGCGTAATGCCAGACATGGCAGGAAAAATTTCCCGTATCCTGGTAAGCGTTGGCGATTCTGTTGCCAAGAACCAGGTTATTGCTTATGTAGACGCAAGCACACCCGGTATGTACTACAGCCAGAGCCCTGTCCGCTCACCAATCAGCGGAATTGTAACTTCCTTTACGCCAAACGTTGGCTCCCAGGTTTCTCCTGCAATGGCTGTTGCAACCGTAAGCCAGACGGACAATCTGGAAATAAAGATAAGCGTTGCAGAGCGCTTTGTTAGCCGCATCAAGATGGACCAGAACGCATTTATTTCTTTTAACGCATATCCCGGAGTTGAATTTACTGCAAAAGTCGTGGAGATAAGCCCGGTTTTGGATACTTCCACCCGCACAATGAACGCAAAGCTCCGCCTTTCACCAAACGACGACAGAATCCACGTTGGTATGTATGGCCGCGTAAAGCTCATAACCGACAGCGTAAACAATGTAATAGTTGTACCGCTTGGCGCAATCGTTCAGCGTGACGGCAAGCCCTACATCTTTGTGGTTAGTTCCCAGAAGACGGAGAGTGAACCTGCCCGCGTAAAGCTTCAGAGTGTTTCTGAAGGAATTACCGTTGACAACAAGACGGAAATCACCAACGGAATTTCTGCCGGTGACATGATTGTTGTAAAGGGACAGTCACTTTTGAATGACGGTTCTGCCGTAAACATTGTTTCTGTTTCGGAATAGTCTGAATATATGAATATAATATAGAAGGAATAAAATATGACTTTATCAGAAAGAGCGGTTCATAAACCTGTAACAACCCTGCTGATTTTTTTTGTTCTTATTGCGCTGGGAATTTTCTGTACGTTGAACCTGCCAATGGACATGTACCCAAACATGGATCTTCCCTACATGATTGTATATACCACTTACAACAATGCAGGTCCTGAGGAAGTTGAACAGAGCGTTACCCGTACGCTGGAATCTTCACTTTCGGGTCTTGGCGGATTAAAGAAGATGCAGTCCCAGTCCTCCACTGGACTAAGCCTTATCATTCTTGAATTCAACTACGGAACTAACCTTGATACGTCCGCAAACGAGATTCGAGACAAGATAGATATTGTGCGTTCATACCTCCCTGATGACGCTTCAACACCGCTTACAATTCAAATGGATCCTTCCATGATGCCAATAAAGGTTCTTGCGGTAAAGGGAAACCGTACTCCAGAGGAACTGCGCGATTATGCGGAAGACGTTATTCAGCCCCGCCTTGAGCAGCTGGACGGAATTGCAAGTGCAAACGTTACCGGTGGTAGGGAAGAGTCAATCAACGTAGACATTCCCCGCGACCGCCTTGAAGCATACAGCCTTAGCGTAAGCCAGGTTGCCCAGATGATTGGTGCCCAGAACATACAGAGTTCCGGCGGTAAGATTACAAGCGGAGACTTGAATTACACAATAAAGACAAACGGAAAGTATCAGAGCATAGAGGACTTGCGCAACACGGTAATTTCCTACAAGATGGCCGCTTCCGACGGAATGAATGCCCCTGAGCTTAAGACAATCCTTCTCCGCGACATTGCAGACATCTATGACGGTTACAAGGACGTTTCAACCCTTGCTTATCTTGACGGTGAACCTTGTGTTCTTATAATGCTGCAGAAGCAGAGCGGCAAAAACTCTGTTCAGGCTGCAAGAAGGGTAGACAAGGCAATTCCTACAATAAAAGCAGCCCTTCCTACGGACATAGAAATTGTAGAAGTATACGATACTACCGATGCAATCGAACAGACCATCGGTGAAGTTGTAAACTCTGTTATTGTTGGTGCAATCCTTGCTGTTTTGGTTCTTATTGTCTTCCTCCGCTCATTGAGGAGTACAATCATCATAGCCCTTGCAATTCCTGTTTCCGTAATGATAACTTTGTTTGCCATGTACTTTATGGACATTACGATTAACATGGTTTCTACAGCAGGTCTTTTGCTGGGTATAGGTATGCTTGTAGACAACTCCATAGTTGTTCTTGAAAACATATTCTCCTACAGGCAAAAGGGAACTAAGTCCAGCGTTGCTTCTGTTCTTGGTGCAAGGGAAATGATTACTTCTATTACGGCAAGTACCCTTACTTCCGTCTGTATCTTCCTTCCTATGCTTATGTTCAAGAAGATGCTTGGAATTATGGGACAGATGTTCAACGACCTTGCTTGGACAATCATCATCTCCCTCATGAGCTCTCTTATTGTTGCAATCGCACTTGTTCCTGCCCTTACATCGCGCTTCATGCAGATTTCAATTCATGAATACAATACGGATAAGCCTTTGGACCGCTTTAACCGCTGGGCAGATAAATTCTTTGACAATCTGGACATAAGGTATTCGCACGGAGTAAAGCGTGTTCTTCGCCACAGAAAGCTTGTCATATTCAGCCTTATTGGTCTTTTTATAGTTTCTTTTGCTGTTATAAAAGTAGTTGGATTCATCTTTATGCCCGAACCAGCTTCCAACATGATTTCCATAGACTTTGCCCTGCCCAAGGGAACTCCCCTTGACGTTACGGAAAACACGATTCTTTCCATGCAGGCAATGGCAAGTCAGGAGCTTAAGGGTGTAAAGTACACGATGGTTTCCGTCGGAGGCACGTCCTGGTTCTCATCAGGTTCAGAGACAAATGCCGGACGAATCGTATTCTCACTTTACCCTGTAGAAGAAAGGCAGCCCGGTTGGGATAACGAAAAAACTGCCAAGGAAAAGCTTAGGAAATACTTTACCATGTTCCCGGGAGCAGACTTGAGCTTCTCCAAGAATATGAACAGTGCAGGTTCTGGCGGAATGAGCATAGACATAAAGAGTGATGACCTTGAGCTTGTCCGTTCTACCGCTACCCAGATAGAAAAGCTTCTAAAGGAAAAGGCACAGGATTATGTTACGGAAGTTGCAAGCGATGTAGAAGACGGTCTTCCACAGGCAGAAATTATCGTTGACCGCGACCGCATGTACGAGCTTGGTCTGAATGTTTACGGAGTTGGAAGTGAAATTACAGCCGCAATCAACGGAACTACCGCAAGCCGCTACACCAAGAACGGAGACGACATAGACATTCTTGTGCGCATGAGTGAGCGTGACAAGACAAAACTTGCAGACCTTGACCAGATTACAGTGGTTAACAGCCAGGGGCAGCAGATTCCTTTGAGCAGCTTTGCCCACTATGAGCAGAACGAAGCCCCTGTTACAATCTTCCGCGAATCCCAGGCCCGTATTGCCCACGTTACGGCTAAGCCTGCAAGCGGAAAGTCTCTGGACGTTATCCAGAAGGAAATCAACAAGCTGATTAGCGACAACATTCCTCAGGATGAAAATGTCCTTATAGCATTCTCCGGTGACTATGCAGACATGATGGAAGCAGTCATTAAGTTTGGTGCAATCATCATCATGGCGGCATTCCTTGTATTCGTAGTAATGGCAAGCCAGTTTGAGTCTCTTATTGACCCCTTCATTGTTATTATGACAATTCCGCTTTCCTTCATCGGTGTGTTTACAATTTACCTTATTACGCAACAGCAGCTCAGCGTTATAACGATTATGGGTCTTCTGGTTCTTGTTGGTACAATCGTAAACAACGGTATCGTTCTTGTTGACTATACGAACCTTTTGCGGAAGAGGGGCTACAGCTTGGAGGACGCTTGTGTAGAAGCAGCCCGAAACCGTTTGCGCCCAATCCTTATGTCAACTCTTACGACCGTTATTTCTCTTGCACCTATGGCATTCTTCCCAGGTGAAGGTTCTGCGTCAATGCAGCCAATCTCGCTTACCGTATTTGGTGGTATGACATTCGGTTCATTGATGACACTCTTCCTTATGCCAACGGTTTACTACATCGTAAACAACCACCGCATAAAGAAGGCTGCCAAGAAAGAAGCTAAGGCTCGTGCAAAGGCTTTGGCCGCCCGCAACGCCGCATTTGCAAGGGGAGAGAAAGTAAGCAGCTTAAAGAATCAGCAGGATCTTTTTGGTTCCGAGGAAAAGGAGTAGTGCATTATGGAAAAGAAAGTCCGCATAGAGATAATTTATTCACAGGCCTTGGACGAAGACTTCATCGCTGAATTCAGCAAGGCTGGAATCGTCCACAGGTATACAAAATTCAACAATGTTACCGGTGCCGGATTCAACAATCCGCATTTGGGGGACGACGTGTGGCCTCAGCTTAACATGATGTACCTTATTTTTTGTGGCGAAGACGAATCAGAAAAAATCAAGGAAATTGTTTCCAAACTGCGCGAAAGTTATAAGACCGAAGGAATCGCGTGTTTTATAAGTTCCGCAGAAGAATTCTAAGGGGAGATTTTACAGGAGGCATTTATGGCTACGGAAAATAAAAAGTTAAAAAATTTCCTGACCCCGGTAAGGGTAATCTGGGGCTTGGTAGCTTTTGTTTTTGTGATTATGGTTTTCACAAGTTTTTTCATCGTGAATCCTGACGAGCAGTGCGTTATAACAAGGTTTGGCCGCTACTACGA
The DNA here is from genome assembly GCA_002448445.1 of Treponema sp. UBA6988. Taxonomy (GTDB): domain Bacteria; phylum Spirochaetota; class Spirochaetia; order Treponematales; family Treponemataceae; genus Treponema_D. Next base: position 92,607 of record DJYC01000041.1, read on the forward strand.
AACACTTGGCCCTGGCCTTCACTACAAGCTGCCCTTTGGCATCGACAAAAAATATGTTGTTCCGGGACCAAAGGCAATCCAGACCGAGCAGTTTGGTTTTGTTACGACTCACGGCGGACCTGTGAACCAGTACAAGAACGGTATTACAAATGAATCCACCATGCTTACTGGAGACCTTAACATTGTAGACGTTGAGTGGATTATCCAGTACCGCATTACAGACCCAAAGGCCTGGCTCTTTACGGTTCAGGAAAAAGAGCAGACCATACGCGACATAAGCCGCTCCGTAGTGAACACCCTTGTTGGTGACCGCGCAATTCTTGAGGTAATGAGCAACGAGCGTACTAACATAGAGAATCTTGCCGTTGAGCAGATGAACCTCCAGTACAAAAAGCTTGGAATAGGAATAGATGTTTCTGCCGTAAAGCTTCAGAACATCGTTCCCCCTGCCGGTGTACAGGATGCCTTTGAAGACGTAAACAAAGCTATTCAGGACATGAACCGCTACATCAACGAGGGCAAGGAACGCTACAATGCGGAAATCCCAAGGGCAAAGGGCGAGGCAGACCAGAAGGTTCAGGTTGCAGAAGGATATGCCGCCGAGCGTGTAAACAAGGCAAAGGGTGACGTTGCCCGCTTTAATTCAGTCTACGAGGAATACCGCAAGGCTCCGGCCGTTACCCGTGACCGTCTTTACCTTGAGACAATGGAAGAAATTTTTGCAGGTCAGGACAAGGAAAAGAAGCCTGTCCTCATCGACAGCGAGTTGGACAATATCCTGCCCGTAAAGAATCTGGGAAAAAACTAGGGGGAAGAAATGAAGAAATCTTACATAGCCATAATTCTTGTTGTCTTGGCATTTTTTATTTTTCTTGCGGAAGGTCCTTTTTACGTTGTTGACGAAGGAAGCCAGACCGTTACAACCCGCATGGGAAGAATCGTAAACACCCATACCCAGGCAGGGCTTTACATGAAGGCTCCCTTTATAGACAAGATTACAACATATCCTGCACGCATACTTTCCCTTGAAGGCGACAGCGAGCGCATCCCTACAAAGGAAAACCAGTTCATCATAGTGGACACCACAAGCCGCTGGAGAATCAGCGACCCCGCTCTTTTCTATCAGTCATTTAAGACGCTTGAAGGTGCCTACATAAAGCTTAGCGACGTAATTGACTCTGCAACGCGCACAATCATTACCCGCAACCGCCTCAGCGAAATTGTCCGTTCAAGCAACATCATCAACGAAAAAACAGCTGCCCAGGATTCATCCCTTTCCGGAATTGCAGACGACGAGAGCGCAGAAATAGAAGCTTTGCTCAACGTTTCAAACCAGAACGAAAATGTTTCCAAAGGCCGCACAAGACTCTGTGACGAGATGACGGAAGAAGCCCGCAAGATGATGGGTGAATTTGGCATTGAGCTCATCGACATTGTTCCCCGCCAGATTAAGTATTCCGATGAACTTACGGAAAGCGTCTACAACCGTATGATAAAGGAACGCAACCAGGTTGCCCAGGCCTACCGCTCACTTGGCGAAGGTAAAAAAGCTGAATGGCTTGGTAAGCTTGAAAACGAAAAGCGTACCATAGAAAGCGAAGCCTACAAGGTAAGCGAAGAGACAAAGGGTAAGGCCGATGCAGAAGCTGCCGCAATCTACGCAGAAAGCTACAGCCGCGATCCCAAGTTCTACGAGTTCTGGAAAAGCCTTGAATCCTACAAGACTACCATGGGAACATTCGATACAACTTACAGTACCAAGCTTGACTACTTTAAGTATCTGTACAGTTCTGGCGGAAACCGCTAGAATAAGAATATGAAAAACGTATTCGAAAAAGACGGCTATGTCTACCTAAATACAGGCCTGTCTCCTGATGAATTTTCAAAAGCCCGCGGTGGAACCCGCATAGCAGAAAATGGTTCTCTTGCCATACAGACAAGTGCAGGCTGGGTTTTCTCCGCATGGCGCTTTGAAGAAACAGAAGAAGACGGCGGTCTTATTTTTGTAAAGGGAAGGGCCTTTTCCGGTCAGACGCTAAAGGATTACTTTTGCAATGACAGCTCCAATTCTTTTTCGGCAGTTTTTCCTTCCGTGGAATTCGCCAAGGCAAAGTCAGCGAGAGCCGCAGCCTTGGTTTGTTCAGTGATGGAGGCATCCGTAAACCAGAATGTCTCTTTGCCAAATTCCGGTGCAGGCGGAATCTTTATTTGTGACGATTTTACAAAGGTTGTTTTTTTTCCAGAGCAAATTTTCATACAGGCAGCCCTAAGGTTTGAATCTTCTGGCAAAGAAGCAGACTTTGGCCAGAACCGTGCCTTTTATGTACACCCAACCCTTGCAGGAACAAATGCCACCCGCTTTACGCAATCCGTAATTGCCTACAGGGCGCTTACCGGAGAATTCCCTTTTTCCGCCAAGACTCAGGACGAGCTTTCCTTGGACATGGCAGACAAAAACTTTGTCCCCCTGCGCAATAAGATTTGGGCTGTGGACGAACAGCTTGCGTCTTTTGTAGACAACTCCCTGTCAAGATCTCCAAGCATAAAGTCCAGGTCTAAGGTGGAAAAACTTGCTTCCCTAAGGCAAACGGCCCTTTCCGAGCTTACAAGCGGAAGAACATCATCCCCCTTGGAACTTACGCCGCTATTTCCTGTTGCTTCACTTTACAGGGAACTGGGGCTTTCCAAAGATGGCTCTATTCCCCAAGATGGAAGGCTTCTTTCCGTAATAAGAAAGTCATCCCTTTCCCCCGAAGATTTTGAGCTTGCCGTAAAAAAAGATACGGAAAAAAATGCCCGAGAAGTAAAGAGAAAAAGATTTTTGCGCAAATACAAAAAGCTTCTTGTTTCTCTTGCAGTAGCCTTTGTCTTTGCCCTTGCCGCAGCTTTTTCTGTGCGAAAATCCTATATGTCAAGGCCTACAACAAAGGGGCTATCCGCTTTTCAGACCGTGGAAATCTTTTACAGCGCATACAACATGCTGGACTTGAACCAGGCGCGCTGCACTGTCCTAGGCAAACAGCCGGATTACCTTGTTGACGTAATAAGCCAGGCCTATGTTACAAACCAAACCCGCTCTGCCTACAGCCCTGCAAAAAAAGTAGTATCGCCTGCCGAGTGGATGAACTACAACAACAATGGCAATTACTACATGTTCGGTCTTACAGGATTTGCCGTGAATGAGCAAAAGATGGAACTCTTTGCAAAGCCTCCGCTAAGAAAAGAAAATCCCACCCCTATTTCAGAAGATTTGGGAAAGCGCATAAAGGAAGGCGACTTCACCGAATGTTACGCCACATATTTCCTTGTCTACCCGGAGTCCGACATGGGGGAACTTGGTGAAAGCATTAATGAAAGGCTGCACATAGAAGAATACTGCGACAAAGTGCGCCTTGTCTTTAAGGATGAATGTTGGCGCATAGTGGAAATCTCTCAGAATAAGGAAAGTGAATTCTTCCAGGACAGCAAGGCCTTTTATGATGACTACAAGAGGCTTTTTGACGCAAGCTCAAAGGACATCTTGCTTACCGCAAACGAGTTGCGCACAAAATACGACTGGATTCCAGACAACAGCGAAATTCTTTCTGCTTCCCAGAAGCTGAGGGAAGAATTCCACGCTGACGAATAAAAATGAACAAAAAACATTTTGACACATTTACATATTTTGTCATATTGACTATTGGGCAAAAAAAGGCTAAAATCAGTAAAAGTTCTTGAATTGATAAGCGAGGTAGCAATGGCAAATTACAATTTGGAAAAACAGCATGCAAAAGGCAAGCTTCATGCAATAGAGCGTATCAATGCCCTTTGCGATAAAGATTCTTTTTATGAAATTTACGAGGGTGCCCGCCATACCTGCACAAGCTTCGGGATGGACAAAAAAGACATTCCCTATGACGGCGTAATTACCGGCTTTGGAAAAATCAACGGCAAAAAGGTTGCTATCTACGCTCAGGATTTTACGGTTCAGGGCGGTTCTCTTGGAAAGGTTCACGGTCAGAAAATCGCAGAACTCATCAGCAAGGCAATTGAATCCCGCTGCCCTGTAATCGGCATCAATGATTCGGGTGGAGCACGCATTCAGGAAGGTGTTGACGCACTTTGCGGTTACGGAGACCTTTTCTATCAGAATGTCCGTGCAAGCGGAGCCGTTCCCCAGATTAGCATTATTGCAGGCCCATGTGCCGGCGGTGCCGTATATTCACCAGGAATTACAGACTTTATCTTTGCAGTGGACAAGATAAGCCAGATGTTCATCACAGGTCCAAAAGTCGTAAAGAGCGTAATGTTCATGGACATTTCCGCAGAAGACCTGGGCGGTGCTTCAATTCATTCACAGAAGAGCGGTGTTGCTCATTTCCGCTGCCAGTCAGAAAACGACTGCTACGAAAAAGTCCGCAAGCTTTTGGATTACATTCCACATTATTATGGCGAAGAAATACTTTCCCAGAAGTTCAAGTTCGATGAACGCAAGAAGGAAAAGCACATCGCAGAAATTCTTCCCGAACGCAGCACCCAGGGCTACGACATGAAGGAAGTAATAAACTGCGTTACTGACGATGACAGCTTCTTTGAAATTATGCCAGAGTTTGCCCAGAATGCGGTTGTCGGATTTGCAAAGGTGGAAGGAAAGTCTGTTGGTATTATAGGCAACAATCCTGCCGGCTTGGGCGGAATCCTTGACTGCGATTCATCTGACAAGATTGCGCGTTTTGTGCGCTACTGCGACAGCTACAATATTCCTTTGCTTACATTCGTTGACGTTCCGGGCTTTATCCCTGGTCCCCAGGAAGAGCAGAAGGGAATCATCCGCCACGGTGCAAAGTTAATTTATGCTTATGCAGAAGCCACCGTGCCAAAGGTAACGATTATTACCCGCAAGGCTTATGGCGGCGCATATATTGCAATGTGCTCAAAGCATCTTGGCGCAGACTTTGTTTATGCCTGGCCAAAAGCAGAGATTGCCGTTATGGGTGCAGAGGGCGCTCTTGGAATTTTGTATGCAAAAGAAATGCAGGATCCAAGCAAGGCTGAATTTGTTGCACAGAAGTCTCAGGAGTACAAAGAGACAATCATGACTCCTGCCGTTGCCGCCCAGCGCGACTACATCAGTGCAATAATCAATCCGGAGGAAACCCGCAAGCGCATAGTCGCAAGCCTTGATTTCCTCTGCGGTAAGAATCAGATGAATGCCCCCGCAAAAAAGCACGGAAACATTCCTCTGTAATTTTTTTCGGAAGAATTGCTGGTTCTGAATTTTCTTCTTCTGGACCAGCTTTTATATGCTAACCCGCTTTCCAGGGTTGCGCCTTTCGGCTCCATTGCCTGGCGGCAACCGCTTCGCGGCCCTTCCAATCGGGGGTAGGAATTATTTTGAATACTCCTGCCCCTTTGCTTTTAGTAATTTCCGCCAAACTCAGGGCCAAAGACCCAGCCGCGAACAATTTCGTCTTTTCCTTCTATAGGTGCATCAATATAATACCACTTTGAAGTCTTTCCGTTTATTGTCTGACTTTCCGTACTGCATCCAACAAGGTCAAATAGGGTGTTTTCCTTTTGGCGTTTTCCCCTTGCCCTGTCCAAGTTGCCTATTACTTTTGATTTTACGGATGGCTGTACATATACCTTGATTTTTGCGCTGGAATTTCCTGTAAGGCAAATAAATATCATCTCCTGAGAATTTTCCACTTTTTCGTATCCAAAAGGAAATGTTACTTTTTTTAGGCCTTTCAAGCTTACGTATCCCCATTCAGGAATTTGTGTAATTATAGAATCGTTGCTTTTGTATTTGGCAAATATGACGGAGCCTGGCTGAAGCTTTAAAAAATCCCTGTTGTATAAATAGTCTGCATCAAGGTTTTTTAAAACCACAAGCTTGTTTTCGGGAACTTCATACCATTCCCCACTTTTGGGTTCATTAAAGCATGTTGCTTCAACGTCCTCCACAGGAAGCGCAAGAATTTGTTTTTCGCTCAATTTTAGGGCTTCCGCAGAAATCCAGTTGTACTGGTGGTTCTTGTCTCCAGAGATGCGTACAAAATAATTTAGCTTTCCGTCATAGTTTATTTTTGCTGCAGTGCGGCTGTAGGCTATTACTTTGCTTGCCGTTTTGTAGCCCCACATTTCTCCACCAATGGCATTTATGTTGCAGTAGGCATAGATGTCTTCCTGGCCTGTTTGCTTGAATTCTGCAATTACAGGATTGGTGCCGTATGGAGAAAAGAAAGCTGATTTTTCAACGCCTTTGAACCATGAAATCTGAATTAGAGAACTAAGAACCAATGTGCCATTGATATCAATGTAAAAATTGTAGTCATCAGCAAATTCTGTTTTTAAATCTTCTACTTTGTAGTATTCGGTTTTCTTTGAATCAATATACTCTATTTTGCATACGAAATCAAAATTTCCAACATTCATTCTTGCTTCTGCATCAAAGCCGGTACGTCCATGGTTGCTGCGCACATCCCCCACGGAAACAGATTTTGAGTAGTCTAAAGACCTTAATTCATCTGCTTCAAGTTTTACAAACTTTGCATCTGCGGCCTCTTCCGTAAATGCTGAATTCAAAAAAATGCAGCCTGCCAATAGCGCCGTAAGAAGAATTTTTCTTTTTTTCATATTTATCACTCCTATTATAAATAACAGGATGTGCTGCTAAAAGTTACTTTAACAGCATATCCTGATTATAAACTTATCTAAACATCCCTAATTGTTTTTAGAAAAATCATATCCGCGAATTCCTAGGATAGTTGCATTTGTTAGGCTTTTGACATTTTCTGAAGAGACATCGTAGTATTGGTTGTTTCCAATGCCGTTCACAAAATGCATATATGAATACTCGTTCTTGCTACTCAAGCAATAAACCGTGTACTGCGGATTGTCCGTAGTGTATGTGAATTTTCCAGGAAGCCCAGTTGTTGCCCACATGGCGTTTGCTGCTGTGTAAAAATTTGTGGTCGCATCTTCCGAATCAACCGTACCTTTCGCAATCGCATTGTTCATTGCTGCAACAGCCTGTTCCTTTGTCATAGCTTCCCCTGTCATTAAAGTGTATTGCTCTGAAACAACGTTCAGAGCTGTTGTTGCCGCGCAGGCAGAGGCTCCAAACCTTTCATGTTTTTTTGCACTTGCTTGCGGGCTTAGATTTTCTTGCCCAGGAATATGAACCCACGAGCCAATGTCCCTCTGATTGAATTTTGTGGCAACAGCCTCCAGTCCCCACAAGTCCACAAAGTTTACTGGATCGCCTGCACAGTATGCATACCAGTTCATTCCGTCGCGGATAGGGTCGCTCGTTGTAAAGCGGGCAAGGACAGGAGAGTAATCCCTGAATCCGTAGTCGTACATGCCAAGTGTCGCATTGTATTTTTTGCCGGCATAGGCAAAGTCTGCACCTGATACAACTGCGGCTGCAGTATCAATGTTTGTTTTTATGCCATTTTTGTTATTGGCAAAATAAGGCGTTCCATCAGCATCATAGTCAACTGAATAGTATGAACTTCCGTCTGCTGCAACTGAGCACCTTATGCTTCCCCTGCCGTCTGACGTCAATTCATACGAGGTGGATTGCGAGGTGGAGTATTTTGGAACGAATGAATTGGCTTGGAAAATTTTTCTTCCGTTTGCATAGGTGAAGTAGCGGGTAATATTGCAACGAGTCTGAGAAGTGCTCTTTGTGCGGCTTTTCGCTGCGTAAGAATCTATGTCTACAAAACGTACCTGCTGAGTCTCACCTGTATATTCTGATCCGCCTGAATTGGCGTTAGAATATGCAAATGGTTCATATTCACAAAGTTCATTCATCGTTAATCCGTCGTATACAGAGCGCACCGTGCAACCCGTATTGTCACGTACTGACTGTCTGCGGCCAAAAGCATCGTAGGTAAATGATTCTGTGAAACTGCTTTCTGTCCTGTAATCGACAACTCTACTCTCTCTTAATCTGTTGGAAGAAGTATAAGATAAAGTAACGTTTTTGTAAAGGGTATTTTCAGATATTAAATTTCCATTGTCATCGTATTTGAACTCTGCTGTTGAAGAATTTTTTCCTGAAATTCTTACAAGTCTGTTTTCTGCATCGTATTCATAATTCAGCGTGCCCAATGCGTTTGACTTTGATACTCTGTTTCCGTTTAAATCATATTTGTATGACTCAATCCATGATTCTTGTGATGAGAAAGTGAAATCCAAATTCATTTTTTTGCAAAGAAATTTTGCCTTTTCTGCGAATTCCTTTGGAAAGTCAACTGACTCATAAATCGGACGGGCAGAGGGCCTTTCACCGTATTCTTCAAATTCCCTGTAAGTTTTTTCTTCAATCTCTTTGCTGTATGCGACAACCTGTTTTTGTATTCGTCCATGCTTATCATACTCAAACAATGAGAATGAGGGTTTTGAGTTTATAGTGCATGCAATATGACCATTGCTGTCATAGATAATTCCTTCCGCAAACAAGATGTTGCCACAGGAATCCCTCTGAACCGTAAGAATTTCCCTGCCGATTTCATCTTTTTCCTTTGTTACACTTACTCCGCTTGAACTTAAAGAACCGTTTTCATTCCCAGAATTATCGTAACAGAAATTGATTTTATTCATGTCTGATACTGCAGAATTTAAGTTTCCGCTTGAATCATAACTATAAATTGTATCGTATCCATCTAATGAAATTCTTGTGACGCGTCCATGCTTGTCATACGAATAGTTTGTCGTTTTGTCAGCATCATTCGCCAAAACCAGCATGTTTGATTCATCATACTTGTAAGTCTGAACAGTAGCCTCTGTTTCGGCTTTTATGATGGATCCAAAAACATCATAGTGCAGAGCAGAGAATGTTTTGTCACCATATTTCGTGATTTGCTTTCCGGTTTCTTCCGAAAAACTTTGTGTGATTGTGTTTCCGTTAAAATCCGTTGTGGTAATAGAGTTGTCTCTTATGTTGTAAGTCGTCTTTTTTGTTTTTCCCAAAGCGTTCGTTTCACAGATATTTCTGCCGAATGAATCAAATGTGTAGGTCCGCAAATTGCCGAGAGCATCACGTACTTTTAGGGTACGCATGTCTTTTGAGTAGGATTTTTGCTGAATTAAATCACCAGATTCAAAGACTTTTACAATAAGGCCTGATCCGTCATAGGAAAATTCCTTTGGGGGCATGCCTCTTTCTTTTCTTGATGTGCACCTGTCAAATGAGTCGTATTCGCATTCCAAAACAGTTCCCAAGGAATCCGTATGCTTTAAAAGGTTTCCCTTTGCATCGTATGAAAAATTCTGCTCGTTGTTATCATCTTTTATTTGAGAAATCATTCCTAGTGCGTTGTAAAGATAGTGCGTCGTTGTCTTTCCGCATTGCTCGGTAACTGCGGCATCGTATTCATTGTAGGAAAATGTTTTTTCTGTTTCTGCATCATAAAGTAAATTTCCCCATACGTCATATTTTGATTCACAATAAATTTTCCCGTTTTTTCTTGTTACCGAACCGGTTTTATCATCGTGTGTAATTTCTTCTACAAGCGTTCTTCCGTCATTGCACTGATGCTTTTGCATTATTTTCTTACGGCCTAGAGAGTCATATTCTGTTTTTTGAACATAATTTTTTGTACTCTCTGTAACGGTTGTCGTTCCTGAATTTTCAGTGTATGAATAATTTGTTACAAATCCGCTTGCACTGATTTTTCTTGCCAATCTACTGTCAGTTCCGTAGTGGAAATCAAAAATATGAGTGTTATCTTGTACTATTGAAGCAATTTGTCCAGAAAAAAGGTCATAGGAATACTTCGTGATTCCTCCATACGGATTTATAGATTCGCGTAATTTTCCTGCAGGAGAAAAGTTGTTGGTTGAAGAGCGACCTTCTGCGTCTGTTTTTTTTACAAGAAAGCCTTTTTCATTATAGAATTCCGTCGCATAAAGATTTCCGTCTTTTTTTATACGGATTACTTTGTTTCCATTTTCATACGAGTATGTAAATTCGTTTGTAAACTTGTTTCCAATAATCATCTTGTTATTGTCTACAAAGTATCTCGTCTCTTTTGTAATGTCGCCCAAAGAATTGTATTCGTATTCTGTTTTTATGCAGGGCGCATCATTTGATGCTGCAGCAGAATGATTCCACAAATACAATGCTTTTATTTTTCCTGACGGGTTGTATTCATAGATTGATTTTGTTCTTGCATTTGCAATGGCACTTTTGATGTCATCTCCTGTTCCTGTTTTTATTTCTGTGATGTTATGGCTCTTTCCATAGTTGAATAGCCATGCCCTTGATTTGCCACTTGTCAAATCGCTTTCGGTTTTGCATGTGATATCCTTTCTGCTGTTCGTTGTGATTCTTCGTTCTATGTTTGTTGGTGTGCGGAATATCGTTGTGCGGCCATCGTAATCCCAAGTCCAGACCAACCCCTGGATGTTTGTGTAGGAGATTATCCGTCCGTAAGGGTCATATTCGTATTTTCCATTTTTGTCTTTCTTTAATGCATAAGTTTCTTCGTCATATTCAAAAGAATCATTGTTGCAGCCTGTGATTTTTCTGATTCCACCCCAATTGTTCGGCGTGTAGCTGAAGAGAGTTTTTTCATCCCGCTTAATGTACTTTAGGAATCCATTAACGTCATATTCAAAGGTCGTAATAACTGCGTCTCTGTCGCGATATGATGTCAAAAGATTGTATGGCTGCTGATATGTCCATGTCTCATTAGAGCCGTCACTATAGCTTGTTTTTGTCAAGTTGCCATATGCATCATAAGAGAAAGCTTTGATACCATAATTGTTTTCCAAGGTTGCTATTTTGCCGTTTGAATCATAAGTTCTTTTTGTAAACCTGCCATCAGAAAAAAATTCCTTTGTAATATGATTTCCGTCTTCAAAATAATAGGAAATGCTTTTTCCTTCTGGGTCTGTATAGGTTAATTTCCCGTTTGAAAAATCACCGTCAAAGGTTTCTGTCCATCCTTCTTCATTTTTGACCGAAATTACTTTCTTGCTGTCTTTGTCAGAAGAATTTTGACCATAAAAAATTTCGTTGAAATTTCCGTCAGGCTTAATACATTTTTTTATGTCACCATCGCTGTCATATTCATATTGATATGTGTCATTGTCTTCGTCTACGACTTTTAGCAGCTTGTTTCCGTCGTAGAAAAAGTGTCGCTGGCTTTTGGAAAGTTCATTTGAAATCTTAGTCAAAAAATTTTTTTCATTTCTGGAAAAAGTCAATATAGTTTTTCCATTATGCTGAATACTTTTGACTTTGTGTGCCCCGTCAAGTGAAAATACAATCGTGGATCCGTAACGGTCTTTGTAATATTCAGGAAGTCCATATGCTGAAAATTTTTTTGTCAGCCCTGAAAGATAATGGATTTCTGTACCTCCGTCTGGTGTTGGCGTTGCATACAGTTCCTTTGGAGATGCTTTGTCACAGTTTTCATAGCGGTTGTTTTCTTCATTATAATCTAAAATAAAAATATTACCGTTGTCATCAATAAAAATTATTGAACTTGGATTGAGCATTGCGGCTTTGTCTTCGTATCCCCATTCGGAAAATTTATTCAGTTCTTTATTTTTTATCGAATCTTCTTCCATCTTCTGAAGCTTGATTTTTGCTGCCTTTACTTTTGCTTTTACATCTTCAAGCTCTGCTTTTAGGTCCGAACGGTAATATGAGGAAATGGAGCTTATGGAATTAGATGTGTTCTTTATTTCATTTTCCTGCTTCTTAATTTCAGCTTTAATCTTCTCCAGTTCGCTGTTGTTCGTTCCGCGGATAATTCTTGTATCTAATGAACAGAACCACTGGTGTCCATATGAACCGCACAAATGATTTCCGCTTATGAGGTTTCTGAAAACGGTATAATTGTTTATGCCCCAGGCAAAATTTGCATCATAATCGTTGATGAAAAACTTACCTGCAGTAATGAATACCGGGTCGCCTACAAGCGACGGTGCCTCAGATGCTTCTGTCACATTTGACGGAAGGGCATTTTGAATGGAACTTGCTATTCCCGATGAGAATATGCTTAGAGAGGGTATTGAAAAGAGTTGGCTGTTAATTTTTCCATTATAGTCAAAAACATTCGGTGCATGAAAAAAGCATGATACATCTGACGGTGTGCTTTTGGGACCTTTTCCAAACGAAATGTTAGATATGGCGGAAATTGCCGAGTTTTGAATTCCGGTAAAGCAATTTGAAATTGCAGATTCTATTCCGGAAATTGTAGCTGAAATACTTTCTGCCTGGCTTTTGTCAGAGACAGAAGGACCTGATGTGTTCCAGACTGTTTCTCCTACACCCTCTCCTGTAGTTGCAGAGTTGCCTGAATCGCCACTGGAATCTCCGTTGGATGTTCCGCTCGAGTCGCCACCCGAGTCACCGCTCGCTCCTCCACTGCTTGATGATGTTGATCCTGAACTTCCCGATGAGGATGTACTTCCAGAACTGGCGGATCCTGTAGAGCCCCCTGTGCTGCTTGAGCCTCCTGAGCTTGCTGATGCAGATGAGGATGCACTTCCTCCTGAAACTCCTATTGCAAATTTTAGGAGCGGCATTGTGATTGCATTTGTCTGTAATAGGAGTATTCCTGTTGTCAAACAAAATGCTCTTTTTAAGATTGTAGTTAATTTCATTTGTACCTCCTACAATGAAAATTTATAATTACTCAGCAATTTGTCGAGTAAGCTTCCTTCTTTGTTTGCGGTTGGAACATAGCCAGTTGCATCTTGTACAAACTGACAAAGTCCGTCTGCTCCGCTTCCTTGCATATAGTATGAGGATGTTTGTTCTGCGATTTGCCCCTTTTCATTACAGGAGCAAAAATAAATTCCTATGGGGAATATTTCTTGTGCACTGCAATATGTTTCAGAAGTGACCTTTTTTAATGCAGCATTTAGACGTAAAATGTCATTGAGAAGCTTGGGATAATCTTCCAAGAAAATACTTGCCATGCTTGATATTTCTACATATACAGGGTTAAGCAAAGTTCCCGATACAGAATATGTTTTTGCCTCTGCCATTATCTTTTCTTTTAGCTTTGTTGCGTTTTTTTCATCATTTATCAATTGTGCTGCTTTTTTTGTAAAGGAATTGAATGCTTCAAAAAGGTCGGGAACTGCATCCATGTTTACGATTGCAAATGATTTATCGTTCTTTGATGAATATTGTTTTTCAATTAATTTTGCAACTTCATTTCCTTGGGTGCATTTCTCAAGTTCTTGATTCATCCATGATGAATAATCCCATCCGCTTGCATCTTGAACTCCTTCAACTCCAGCAAACCAATGTGCTTCATGTTTTAGTTCGTAAATTTCTTCCAGTTCTGCACCGAAACAAGTGTCGAATCCAATGAGGTCAAGTTTATCACTTCCCATTCCAGTCTGTATTGCTTTGCGGAGGTCAGGGATTGTCATAAATGTTCCACTGGTGTCGTCAATTGCAATTGCTCTGTTTGTACTGCTCTTCTTGAAGCGATATCCTGTTCCATGCCCCCAGATGATAAGCCCATAGTGATCTGCAGGATAATATTTGCGCGAAAAATTCAGGAGAGAAATCAGAGTTTCTGTATCCCCCATGTTTAGTTCTTCTGAAGAAAGATAGTCTCCTTCTGGGGATTTGTGGCTCAGTTGAATGGATTTTGATTGTGCCGATGAATGGTCGATTTCAAAAAGCTTAGTCCCAGACCAGGATTTTTCATTTTCATTGTTACTGCTTGCCCTGTCAAAAAGAACTAATGTCTTTACAAGGTCGTTATTGCATCTTCCATTTTCAATTTCCCTAAAGTCTTCAAGTGCTGCTGAGTCGAGGTTGTTGTCTGCGGCCATGTATACGATAAAAGTCCATTTGCTTTTCGGGTGGACGGATGGTGGCGTGCCGTCGGAACAGGTGGAAGAGAAAACATCTTCAAGTCCAAAGTTGCATGATTGCAATATAATTGAAAATAATACAAAAAATATGAATGTAAACTTTTTCATTGCTGCCTCCTAAGTTAGTTGCAATACAGCCCAAATGGGTCAGCCCATGATGTTCCATCTTCATATTCAATTTCTGTTGCATATAAAAAATCTACGGTGTAATTTTCATCTACTTCAGGCCCAATGATGTCATCGAGGCTAATGGTAATTGATCTGTCTTCTCTTGGGGCTATTGGGCATGTTATGTTGCATCTTATTCCATTTGATATTAATCCTGCGCTTTCTCCTTCTGAATCATATACTCGTGCGGAGAATTTGATGCTTTTTATATTTTGCTCACTGTTGTTGTAGAAATTGAATGATACGCATGCAAATTTGCATATTCCTGAATTTTCTCCAATGTTTACTTGTGTGTTTGATATGTAGTAGGGCTTCTTGAAATTTGCTTCGGTGGCGCATCCAAAAAATAAAACTGATAAAATAAAACTGAATATAACATTCTTTTTCATTTCAATTATTCTCCTTTTCCTGTGTTTGTCTCTTGAATTTTTGATTCTAGCAAGTTTTTGTATTTGCAAAATTCTATGCTGGAATCAAAGTCGAAAGTTTTTTTCATAGTGGTGTTAAGCAATCTTTTAGCTTCGCTAAAGTCATCCTTTTTGTAGGCAATTAAACTCTTATACATGGCAAGTTCATTTTGAGGGATTGCCCCGTCCTCGCAGTCCGAAAGAGTCTTCTCTGCAAGAAAATAGTTGCCCTGTTCCAAGAGGTTTTCAAATTCATTTTTCAAGTCTTTAGCGTTTTTGATTTGAATGACGTAGAGTCTGTTGATTGACGCTTCTGAAAAATCAAACTTCATACTCTGCCAATTTTGCTTGTGCCCTAAAAATTCCTTTCTTCTTAAATCCTTTAGCTCAAGAGTAAAAAATCCCCTGTCATCGGTACTTGTGACGATTTTCTTGTTTGCATCAGTGATTGAATAGTTTGCCACTGGCTCTCCATTTAAATCCGTTATCATCCCATGCAGATTTCCCTGCTTTGAAAAAGAATTTGTTGCGCATGAGGACATTGCTATGCTGACGATTACGCAGAATGTCGCCTTCAATATTGTGCTTTTTTTCATTGTCTTTCTCCTGTTATTTTTCCATTGTTGTTTTTGTAAAACACAAGAACGCTTCCGTCTTTTTGTGTTATTCGTCCAAAGGCTTCCCTCTTTTCAAGCTTTTCCATGACGTAAGACTTTTTTGCCTGTGCAGGTATCTTACTTGCTTTTTCTTTGGATAAGTCTCTTGGCAAGAAAACACTACTGTGCTTGTTTATTAGGGCAAGCGGGTTGCAGTCTTTTTCATCGATTTTTTCTGCAAAGATGATTTTCATTCTGCTGTTTACTTTACCTCCTTCTATTTCTATTACGGCCGGAAAAATAGAATGTTCATCACATGCAAACTTTAGCCCTTCAAGAAGCTTTTCTGCCGAACTGTTTGGAAAAAGAAATTCAACCGTACCTTCGTCGGAAAAGTCTGTAAGCAAAACTCCGTTGCAACTCCATATCGAAAGGCGAATGTCGTCAATTTGGCTTTTGGAAAGTTCCTGTTTAAGCATAATTACATTTTGGCTTTTGCCGTATAGACTTGCGGAAAATTCTGGCTTGGATGCAGAGTAGGTGACGGGTGAAAATATTTTTTGTCCACCATTTTTGTCTTCCTTGATGTCAAAAAAGGCTTGCGGAAAACATTCTGACATGCTAAAGCTCATTTTGTATGTTTCCTCTGCATTTTTATCTTCGAGAAAAATTAGCGAACAGTTTTTTATTTTTCCACCCTCCGCTCGAGTCCTTTGCAAAAAGTTATCAAGCGTATTGTATGCAAGCAGTAGGCTCTGATGGACTTGCAATTTGGAAACATCTGCGTTGCGGTCAGTTTCCATAACACTGGGGAGGCTTTTGTTCTCTTTGTGCCTTGCTGACTGAATTTTTCCGCCTGAATGGATTGTGTGAGAAACAAAAAATATTCCTGCCAAAAGGCTTATGAATACAGCTAGGAAAATGTTCAGAATCTTATCTGAATTGAAAAACCTGAGCTTGTTTTCATCTCCGAATTTTAGGGGAATGTGCTTTTTGCCTCCGCTCTTGTATTCAGCAAGTTTTACCTTGTCCATGACGGCAACGGCTGCCATAAGTTTTCCTTTTTTGAGACTGTATTTTGTGTCATAGCAGCAGTCATCAGAAAAACATGGGTGGAGCTGTTCAAGTTTTTTTGCAATATAATTCTTCCTTCTGCTGCTCTTGAGTAAAAACGGCATTGGAAAAGAATAAAGCTCATAGTCGTCTCGTTTTACGTATTCCTTTTTCATAACTCCTCCTGTTTTTTGTAGAATAATGCTTCCATGGTTTTCCCGTAGCACTTCCATGTTTCCCTGTAGAAATTTCCTTCGTGCTGTATTTTTAAGTCTTCAAAATTCCATAATGCTGTACATGTGTCTTTCCATAGGGCGGATTCTAGAAGCCATTGCGAATCTTCAGTTGTCTTGCACAAGTTTATGAATCCGTTATATAAAAATTTATCTCTGTTCAATTCATGTTCAATCTGTACAGTTTTTGAATGAATCTTTATGGCTGGAGTCAAAGCTTCAGATATAAAGGGGAAAAAAGAAAATATAATTGCACAGCAGCATATTAATTCTATAATCTTCATTTTATATTTCCTTTAGTCGCATTGTTTTCTGCTTCTACATAAGAATAGAATTCATACTTTTGCTTTACAGCTGAATTGTATTGAGCATTTACGCAGGCACAAATCCCCGCACATACAAATGAAAGTGCACAAAGAACAATCATTGTAAGAATGAGTATATGTCCCTCGCTTTTTTTGTTAAGCTTATCTATAAGAAACGATGTCAGCGTTTTCACCTTCTCCTCCTGCTACTCCGTCTGCTCCGTAACAGATGACGGCATAGGGTAAGTTTTGCGGACAGTCCGACGGAAAGGTTGCGCTTCCGTTTTTGATGTACACGTAGTCATTTCCCCAAGGGTCAGGTTTGACTTCCTTGTCCAGATATGGTCCGTTCCAGTTTTGCGGGACGGGAACAAGAGTGGGTTTTGTCCACAGCGCAACAAGCCCCTGTTCTGTTGTGGGAAAACTGCCGCAGTCCAGATAGTAGGATTGCATGGCCGCCTTGTAATGCTCGAGTGTTTGCCTGGCCGATGTCTTTCTTGCAAGTTCCATGATGCGGGCGGCGGAAATCCCGGCTCCTGCAGAGAGGAGTGCTCCGATTGCAAGTACCGCAAGCGTTTCAACGAATGTAAAACCGCTGCAATGATTCCCCTGTCTAGGATTTTTTTCATTTAAACACCCCCGTTTTTTTGTCCTGATTTTTTTCATAGTTCCTCCGTAAAGTTATTAGCTATATTCCATATTCAAACAAAGCCGGCATAATAACCGTCTTTAATAAGAGCGTTATGTAGACTGCAAGGATGGTCATGCAAACGGGTTCAATCATCTGCATAAAAACTTTTGACCATTCCCCGCTTTTTCTTTCAAGATTTTCGCAAATTGAATTTAATGCCTGGTCTGCCCGTCCTGATTGTTCTGCAAGTTCCATGTGTAAAAGAAATTCTTCCCCAAACCTCTGGCATGCTTTTGATGCCCGGTGTCCATGTTCCAAATCAGAAAGTGCAAGGATGATTTTGTTCCTAAGATTTGAATTGCTTTTTACAGCAAGAAGTGATGTTTTTAGCGCATTGTAAAAATCCACTCCTGATAGAGTAAGAAAATTCAATATATTGAACGTGTCTATGTATTCCTCTTTTGAAAAAATCCTTTTGATTGAAAGGAAGAAAAAAGCGATGCAGACAGCTAAAAATATATTTGCACTTATGCATCCGCGCACGGCATTTTTATGGTAAAGGTCAAAGTCAAACTTTCCCGTGATGTTTGGGATGATGTTTTTGCCGAATGCCATAAGTGCTATGCAGCCTGTCATCGCTGCAATTGTTACAAAGACAGGGTATATAACTGAAAGAATAATCTTTTGTCGTCTCTGTCTGATTCTGTCTTCCCTTTTGTATAGGAAGTTGAATATTTTGCGGATGCTTCCTCCGTTTTGTGCGCATGATGCAAAGGCTCCGTATATTGAATTGAATTCAATGGAAGAACATTTTTGCAGCGCAACGGAAAAGAGTGAGCCTTGCTGAAGATACAGTTCTATTTCCCCCGCAGCATTTCGTACTGAATTTTTTACAGACTTCATTTTTTGAATGATGATAAGTGCCTTTGAAAGTGCTATGTCAGATTCCAAAAGCGAATTGAGGACCTTTACGAATAAAAATCTGTTTTTACTTGACATTGCTCACCTCGATTTCTGCACGGAGTTTCCCGTTGTTTAGCCTCTGGGAGATTACACCCCTGGTGACTTCTTCTACCAGGGAAGAACTCTCGCCAAGGTTTGTTAGGCGGAGCTTTGCCTGTGTAATGTTTCCTGTGTGCAGGGTTGCAATTACAAGATGCCCTGTAAGAGCCGCCTGAAGCGCAACTTTGGCCGTAAGACTGTCGCGTATTTCTCCAATGAAAATTACGTCTGGATCCTGTCTGAAAACCCTCCTTAGTGCATCTGCAAAATCCATGTCATGTCCTGCCTGAATCTTAACCTGCGTAACTCCCGGTAAAACATATTCGGGGGGATCCTCCAAACTGATTATTTTTTTGGTCTCGCATTCAGTCTTCCTTATTTCCTGGAGAAGTGCTCCTGCTGTAGTGGATTTTCCGGAGCCAGTTGGACCACAGATAAGGATTAGGCCATTTTCCATGCGACAAAGTTTTTTTAGAAGCCCAATCTGCAAAATGTCATATCCAAGTTTTTCTAGCGAAAGTGGTATCTTTGATGAATCAAGGAGCCTGAGGACAACGGATTCACTTTCTCCGCTTGAACCGACGGTGGGAATGCATGAGACTCGGACAAAAATACTTTCGTTTTTGTTTCCTCGGAATGAGAATTGCCCGTCCTGACCCCGCCTGTTTTCAACTACGTTCATTTTTGCAAGAAGCTTTATTCTTTGAACGAGCGATTCCCGGCTCTTGTTTTCCAGACTTGTGTATTTTGACAATTTGCCTTTTACGCGGAAGCGCACGTCCTCTGATTCAATGTGTATATCTGTGGCTCCTTGGTGCTGTGCACTGAATATTAGGCTGGAAAGCAAGGCTGATGCTTCGTTTTCTTCCTTTTCTTTTAGCGTACTGCTTTCTTCCGCTGCCAGATTGTTTTCCTTGCGCTCAAAAAGTTTTGAAAGCATTAAGTTGAATTCTTCTTTTTTTATCTGCCTGAAATTTATACCGCAAGTCTTTCCCGTAAAGTCATTTTTTGAATGGACTGCATGGCAGAGCCTTTCTTTTAGCTTTTCATTTGAAGAATCCAGAAGCCCGAATGTTATTGTGTTTTCCGGCTTGTTGTCATCAAGGACAATTGTTCCGTTGTGAAGACAGAACACCGGTGAAAGTGAAAAGTTGGAGTTAAAGCCGCTCATTTAAAGCTCCTCTTTATTTGAGAAAATGAATTTGTCAAGGACGCGCTTGGTAAATTCTTTTTCAGATTCTTCCGGCTGCATTGGACTCTTTGCATCTTTTTCCTTTTTTTCGCAGTGGGGAATAAGATAGATTACAAGCTCTGTGTTTTCTTTTGTTCTTTTGTGGGACTTGAAGAGCCAGCCTATGACAGGAATTTTTGAGAGCAGGGGAGTCCTTTCTTCTACGAGGGAATCTTCGTTTTGCAGTAGACCGCTTAGGATTACAGGTTCTCCGCTTTTGCCAAGCACTTCTGTTGTGATTGTCTTTTCGCTTGTGGGAGGCGGGTTTCCTGTTTTGGAAGAAAGGTCTGCCCCTTGTCTTGAAACGCATGCGGCAACCTTGCTTGTTATCATTCCGTCTCCGCTTACCCATCCTGTTATGTCTATTGTAAGGCCGGAAACAATTTCGCGTGTGATACCTGAGTAGACGGGCTTTCCTGTTTCAGGATCTAGGTTGTTGTCACGGTAGCGGTAGGTGTTTGTGTTCTTGAAATTTATCGTTCCTCCGTTAACGCCATGAAGGGTTGTGTCTGCAAAAACGTGTGCCCGGTTTTCGTTTATTGCGCTTTGAAGTGATGATGCAAACTTTAGTCCGAATGCTCCCACAACATCAAGGTTGAGGTTTAGGACTGAACCAAGTGCCGCGCTCATGTTGTGCTTGTCTCCCAAGGCAAGCCGTCTTGAGCTAAGAGATGCGTCAAAGGAAAAGTCATCCGTTGACTGGTACTGCATTACAAGCAGGTCGTAGCGGATTCTTTTTTCGCTAACGTCGATTAGGCTAAGGTTTTCCTTTAGCTGATTATATTGTTCTTCGCTTCCTGTAAAGAAAAATTCGTTGTCGCTTTTTGACTTTACGATTTGGGACTGTTCTATTCCTGGTGGAAGGGCTGCCAGAAAGTCTGCGGTTTTTATGTAGCGCAATTCGATGCGCTTTATGTTTTGTTTTGTGTCGAATGATGACGAAAACTTTTCTATTGAATCGTGGAGCTTTGTTTTTGCAAAATATAGTATGGCATTTTCGTCTTCCAACATGATAGCCTGCTGCTGGCCGAATCTTTGCATAATAAGATTGTTTGCCTTTGTGCATGGATAGTACTTGAACTGGTGCCTCTTCCATATTTTGCCTGCGTCGCGCGCTGAACTGCTTTTTTCCTGTGGCGGGATGACGTAGTATATTCCCCCACATTCCGTGCAGTCAAGGTTTGCACTTGAGCAAATTAGCGAAAGCGTGTCTTCAAAACTCTTTCCCTGGAACTTTATCCTTTTTATTGGAGCTGATGTGTCGCATGAAAACAAAAACTGCTTTTGGGCATTTGAAAACAATTCTTCAAGGCAGACCCCCGCGCTTGTATCCTGAATGTCTGCGTCAAAAAGTTCTTGCTCCTGTTGATTGCGGGCGATGTGGAGTCGTGAGCTTCCTGCATTTTGCATGCGGCCATCGTTATGGTTTGTTGCCCGCTTTATATGAAATTCGATTGAGGCTTGATCCTCCGTCCTAAAAACATTTTCACAGACGTATTCCTTCCCGCACTGCCTAATCAAGGCCTCCAGCAGGGTCTTTAGAGCTAGGCTTTTATCCTGCCCGCGGAAGTTTGCGTGGAGCGAAACTGGTGTTTCCGAAAGTTGCTCGTAAGTTACCGTTGTGCCGAAATAGCTTCCCAGTTTTTCTGCAATCATGGAAGGCTTGCAGTCCATTGCGTCTGCAAAGAAAGTGCCGTCTTCTTGTCTTATGCTTACCCTGCTTACAATCCACAGTTCAGGGCTTTTGTTTACGTAAAGGCGGTGGGCTTTTAGAAAGCTGTCAAAGGCGTTTTCGAAAGACGTGCCTGCAAAGCGGAATGTCATCTTGCCGCTTACCGTGTCGTCCGCAACGATTGCTATTCCCCGGTACATACTTACCGTGTAGAGAATTTCTCCTATGTCTTTGTTTACAAATTCAAATCCGTCGATTGATGAAGTTTGGTTTTTTGTTTGGGCAGAAAGGTCGCTTGGGAATGTTGCGCTGCCAACTGCAAGCCCAAGGCATAAAACTGCTAAGAGTCTTTTTTTCATTTTTGTCTCCGTTTTTTTCTTTGGTCTACATATATATATTCATAGCTAAAAGTTAAAAACATAGAAGTTTGCGTAAATTTTTTTGAGAAATGTTCCCTTCGACAAGCCGCTTGACGCTGCGCTGCGAGTGCAGGGAACGGTATTTTTATTTCTTGCCAATTAATATAAAGCCATGGATGAGGGCGTTCTTGCCGAGCAATACCGAGCCATGGATGGCGGCTTAGCAACATGCAGAAGTGCAACGCGCTTCTGCAATCCCAAGAAAATCCATGGATGGATTTTCTTGGGCGACGTACGCCGTCCGTGGAGGGGCGGGCGCGAGCCCGTTGCGTAGCAATGGAGCGGGTAGGGGCCCGCGGAACCCCGGAAGGGCGGTGACAAAAGGCATGGGCGGTCGAATTAGCCAAAGAGTAAAATGGTAGAGCGTATAATAGTACCGTCCAGAAAATTAAGAAGAAATACGCTTTTATAAAAAGAAAATTTATGATACATTTTTTTTAGGAGATTGACTTATGGAAAAAAAATCTTTGAAGAAAAATGCTGGTCGTGCGGGAAAAAAGGCCGGGCATGAAGAAAGAAATGAAGTTGCACTTAGGGAAGAAGAATATAGAAGGATAGACAGGGAAAGTGAGCGCGACTATGCTGGGCGGGAAGAGAGGGGAAGGGCTTCTTCTTTTGCCGGGACTTTGCGCCTTGTGAAATTTTTTGTCTTCCTGTTTGTTTTGCTTGCTGCTCTTCTTGCCGCTTACTATGGCTGGAAAAAATTTACAAAGATTCAGATAGAAAGAAAATATTCTACGATTTCTTCGCAGATTCAGGAAGTTGCAGAACTTACTGCGATTAAGTACACCTACAACGATGTTGTGAGCATAAAAAAATCTGCGGTGGGCGGAATGAGCAAGGCCTACAGCATTGTTAAGTACACGGGAATTATCCGTGTTGGAATTCGCGATGTTTCTGATATTGGAATAAACATTAGTCCCGATGGAAACAGCGTTTCTGTAAAAGTTCCGCGCTCGGAGATTTTGGAGAATGCCCTTCTTAGCCAGGAAGTGTTTGATGAAAAGGACGGCGTTTTTGTTGGCGTGAACACCAAGGAAGTTATGGAAGAGATTAAGCGCGCAATGGAAAGTCAGCTTTCCCAGATAAAGGATTCTGGAATTGAAAAGGATGCGGATAAGAAGGTGAAGTCGCTTTTGGAGAGCATGATAAAGGGTGCGGGGTATGAATCTGTTAGCGTGAAGGTTGGGCTTTGATTTTGCGGCTGGGGTGGATTATCGGGTCAAGCCCGATAATGACAGCGGTGGGCTTTTGTAATGACAGCGGTGGGCTTTTGTAATGACAGCGGTGGGCTTTTGTAATGACAGCGGTGGGTTTTTGTAATGACTGCGGTGCGCTTTTATAATGATAGTGGTGCGCTTTGAGTTTTTACTGCCTGTTGTAGGATGATTCTATGTTGAGCTGCGCCCTGTATTTTGCAACGGTGCGGCGGGCAACATTTATTCCTTTTGCGGCAAGTGCGTCTGCAACTTTTTGGTCGCTCAGTTTTTTTGAGTCGTTTTTGTGCTCTTCGAGAATCTGTTTTATTTGGAAGAGTACCTGGTCTTTGCTTGTGTCTGAGACTGCGTTTGTAAAGAAATATTTTACTTCGAACAAGCCCCACTGGCACTGGATGTACTTGCTGTTTGCCATTCGGGAAATTGTTGTTTCGTGAACTCCTAGTATGTCTGCCACGTCTTTTTGCTTTAGGGCTGCAAGGTTGCCTGGGCCTTTCTTGAAAAATTCGTGCTGCATTTTTACGATTACGCAAACTGCGCTAAGGAGTGTGTCTTGGCGGTACTGGATGCTTTCTATAAAATCGCGGGCTTTTTTTATTCCTTCTGTTACGGCTTTGTTTTTTGAATCTGCGTACTGTTCGAAGGTTTTGTCTATGCTTAGGGCGGGGAGCCTGTCTTTTGCGGGGCGGACTTTCCAGACTGTTGCTTGGGGTTTGTCTGTTTTGCTAACTGTTGCTTTGCCGACCTGTGCTTGGTAAACCACCATGCCCTTGGAAAAGTCTTCTTCCGGCAAGCTTTCGCTTTCGTTTGCGGAAAGAACTTCCTCTACGTAAATGTCCGGGGCAACGTAATGGGCTTCCTTGATGCCGAATCCCTGTGCGGGAAAGGGGGTAAGGGTGCGGATAAAGTCTATTGCCTTTTGCACTGTGTCTTCCGTAACATCTGAAAGCTCTATCTTTGAAATTTCATCGTCTTCTTTTAGTGCGAACATTTTCTTTTGTTCCGCAAGGTAAGAGATGATTTTCTTTGTTGCCCGGTCTGCAAGCGGCGGGTTTATAAAGTCCAGACGGCCGTTTAGGATAAAGAGGGCAAGGTGCTGGTTCTTGTCTTTTAGTCTTGCCTGTACGTAAAGGCTTTCCTCCGAATTTTTTGTGCAGCAGCCTTCGGGGGAAAATGACTGGATTAGGGAAATGATTTTGTTTAGCATTTCCGTTTTTTGTTCTGGATGGCCCTTGTCTATAAAGGAGATTGGGGAGAGCATGTGGAAGCCTTTGTCGGAGAGGTTGTAGATGAGCTTTTCGCCCAGGTCCATTTCTTCTTTGGAGAGGTCTTCCATGTGCAGCTGGCTTAGCAGGTTTTCTTTTAGGCTTTTTCTGAATTCTTGCTTTGATTCAAGTGCCTGTTGGTAAGAGTTGCTTGCTTCTTGGGCGGTTTGGCTTACATTGCCGGTAACCCTTGTTGTGTCTGGCCTGTTTGAACCTGTCTTTTTTTTGCTTAGGGAAGAGCCTAGTTCCCTTACTTCCAGGGCAGGGTTTTCCGCCGCCTGCCTGTAGATTTCTTCGCGCAAGTCGGTGGAACCCATTGCAAGCAAATTCATGGCCTGAATCTGCTTTTGGCTCATCACTTGAAGTTGAGACTGTTTTAATGTCTGCTGAAAATCTATTGCCGCCATATGTCTTTAATCGCCGGAAATCAATTTTGTGTTCCACTCCCAGAAAAATCTGCCAGAAACGCCTCAGTTGCGCGTACAAGGTATTAAGGTCGCTTTCGCTCCCCCGCGCAAAGGGCGTTTCTGTCATATTTTTCTTCCGTTGCACACAAAATTGATTTCCTGCATTATTGCATAAATTAAGGATAGTATAGCATAAAATTCGAAATGGGGGTATACTCTTTGCATGAATAATTTTGCTGAATACGGTCTGGCAGTGCCTGAGATTCTTCTGCCAAAGGATAAGGATTTAAAGACTTGGTGCGTTATTGCATGTGATCAGTTTACCCAGGATATTTCTTATTGGGAAAATGCGGAAAAGGCAACTTGTGGAAAACCTTCCACTTTGAATCTGATTTTGCCGGAGGTTTATCTTTCCAGACCAGACAAGGCTGAGCGCATAAAGAAAATTCATTTGGCCATGGATTCATATTTGAAGGAAGGTGTTTTTGATGCGCCAAAAAATGAATTCATTTATATAGAAAGAAAAACTGCTTTTGGCAGGGTAAGGAAAGGCCTTTTGTGTGCGGTAGACCTTGATTCATACGAGTGGAAGCCCTTTAGCAAGAGCCTTATACGCGCTACGGAGGCCACCATTGTTGACCGCATTCCTCCGCGTAAGGAGATTAGGAAGGGCGCACCTCTTGAAAGCCCCCACATAATGCTTTTGGTAAACGACCAGCAAAGGCTTCTTGTTGAGCGTGCAGGGGATGCTGCAAAGAAAAAAGCCCCTGTTTATTCAGGCAACCTTATGCTTGAAAGCGGTTCTATTACAGGCTGGGCCCTTTCTTCTGATGATGAGCTTTCTTTGGTTAAGGATTCTCTTGGCAAATTAAAGCAGAAGAATACGGATTCTGACGGAAGTGCCTTTATGTTTGCGGTAGGAGACGGAAACCATTCGCTTGCCACGGCTAAGGCTGTTTGGGATGAATACAAGGCAGAGCTTAAGGCATTGGGAAAGAGTGATGAAGAAATTGCAGCTTGCCCTGTGCGCTATGCCCTTGCAGAAATTGTTAACATTTATGACCAGGGTCTTACCTTTGAGCCTATTCACCGCGTTGTTTTGGGTGCGGATAAGGATGAACTTGAAGGATTTTTGAAGGACAAAATGAATGCTTCTGTTTCTTTTGCAAAGGACCAGAGGGAGCTGGAGAAAGAAGTTGCATCTTCCGGTGGAAACTTTGGCCTTGTCTATACTGCCTGTGGAAAGACAAGCTATGTTCTTTGCAAGACTGGCGTAAAGGAGCTTCTTGTTAGCAAGATTCAGCCCCTTCTTGATGACTTTATAAAAGAAAGAAATTCTTCTGGTAAGGCAATAGAGATTGACTATATACACGGAAGCGGGGAAGTCTTCCGCTTGGGTGCAAAAGAGGGGAACGTAACAATTCTTTTGCCACCTGTTGCCAAGGATTCTTTCTTTGCAACAATCAACAAGACAGGCCCCTTGCCAAGAAAGAGCTTTAGTATGGGAGAGGCCAGCGAAAAGCGCTTTTACCTTGAGTGCAGGAGGCTTTTATAGCCATGATTCAGCTGGTTGCATTTTTGGGAAACTATGGCCGCGAATACGAGAACACAAGGCACAATACCGCCTGGATGTTTGAAGACTCGCTGCCTTTTGCAAATAAAATAAGCTGGCAGAACAAGTACAAGTCTGACTTTTGTGCAATTGACTACGAAGTGCTTATGGGCTGGCTTTTGGAAAGCGGGCTTGTAAAGCAGAGGTCTGACGGTTCTTTGCCCATTCCTTCTTCCGCACCTGCAAAGATTTATTTTATGAAGCCTCTTACCTACATGAACCTTAGCGGCGATGCGGTTGTAGAGGCGGCTCATTTTTTTAAGATTCCGCCGGAAGACATTCTGATTGTGCACGACGAGATAGAGCTTGCGCCGGGCTTTGTTAGCCTAAAGTGGGGCGGTGGCCTTGGAGGGCATAACGGTTTGCGTTCTGTAAAAGCGGTGCTTGGTACTGCTGACTTTTGGAGGCTGCGCTTTGGCGTTGGAAAGTGCACCAACGGTTCTGTTGCGGATTATGTCCTTGGCAAATTTGCGGGGGACGAGGCAATTCTTATGAGCCAAGTCTTTGAGATGACGCTTCCTCTTTTTGCAAAGGTTCTTACCGCAAAGGATGCCCACAATCTTTTGGGTGAGTGGGGAAAGAAGAAGCTTGTGGAATAGCGGTTACTGAAGTTCTTCGATTTTACTAAGCTTTGATTTTTTGTTCTTTACGGCATAAATTGAAGTCAGCACTGTTGCAACGATTATTGTAGCCGTTATTATTTCCCAGATTCCGTTTGTGGCAAGCGTACATGCGATTATTGCGATGAAGCCTCCGACCGGGGAAAGGTTGTCCGTAGAAAAGCCGAACTGTTCCATTGCGCCTTTCATTCCCTGCAGAAGAGGCTCCGCGTAGAAGATGTAGAGGGCTGCCATTACGATAAGTGTGTGGCAGAGTGTGCCTACGGCTGCTGCGATGGAGCCGGAGATTACTTTTGAAAAGCCGGGCAGCTTGTTTAGCAGCTTGCATATAGCCCAGACCGCAACCGGGAAAAGCATTCTTGGCAGGACTGAGCAGAAGGGGTTGATGAAAAAGGGGCTTCCTGTTTGGGCTGCCCTGATTAGGCTTGAAAGACCGAATATGAGACCTACGCTTACTCCCGGGACAAGGCCTGCAAGTATTACGGCAAGGATTACCGGGATGTGCATTATGGTTATGGCAAGGAGGCCTATCTGTATGTAGCCGAGGGGGGTAAAGCTTAATACTACGCTGAGTGCCCCGAATACGCCCGTAAGCGCGATTTTATAGTTTATTGAGCGGTTTGTTTTTTCCATAAAAAGCCTCTGTAAAACTCTGGTGATTTTTAATTTATAATGTGATTTTACTTAAAAATCAAGGGACTGTAAAGGGCAAAAAAAATGCGGTATATGCAAAAGGCAGGCGCATATACCGCATAAATCTATCTTTAGACGACAACTTAATTTAAAAGCAGGTTGTTAAGTTGCCTCCCACCAAAAGATTTTCCAAATTTAAAGGCGGATTGTCTCCACCATGTAGCGGATGGACGTTCCCTTGTCATCCTTTAGGGTCTTTTCCACTATAAAGACAAGGCTCTTTCCAGCCGGGTCGGTAAAGATGCGGTCGATTCTGTAGGAAGTGATGTTTTCCCTCCAGTAGTCCGGGGTTCCAACTTTTTTGCTGTAGATGATGTTCCCCTCGGAATCCTTTTTTTCCAGGTTTATGTAGAAGCTTGACTGGACATTTGGCCCGCGGTCCCATGACTTTTTGCTTACGAGCTTTATGTTGTAGTAGATGTCCTCTCCAGCTTCCTCCGAGCCGTCAAAATCCTTGAAGATGATTTCGTCGCCGGGTGCCTTTGTGTTGCTTTCGCGCACGTAGAGGGGAATCTGCTTTTTGGAGCAGTTGTATTTGTCTATTTTTGCCGAATTGCTTTTTAGGAGCCTGTCGTAAGCGTTCTTGCCTGAACCTGACTTGTTCCTTGTCTTGTAGACTTCATTTTTTACAAATACGTTTCCAGCCACATCCACTGTGTAGATTTCTGCCCAGGCTTCGTAAGTTTTGTCCAGCTTTCCGTACTGGCCGAATACGTAAACTTTACCGTCGGAAGAAAAACCTATATCGGAAAAAACGGCTGCGTCGCCGGCAAAGACAGTTTGAGTGGTAAGGAGTGATGCGCACAAAAAAAGCGCTAGTGAAGCAACAATTCTTTTCATAAGTCCTCCCAAATTTATAAAACGAATTCTTTCTTTTTTTATCGGAATGGCAATTTTTATCTTTAGGGCTTTTATTTTGCCTGAAAATGTTCTTTTTCTTCTTTATTATGGCGGCACTTTTATGGTTTTACCGGCAGTTTTATTAAAGAAGAAGCTGTGCCCCGTGTGTGGGCTTTCCGCACTTCCGCTTTCGCTCCATTCCCCGCAAGCGGGGAACGCCTTCGGCGGTGCTCCAATCCCTGCCGCGCCTGGGGATGCTAAAGGAAAATACGATTGAATTTTATGGTGTTTGTGGTATGATATTAGGTAAAGGGGGTACAAATATGTCAGATTTAGCTTTTGCAGATTTTTCAGAACAAGTGCTTTCTCTTTCGTATGAACAGACCATTATATTGATGGGTAAAATGCTTGAATCATTAAAATCAAAACGCCCTTCCGAAGATTATACAGAATTAGAAAAAGATATGACAAGAACTTCCATGAACGCAATGTGGGAGGAACTAAAAGATGACACATGGTGAAATCTGGCTTATTGATTTTGGTGAACCTGTCGGAAGTCTCCCCTCAAAAGTTCGTCCTGCGGTAATAATGCAAAATGATTTGCTAGGAATAAAAGACTTGAATACAGCTCTTGTTATTCCATTTACTTCAAATCTAGATAGGGCCGATTACGAGCCCAATATTCTTTTTAAAAAAGAAGAAACAGGTCTTTCAAAAGATTCAGTCTCAGTAATACATCTTTTCGGTGCGGTAAATAAATTTTGTTTTGACAGAAAAGTTGGAAAACTTTCTGAAGAAAACTATAAAAAACTTGTTGAAGCAGTTGTAAAGCTTATTTCTGAAGCAAATGTTATTTTAGTAGATGATTTGTAATTGTTGAAAAATGACTGCTTTTGTGCAATAATTAAGTTTATATTATTAAAATGTTTTGGAGAGCATTATGAAAAAGAACTTGTTTTGTGTATGGTGTCGGGGGGGGTACTTGTAGCATGTGCCCTTAGCCTTTTGCTGGTTTCCTGCGGTGGTGGCTCCGATGACTATGAAGCCCCTGTTGCGGAGAGTGGTGGTGGAGAGGTTGCAGTGACAACAGAAGGTTTTATTATGGTTTCTGGTGGCACGGTGACAGGTGGTGATAAGTTTTCCAATAACTCATGGTCAAGTGCTTTTGTTAATGGACGTAATGTTACAATTGCGGCATTCTACATCTGCGATCACGAAGTAACGCAGGCTGAATACGAGCAATATTGTACCTATGGTATATGGCAGCCTGATTCCTTTTACGGAGCTGGAGACAACTATCCTGCCTATTACGTAAGTTGGTATGATGCACTAGTCTACTGTAACAAGCGCAGTATGGCGGAAGGTCTTAACCCCTGTTATACGATAAATGGTTCAACGAATCCTTCTGCATGGGGAAATGTCCCAACTGTAGGTGACAGCACTTGGGATGCAGTTACATGCAACTTTAGTGCGAACGGCTACCGTCTGCCTACGGAAGTGGAATGGGAATATGCGGCTCTTGGAGGGGCGGCAGGATGCGCGGTTGCAAATCCGACTGTCTATGCGGGAACTGACGACATTGCAAGTCTTGGAAGCTACGCATGGTATGAGGATAACAGCGACACAAAGATACACGAGGTAAAGAAAAAGAATCCAAATGGTTTGGACCTTTACGATATGAGCGGGAACGTATGGGAATTGTGCTGGGACTGGAACACCAATACGCTAAACGCAAGCACCCCTGTATCCGGTCCCAGTGTGTCGTCTGGCTCTGGCCGCGTGCGTCGTGGCGGTGGCTTCTACAGTGACGCTGAGTTTTGTTCTGTTGCATTGCGGCATGCCTACGACCCCCAACACTGCGAATGTAGCATTGGCTTCCGCGTGGTTCGCTCCGCTCAGTAACCCCCTTAGCCAAAAAGAAATACGAAAGGCCTGCAAGGAAATTATATACAGCTTCCGCATTTGCGTAAGTTGGGTACCGCTCGGTAAACCCCTTAGCCAAAGTGTTGTCATTCCCGCACTTGATGCGGGAATCTTTAGCCATAAGTAGATGTGGTTTTAAAGATTGCCGGGGCTTTCGCAAGGCAGTTTCCAGTGAGCCCGGTAATGGCTGATGGGAAGTTCATTCAAATGTTTTGCTTAAATCATTTGTTACGCCTATATAAAGTGTCGTATTAGTATAGTTTGACATTATGTAAACATAGTAGGAAGTCATTTTTGAAATTTAATAAATAAAGGTATTATCTGTGGTTAAAGATTGCCGGGTCAAGCCCGGCAATGACATTTTGCTGTTTGCATGATGTTTTTTGATGATAAGCCTACGCCGCCGTGGAGGGGCGCGGTAGCGTTGCCGGCTGTTTTTTGGTAACTCATGTAGTATGGGGCTTGAGCAACTTGGTCGTCTTTGCGGGGGCAAGTGCATTTTTACGGACAGACGGCAATGGAGCCGGAGGGCGGAACCCCGGAAGGGCGGTGACGAGGGGCATGGGCGGTCGGATTAGTCAAAAAGTAAAATGGTAGAGCCGGAAAAATTACCGTCCATAAAAGTATCATTCAGAAGAAGTGGATTTTTTTAAGTTTCTAATTTAAAGTTTTTGCCTTGAAAAATCTGGGGCGGTGGGGTATTGTTAGATTATGACTTTAAAAATAAGAAACCGCTTTTTGATAGGGCTTTTTTGCCTTTTCCTTTTGCACGGGGTTTTTAACGTTCTCTTTTTTGCCTACAAGGCTTTGGGGGGCAGGGTGGGGCTTCCCGAGAATGCAATCCGTCCCTTTTATTTTTTTTCCGGCGCTTTTCCGGTGGCTTTTCCTGCCGTGGTTGCCGGGGCTGTGTTTTTTATGCTTTACGGCTGCCTTTGCACGCTTGCGGTTTACCTTATGTTTGAGAAGACCCAGGCGGTTGAGATTTCGTATTTTTCGGGTTTTCTGATTGGCTGCTGCTTTGAGGGGGCCAGACTTTTGATTTCCGTGAAGGATTTTCAGCCTTCGTCATGGACTGTGATTTTTATGGCAAGGATAGTGCTTTCGGGGAGGATTCTTTGTCCGATAAGCCTTCTTTTTGCCGCCCTTTTGAGGGAAAATGAGCAGAGGCAGAATTTTGAGCGCAATTTTCTGATAATGATTATAATTTCTGCTTTTGCGGGGCTTACCCTGCCCATGAACAGCCTGAACCATTCCACGACCAGCACGATTTTTTGCGGCTGCCGGGGTATTCTGATTATTTACGTGGCGGTGGTCGTGATTCTTACGCTGCTTACGCTTTTTATGCACTACATGCAGTCTAAGTCCAACAATTCGGCTCTGATTCTTGCCAGCTTTGCGGTTATGACTCTTGGCTACCTAATTCTTTGCAATGAAGATAATTACATTGCGCTGACGGTTGGGGTTGCACTTTTTGCAAGCGGTTCCATGGGCTACCTTAAGGGGATTCATTCAAGCTATTTGTGGAAGTAGGATGCAGGCTGGGGGCTTTTGCGCGGTTACAGCTCTTATTTTGCATAGCTACAGCAGACCTACAGCGCTTAATTGAACAAAAGGCGCTTTTTTTGTATAATCGGGCGATGTCTGCAAACAGGGAATCTAACGGCAAAAAAAAGACGGTTCGCTCAAAGAAAAGGCGGTCTTCCACTAGGAAGAAAAAGCCCAAGGTGCTTCTTAACAGCAAGTATGTGTGCATTTTGTGTGCCAGCATAGTATTCTTTTGTGCCCTTCTTCTGGGAACTGCATTTTTGCTTGGCGGTTCGCCTGCGGAGGAAAGGCCTGCAATAGCCAGAGGGGATGAAGCTGCGCTTACCCTTGACGGCGGAAACCTTGCGAGTTTGCCTGCCCAGAAAAAAAAGGGCGGGGGGGCTTCCGTGTCTGCTGGAAAATCCGGCGGGGCATCGGGTGTCGGTGCGTCTGGCAGTTCGTCTGGCAGTTCAGGTTTAGTTGGAGGCGCTGGCACGGATGGCAATGCGGGCTCGGCTTCGGATGGCGGCACTTCCACCACTTCATCTTCCCATGCTAGCGGCGCGGCTGCTGGAACTGGCAATGCTGGTAACCAAGGTGCGTCGGGTAGCGGTGCGTCAGGTAATGCCGGGACAGGGCATGAACTTGCATCCATTCAAAAACCCCATGGGCCGGACGGTGGAATTCAGGAAGCAAGGCCAAAATTCAACATTCCGCCTGCAAATAACGCTGCTAAGCTTGCCTTTGTTATTGACGACGGCGGCATGAGTGTTGCAAACGTTAAAAAATACACCGCGCTTCCTTTTCCAATAACAGTGGCGGTTCTTCCGGGGCTTTCACACACAGCTGAATGTGCGGCCCTTGTGCGCAGGGACGGAAAGGAGCTTATGCTTCACCAGCCAATGCAGGCAAAGAACCTGGGCATAAATCCGGGACCCGGAGCTATTACGCCGGACATGGACAGCTGGGCAATTCAGCAGGTTATAGAAAAGAACTTGGGCGAACTTGGGCCGGGGGTTAAGGGCTTTAACAACCACGAAGGTTCCCTGATTACAGAAGACAAGCTTAAGATGACTTTTATCATAGACCTTGCCATGCAGAAGGGCTTGTATTTTCTGGACTCCCGCACTACGAGCCAAACCCAGGCAAGGCAGGCTGCCCTTGAACTGGACACACATATAATAGAAAGAAACGCTCCTTTTTTGGACAATGCAGTTAACCGTGAGGAAATGCTGGCCGAAATCTACAAGGGGCTGGAAGTTGCAAACAGGGCTGGATTTGCGGTAATCATAGGCCATGTGGACAAGTCCGCTGCGGTTTTGCCAAGGCTTTTGGAGGACATGTATCCTGAGCTTGTTGCAAAGGGCTATGTTTTTACCACTCCGGCGCGCTTGTAGGCAGAGGGGTTTTATCTTAACTTGATTTGAGTTTTTACGGGGCATGATATGAAAGTATTGGGAATAGAAAGTTCTTGTGATGAAACAGCTTGCGCTATTGTTGAGGACGGAAAGACAATTCTTAGCAACGTGGTTGCAACCCAGATTCCCTTCCATCAGATTTACAAAGGCGTTGTGCCGGAAATTGCAAGCCGTAAGCATGCTGAATGGATTCTACCTGTGGTAAGGCAGGCGCTTGCAGAGGCAAATCTTAAGCTGGACGAGGTGGATGCTATTGCTGCTACAAACAGGCCGGGACTTATGGGCTCTCTGCTTGTTGGGCTTACCTTTGGAAAGACGCTGGCTTGGGCGGCAAACAAGCCCTTCCTTGCGGTTAACCACATGATGGGGCACATGTATGCGGCTCACCTTGCAAACGACATTTCCTACCCCTACATAGGGCTTCTTGTTAGCGGAGGCCACAGCATAATTGCCAAGGTAAATGGCTTTGACGACTTTGAAATCCTTGGAACCACTATAGACGACAGCGTTGGTGAGGCTTTTGACAAGGTTTCCAAATTCTACGACTTGGGCTATCCGGGTGGAGTTATAATAGACAAGCTTTCGCAAAAAGGCGATGCAAGGGCATTCAGCTTTCCGCTTCCCAAGCTGGACAAGGGCGACCATGAATTTGACGTTTCTTTTAGCGGCCTAAAGACTGCGGTTATTCACCAGGCCCAGATGTTCCTTAACGAAGGCTACGAGAATACTGTGGAAAACATTGCGGCTTCTTTCCAGGAGACGGCATGCAAGACTTTGGTTACAAGGCTCTTGCGGGCTGTAAAGGCAACAGGCCTTACAACAGTTGTTGCTGGTGGCGGTGTAGCGGCAAATTCAAGGCTAAGGGCAATGCTTGCAGAACATACTGAAATAAAGTGCATATTTCCTCCGCTAAAGCTTTGCGGAGACAATGGCGCTATGATTGCAGGGGTTGCATACCATCTGCTTAATCGTGGAGACAGAAGCCCGCTTTCCGTTACGGCTTGCGCAAGAATTCCCCAGTTCAAGCGGGGACTTGCAAACCTTGAGGCATTCGGCAGAAGGTAAAGAAAAGCTAGAAAGCTATGCTATTGCAGGGGCTGTTGCGGCAGCTTGTGAAGTTGCCGTGTCCTTTTCAGCCGGGGATTCCGTTGCAACCGTAACAGCCGTTTCCGAAGCCGTCTGACCTACAGCAACATCTTCCGACATTCCAAAATCGTAGTAGATTCCCCTCTTTGCAAGGGCTGCAAAACCGTCAGCCTTTGCATCGTAGCTGGCAAAGTTGTCCGCATAGTGGCAGAGAATCATCTTTTTCTTTGTCTCGGCATCAAGCGTCTTTAGCTCTTCAATACCGGCATGGACTCCGCCTGTGTAGCCCTGAACGTCATGGAAAATCCACTCAATGTTGTACTTTTTCTGCATGTATTCCAGAAGTTCCCTGTCAAAGCGGGTGTCTCCGGGAAAAAGAATGCGGTTGTCTATAAGGACGCCCGTGCTCCATGCGCTTTCCCTCCATGAAGGGACGCTGTCCGGCATGTGCATGGTGCGGAAAAACTTTATGTTTATGGATCCCACGTTGGCTTCCCATAGCGGGCGTGGCTCTTCTTCCAAAAGGGTGGGGCGTATCTGCTCAAAATAGTCGTCAAAGGTAAGGAAGCCACCCGGAGAGCCTGCATTGTAGGGCGTGGGCCTGTTTTCTCCGTAGGAAAGGCCGCCTTTAAGGCTTTCTTCCCAGAGGAGCTTCTTGTATTCGTCTGTAATCAGGATGCGGGGCCTTGTCTTGTCCACGTAGCGGTGCATAAGCGCAAGTTCTTCCATTCCGCCTATGTGGTCAGAGTGGCTGTGGGTGGCAAAAACATTTTGAATGTTCAAAACCGACAGATTGTATGAAGTAAGCGCCCCTGGACACTGGGAGCCGCAGTCAATCAGAAGATGGTCCTTTCCTTTTATGACAATGGCATTGTTCTGGAAATTCTTCTTTACAAAGGCACTTCCCGTCCCAAGAAAAAACATTTCCAGCGAGCCGTTATTTGTGAGTCTAAGAGTCCCGTCTATTGTTGTAAGTTTTATCTCTCTCAGCATAATTAGATTATGATGCAAAAAAAATGCAATTTCAACTCTCCCCTGTCTTTTTCGGCCGAATTCAGCCCCTTAAAATGGAAAAAATTCATTAAATTATTGTTATTTTTAAGGATTGCCTTTTTGGACGGGCTTTTTCCTCTCTGCCATCCATGCCCTTGCTAATTCGGCAATAAGGCCACTTTTTACCCGCTTTCCGGGGTTCCGGGGGCCCCTGCACCCCCTTCATTCCCGCCGTGTTCGCCTTTGGCTCGCCCGCCGTGAACGCTCCGCGCCCCTCCAATCGGGCGTAAGTTGCAATTCAGTTTCCCGCGTAGGTTGTGTTTGACTTTTCAACTGCCAATGTGTATACTAAACATATGTCTGAAAGGAAATTCACGGTTCTGGACTTGCTTGATCTGGACTTAAAAGGGCATGACTCTCTGAATCTCTGCTGTATTGCAGGCCGTCGCGGGCTTTCCCGTGAACTTTCCATTGCGGATGTTAACAGGCCGGGGCTTGCGCTTTCGGGTTTTTACGAGTCCTTTGTCTATGCCCGGGTTCAGCTTTTTGGCCGTGGGGAATTTGCCTACCTTAAGAAGCTTCACGATGAGGACAGGGGCGATTCCCTTGAACGCTTTTTTTCCTACCAGATTCCCTGCTGCATTTTTACCCGCTCCCTTATGCCCAACGAAACATTTCTTTCCATTGCAGAGGCTACGGGAACGCCTGTTTTGCAGACCGACTTGGATTCAACAGAATTTTCCATAAGATTTGTACGTGCCTTTTCCAACATTTTTGCCCCTAAGAAGATTCTTCACGGAGTTTTGGTTGAAGTTTACGGAATTGGCATTCTGCTTATCGGGGATAGCGGTGTTGGCAAAAGTGAGACAGCCCTTGAACTGGTTGAACGCGGCCACCGCCTGGTTGCAGACGATACGGTTGAGGTCCGCTGCGTTAACGGAAATACGATTATGGGACAGGGCCCCAACAAGCTGATTAGCCACCACATGGAAATAAGGGGCCTGGGTATTATAGACGTTTCCCAGCTTTACGGCGTACGTGCAATCCGCGAGCAGAAGGAAATCCAGCTGGTCGTTAAGCTTGAGACCTGGGACCAGAAGAAGGTTTACGACCGCCTTGGCATGGAAAACCATACGGCAGACTTGCTGGGGGTAAAAATCCGCTACATAGAAATTCCTGTAAAGCCCGGACGCAACCTGCCGATTATCATCGAGGCTGCGGCAATGAACGAGCGCCTTAAATCGCTGGGTCACTATTCGGCAAAGGAATTCAACCAGAACGTGCTCAAGTGGATTGAATCCGGTGAGGCGCAGGCGGCCTATTACGGCAACGAGGACGTTTATTAAGAAAAACGGTGCGCGGAATGTGTTTTAGACATAGCCCGGGCATTTTTATAAAGAGCTTTTATTAAAGAGGAAAGAATGATCGAAAAGATTTTGACAGTACGAAACAGGGCAGGAATCCACGCGCGTCCGGCAGCTCTTATTGCACAGACCGCAAACAAGTTTTCTTCCGAGATTTCCTTGGAAAAGGACGCTTCAACAGTAAACGCAAAGTCCATAATGGGTGTAATCACCATGGCGGCAGGCTACAATACAACCCTTACGCTCAAGGCAGACGGTCCTGACGAGAGGGAGGCTTCTGACGCTATATTCAACCTGTTTGAGTCAAAGTTTGAAGAAGAATAGGGACTGTCTGTATGAAAAATCTAACTGACCGCCAAAAAGAGGTTCTGGATTTTATTGCACAGTTTACAGAAGAAAATGTGTTTCCCCCCACAGTAAGAGAAATTGGGGATCACTTTCAGATTTCGCTCAGAGCCGTTCAGGATCATATAGCCGCATTGCAGAAGAAGGGTGTTCTTGCCGTAACGCAGAAGCATTCACGTTCCCTGCGAGTTCTAAAGGACATGCGCAGCGACAAGAAGCAGATTTTTACGGCAACCGTTCCCGTGGTAAATTCCCTGCTTGCGGGAAAAAAGCTTTTTACAGCGGGAAACGTGGCCTACTACATAACCCTTTCCGAACCATTCGTCTCTTCTGGCAATTCATATTTTTGCATGATTATCCAGGACCAGAGCCTTACCGGTGCTGGAATTTATCCTGGTGACTGTCTGGTTTTTGTCCAGTCCGATACATCCGTGCTTTCTGACGGCGAAATTGTTGCTGCCGTAATCGAGGGCGGGACAGAATCCCTTATTAGACGATATTTTAAGGAAGAATCAAGGGTTTGTCTAAAGGCTGATAATCCAAAGATTAAGACTGTTTACAGCCAGGACTTGCACGTAGCGGGAAAGCTAGCTGCAGTTTTGCGGACGGTCGCGGTAAAAAAGTAGAGTATAATGGCAGAAGCAGAAGTATATCTTTTTACGGGGCCCGAAGCCGGGGATAAAAAGGAAGCAATCGAAGCGATACGCGCAAGGGCAGAGAAGGCTAACGGTCAGCTGGACTATTACAGCTACTATGCCTCGGAGACAAGAATTCAGGACATCGTTGCCCAGCTGCAGAACGAGAGCCTTTTTTCTTCCGCCACATTCATTGTGCTAAAAAACGCAGAGCTTGTTAAGGGCAAAGATGCAGAGCTTTTGGCTTCCTGGTGCAAGAATGCGGCAGAAAGTCCAAACACCCTTATCCTTGTTAGCGACGAAAATTCCGTTGACAAAAAGATAGATTCAGCAGTTCCTTCCCAACACAAGAAAATGTTCTGGGAAATGTTCGAAAACCGAAAGAGCCAGTGGGTTCAGTCATATTTTAGGAAGAACGGTTTTGGAATAACAGACGAAGCCGTAGAGCAAATCCTGGATATGGTGGAAAACAATACCGATGCGCTAAAGACAGAGTGCTCACGCTTTTTCTACTGCATGCCCCAGGGGAGCACCGTAACTCCTTCCGATGTGGAAAAGGTAATCTCCCACAACAGGACGGAAAACGCCTTTACCCTCTTTGAAGAGATGGCCGATTCCACAAAGTCTCCCAGGCAGCGTCTTGAATCTTCCATGGAAATCCTTCAGAAAATACGCCTTTCCCGCGAGTCCAATTCGGTTGCGCTGATTGCGGGGCTTTCCTATTGCTTCCGCCAGCTTAGGGCATGGCACATGTTGCACCAAAAGGGGGCCACCCCTACGGAAGTTCAGCTTAAGGCGGCTGGTTTTTCCGGCAAAAAGAACCGTGAGCGCTACGAAAAAGCATCCCGTGTTTGGGGAGCAGGCAATGTTTCTTCTATATTATCCCTTCTTGCGCATACGGACATGGCAAACCGTTCAAGCGGCATGGCACTGGAATATACCTGCCTTACCATGATGATTTATTCAATCATAATCAAAAACGGCCTTTACCCTGCTGAGTATGTATGTTAATTTTTGCGGAATGATTTCCTATTTAAAACTCCAAATTGGCACTTTTATTTTCTAAACTGACCTTTTTTTATTCCGATAAGTAAAGGAGAAATAGGGGATTTAAAAATTTTTATTTTTAGGTGTTCCTTATTATTCAAATGCGGAGTATAATCATTAATTATGCCAGGATTAAGCCAGCTAAAGCAGTTTAACGCAGACCTCTTGAATCTCGGGGACGAAGTAAAGATTCGTTCGGCACGCGGTGAAAAACCCGTTACTGTTCCTATCCCAAAAAAGATTCCTGACGTTGACGATTCGGAAGATTTTGTAAACGGTATGCCTCAGATTTCAGAAGAAGAACTGGAGCAAGCGGATGCCGCTGCCGCAGAAATGGAAAAGGCGGCCCATGACTTCTCGGATATAACCGGAGAGTCTTCCGGTGACGAGGGGGCAGCAGCAAGTTCCCTCGCTTCTTCTCAAAAAGTGCCTGACGTAAAGGATTTGCTTGCACCTCCGCCGGATTTGAGTCTTAGTGACCTTGACCTTAGCGAATTTGAAGAGCCCGCCCAGGAAACTCCAGTCGAAGAGGAGGAGGAAGAAGAAATTCCCCTTGAAGACATGGATTTGGATTCCTTGCTTGCATCTGGGGATACAGAGCCGGAAGAAGATGTTCAGACACCTGCAGAGAGCGAGCAGCGCTATGTACGTCCTTCCGCCACTAAGCCCAAGGTTGAAGTTCATGCGGAGAATTCAGAAGACGTTGACATGGATGACTTCCTTAGCACAAACGCAAAGTCCGCGGTTTCCAACACTGTAGCCGAGGAGCCTCCAAAGCCTGCCTTTGAGCCGGCAACGGAAGATGTGTTTGCAGGTCTTCCTTCATTTGACATAGACGAAGAAAACAAGAACTTCCCGTCGGACAATGCCGTAAACATGAACGACGGAATTCCGACAGAATTCAATGAAGTTCCCGGAAATGGAACCCTTTCTACAATAACGAAACCAGAGACTCCACCCAAGACCGTTGAACAGTCGGCACCCGAATTTGAGGAAATTTCTACTGACGACATTTTTGCCCAGCCAGTAGAAAAGCCGGCAGCTGCTCCGCTTACATCCTCGTCATTTGAGACGAGCGACATGCCTCTTGACGAAGAGACGGCATTTGAAAGCGAGCGCATAATGGACAATCCGCCAATGTCCCAGGAAATGGACGGTGCTGATGAATCCGGCACGGATTTGTTCACTTCCTTTGGTTCAGACTCAGGAGATTCTGCAGAAACATCCGGCTCAGACATGGGTGGCCTTGACCTTCCTGTTTTTGACGGCGATGCATTTGATTCAGGTTCAAAAAAACTTTCCCAGGATACGGCAACATCCGCGCAGGATGGAGATTCTAACGGCTTTGACCTTGGAGACCTTGACCTTCC
Source organism: Treponema sp. UBA6988 (assembly GCA_002448445.1). GTDB lineage: Bacteria > Spirochaetota > Spirochaetia > Treponematales > Treponemataceae > Treponema_D. The sequence continues at coordinate 132,528 of DJYC01000041.1, forward strand.
CGACTTTGGCGATGATGCTTCTGCCGGTGCAGATGACTCATCCCTTTCCTCCGACGAGGTTCTTCCGCCTCCTGCCGACTTCACGACGGACGCTGCCACAGGCTCAGATGGTGGACAGACTCTTGCCTCTGGGGACGGTCTTGACCTTCCCGATTTTGGTGCGGATGGTTTAGCATCAGACGGCGTTTCTGACGATGCGTCTGCTGTCACATCTGTCGACGCGTCTGTCGGTGCTGTGGATTCCGGGGCAGAAGAAGAAAACGGTCCCGCAGAAATGTTTGACACAAGCGGAATGGACGACCTTGACGACACCGACTTTTCCAAGAAGGGGGAAGACACAGGCTTTGAGCTTGGCGACATTACCGACTCTGAAGGCGGTGATGACGAATTCAGCATTCCTGGCTTTAGCGACACAAAGGAAGCAGACCTTGGCAAAAAGAAGAAGCCTCTCGTTTCACTTTCATCTTCATCAGAAGAAGAAGAGGACGAATCCAAGAAGCCAAAGAATTCATTTACGGATGCAGAATACCGTCTTTTCCAGAAGAATCTTGCGGAATACCCGCTTAACGTTCGCATAGCACTGGAAGACATTGTTGTAAAGAACGAACTTACAGACGATGCCCTCTTTAGCGTACTGGAAATGGTTCTGCGCAAGGTTCCTGCAAGACAGCTGGCCGGTCAGCTTGAAAAAATGCTGGACATTCAGCTGGACGTTCCCCGCGACTTTGAACTGCGTACCGCCGCCGAATACGAAGCATACAAGCAGTCTGTTGAATACAAGCTCAAGAACCGGATTATTCCTGGTGCAATACTCACTGCCATCGCGGCAATATTCATCTACTGCATCTTTATAGTTGTGAAGACATTTATAGTAATGCCTTTGTGGGCAAACAGTTTGTACAAGGAGGGCTACAGCCTTCTTGAAAGGGAACAGTACCCTCAGTCCCTTGAAAAATTCAACGAGGCGATTGATAAAAAGCCGGTAAAGAAGTGGTTCTTCAAGTATGCCCAGGGCTACCGTGACCACAAGCAGTTTGGTTCAGCGGAACTTCCTTCGGACAGAAAGAGAAAGCGGAATTTGTTTACCCCAAGCCTGACTGTAGAAGAAGGCGACAATTCTCTCGGCCCCAATGCATCAACGATGTACAGGGCAATACTTGAGCGCTTTGACCACGACAAGCAAGCTGGAATCGAGTGGGCAGACATGGAGGCAGAACTCTTCCACTGGGAAAGGGCAGAGAGAATCCTTACCAGGGAAGTCCTTGACTACCATATAAACGACCCGGACGCAATACTTGCACTGGGAGACCTCTACCTTGAATGGGCAGACTCAGACATTGAAGGAAACGTGGAAAAATTCCCTGAGGCGAAGAAGCAGTACGACCTTCTTGTTGAGCTCTACGGTGAGGACGACAAGCTCTACGACAGGTATTCAGCCCGCCAGATGCGCTACTTTATACGCACGGACGACTTGGCTACCGTTCTTAACTATAAGGAATACTTCTATCCAAAGAAGATGAAGTACGTAGAGAATTCAGACGTTACCGAACTTGGCGGCTACCTCTTTGACAAGCGCTACGGTGAATTGCGCCCGTCAGAGGAAAACCTGCGCTCCCAGATTGAGAACGTAAAGCCAATCCTTACCATGGCAGTTGAACGCGACGGTTCCGATCCTGTTGCACTCTACAACCTCGCCCGCTACTATGTTCAGACAAAGGCCAACTCTAACGCAAGGGTTACCTGCGAAGAAGCAATCAAGGCTTTTGAGAACAAGAAGTCACTTAAGAGGAAGGATACCTACAAGTACATAAACACTTACCGCATCCTTGGCGAGATGTATTGTGGAGAAAAGCAATATATCCAGGCCCAGAAGGCATACATAAGCGGAGTTGAGCTCTTTGAATCTAACAAGGACCTTAACGCCTATATTGGAAACCAGGATGTTGGCAAACTCTACGCAGACCTTGGAGACATCTACTACTTTAAGGACGGCAACGCTGACAGTGCCTTTGAAAACTACAAGAATGCCATCGAAAACAAGAATGACATTCCGTCCATCCGCTACAAGATGGGCTACATTCAGTACAACAAGAAGAACTATCAGGAAGCACTTGCCTCCCTTATGGTTGGTTCGGAAGCTGCACCGTCAGACACCCACATGCTGCTTGCACTTGCAAACACCCTGTGGAACCGCAACGACTTCTATGCTGCCCGCGGCTACTACGACAAGCTTTTGGAAATCCTGGAAGAAAAACGCCAGGGCTACAAGATTGTCCTTCCTCAAATCCGCGAAGACCACGGAGACTTTGTGGACACCTACATGAAGGCTTCCAACAACCTTGGTGCAACACTTTCAAGAATTGCCAACATGACTGGTAACAGCGAGATGAACGGTCAGGCAATCGTTGCCCTGCAGGACAGCCTGCGCGCATGGGATGCACTTTCCCGCAACCAAAAGACAATGATCCGCCTGGATTCGTCAAACCTTGCGGAACAGAACATTAAGTATATTACTATACCTGGTTCTGAATTCAGCCCGGAAATCTATACAAAGATTCCTATGCTTATGGATGGCGAGGAAGGGCTTGAATAAAAAATATCCTTGCGAAAAAGACGGAATCGTAAGCAGACAGCGCTTGAACGACATTGCAAAGGAACTTTTTAGAAAGTCCATACACGTTTGCAGTGCCTTCATCCCGCTGTTTTTGCAGTTTATGCGCCTTCCCGTTCTTTTTGCATTGACCGCAGCCCTTGTACTTTACTCTATAGCGGAATTCATGCGGCTAAAGGGAAAGTCCATACCACTTGTCTCTGCCGTAACAGCCGCCGCTGCCCGAAAGCGTGACGAAAACCGCTTTGTGCTTGGGCCTGTAACCCTCTGTGCAGGAATAATACTTGCTGCCCTCCTCTTTGAACCTTTTGCCGCTTCAATTGGAATTTATGCCCTTGCCTTTGGAGACGGACTTGCAAGCCTTGCCGGAAAACTCTTTGGAAAAGTAAAGATTCCCCTTACCCAGGGAAAAACCGTTGCAGGAAGCCTTACCTGTTTTGCCGCTATTTTTGTTTCTTGCTTTTTGGTTTGCTATAATGCAAAGATTGCGCTTTGCGTTGCGTCTGTGGGAATGTTTATAGAATTGCTTCCTCTAAAAGACTTGGACAACCTTTTTATACCCCTTGTGCTGGGGCTGGTTGCCCAAAGTCTTTATTAACTTTTTTACTGTAATTCCTTTTTTTAATTAGGACAGTGCTTTACTCTCTCCTCTGTCCACTTTCTTTTTTAGTTATTGTATTTTTATTTGGACGGTAGTTTTTTTTGCTCTACCATGCAATTTCTCTACTACTTTAATATTACTTTCGTCACCACCGTTCCGCCCTTCCCTAACGGTCATCCCGCTTGCGCGGGACTAAAGGGGCTCCATGGTGGCGTAGGTTTCTTTTGTTACTACATTCTTGCAACAGTCTTTTCCTGGGTGGAGAAGTCCGTCCTTAAGTGCTTTAGCGCACGAATTTCTATCTGGCGGACAGCTTCCGGGCTTATTCCTACAACCTTGGAAATTTCGCGCAGGGTTTTTGCGTTCTTTTCTCCGTTAAAGTTGTAGCGCATGTATATTACGTTCTTTTCTGCGGAAGGAAGAATGTCTACAAGGCTCCTTATGTTGGCCCTCTTTTCCTTGTCCAGATAATTCTCCTCCGGGTTGTAGGTAAAGTCTGCAAGGAAGTCTATAATAGATGTGCCTGAATCTTCTGAATTTGTCTCTGAATCAAGGGAAGATACGCTGTATTCGTAGCTCATGTAGCGGTCAATTTTTTCTTCTGGAATGCTAAGGAATACTGCAATTTCTGCGCTTGAAGGTTCGGTTCCGTTCTGGCCTGAAAGATAGGCGGAGGCTTCCTTTATTTTGCGGATCATGTCTTCCTTGCGGTGGGGCAGGGGAATGAATGCCATTCTAGAAGAAGCGTAGCGGTTCATGTACTGGACAATCCAGGGGTAGGCGTAGGTGGAAAACCTTGTGCTAAAGCAGCTCTTGAATTTTCCGGCTGCAGTGATAAGCCCCATGTTTCCTTCCTGAATCAAGTCCATAATTGACATGTTTGCCGAATAAAAGCGGTATGCAATGCTTACGACCAAACGCAGGTTGCTGTTTATCAGACTGTTGAGGGCCTTCTTGTCGCCACCCTGAATTCTGTCTGCAAGCTCCAGCTCTTCCTGGGCACTTAAAAGCGGGTACATTTGGATTTGAGAAATATAATTTTTGTTGACCTCACTTTTCATTTCTTACTCCTGTCTTTTTTGGTAACTCAATTTTGATACTACATATAGTTACTAGCAAATTCCGTGCCAACTTTTTGCCTTTGCCAAGATTTCTTTGCATAGAAACCCTTGTCCTTGCCAGTAAAGAAAATGCGCCTACCCTTGCCTTCCAGAATGAATTCCTTGCAGGATGATTTTACAAGATGGGGGCTTTGAATTTTTTGTTTTTTTAACGGCAAGTCCAATATGGGCTTATGTAATTTCTTTTATTTTCAAGAGTTAAAAATTGTCTGAATTTTTTAGATTCAATTTTTGAGGGAAAGGCTTTTTTGGGGAAATCTATGTTCTTTCTTCCTTAGTTTTAAGATAAATTTCTAATTTCCCCAAAAGGTGTATTTTTCTTGGAGTTTTTTTTCGGTTTTGAACTTTTTTGAACAAATTTTGACACCTTTTTTACCCTTTTGTCTACAATAGTAGACGTTTTCTCTTTTTTATTCCATGTCTATATTTTTAGACACTGTAAACTTACTCTTCTGGCAAACAGTGTAATTATAATATAGGAAATCAATTTTGTGTGAAACGGAAGAAAAATCTGGCAGAAATGCCCTTTGCGCGGGGGAGCGTTAGCGACCTTAATACCTTATACGCGCAACTGAGGCGTTTCTGACAGATTTTTCTGGGAGTGGAACACAAAATTGATTTCCGGGTGTTTGCATTTGCTTGGTTGCCATAAATTGCAATAAAGTTTACACTGTAGCAATGAAAATGACGATATTGGGCAGCGGAACCAGCCACGGTGTGCCGGTAATAGCCTGCAAATGCAAAGTGTGCACTTCTGTAGACAGCAGGGACAAGCGCATGAGGGCAAGCGCCCTTGTTCAAAGCGCAGATGCTTCTATTGTAATAGATACAGGCCCGGAATTCCGCATGCAGGCCCTTAGGTGCGGCCTTGAAAAACTGGATGCCGTCCTTGTTACCCACAGCCACGCAGACCACCTTAACGGCCTTGACGACGTACGCATCTTTAGCCACACAAAGTCAGTTGACCCTTCAAACCCGGATGCAAAAGAAACAGAAGGCGAAGGGCTTCCTGTATATGCAAACGCATGGACAATCCGCGACACAAAAAACCGCTTTGACTACATTTTTATGCCTGTAAAAGAAGGCGGCGGAAAACCCAAGATACTTTTGGAAGACACGGCCGCCTTTAGCGCAGAAAACCCAATAAGAACAAAATCCATTTGCGCAATTCCCATTCCCATCATGCACGGCCACCTTGAATGCAACGGCTACCTGCTCTACGAAGATGCCCCCCTGCAAGAAAGAAAAAGCATTGCCTACCTTACGGACTGTTCTTCTATACCGCAGGAAACCTTCGATGTAATTGCAAAAAACGCGGGAACCTTGGAGCACCTTGTAATAGACGGACTCCGCGAAAAGCCCCATTCAACCCACTTTTCCTTTGAACAGGCACTGGAGGCCGCAAACATCCTTTCTCCCCGCCACACTTGGCTTACCCATATAACCCACAACAAAAGCCACACAGAAATTAATGAATACGTCCTGACCCTGCTGGAAAAATTTCCTGCCCTGAGTGCAATTGTAAAATCCGGTGGAAGCGTAGAAGCAGCCTACGATGGCCTAGAGCTTTCCTGCTCCTGAATCTGCAATCGGGCGTAGGTTGCATTTGCATAAAGCGTCCAACAACAAATCCTACCCCCAATTGGAAGGACGAAGGTTTGCTTGTAACCCTAGTTGCTGACGCCCCCGGTCCCTGAGCTTGTCGAAGAGCGTTGCCACGAATGCAGTCCCGTCACCCTGAATTTATTTCAGGGTCTGTAAAAGTCCAAGTGCCATGTTCCACAGATCCCGAATCGAGTTCGGGATGACATTACGCTTAGTGGGTATATGGAATAACCTATGCGGGATTGGAGGGGCAACGGGGTGCTTTCAACCCTAGTTGCATTTGCATAAAGTGTCCAACAATAAATCCTACCCCCGATTGGAAGGGCGTAAGTTGCTGACGGAATCGGTCCCTGATCTTGTCGAAGGGCCGAAGCCGGCAGCAATGGAGCGCGGTTAGCGCGGAACCCTGGAAAGTTCTTAAAAAATGGCCTCCCTGCCATTTTTTAAGACGGGTTTCTTCGAAACCCGCAGTTTTTTTTTCCGCTGCCATCTGACGCGCCCTCCATGGCGCTCTTTGTTTACAGAATAAAAAAATAAATATCTAAAGAAGCGGCGAGAATAGTTTGCAGAAAGAACCCCAGGCTCGTTTTAGGATAAAGCGCTTGTCAAAGTCTTCTTTTGTTACCGGGCGGCATAGCTCCATGTCTTCTTCAAAGATGCGCTCACATTCGGCGGTAAAATTCTTGTCGTAGAAAATTGCGTTTTCTTCAAAGAGCAGGCGGAAGCTTCTAACGTCTATGTTGGTTGTTCCTATGGAAGAAATTTTTCCGTCCACCGTCATCATCTTGGAGTGGATGAATCCCGGGTAAAGGAAAAACTCCACGCCCTCCGCGCACATCTCCCTTGCAAATTCGTAGCTTGCGGCCTTCATAAAGAATTTATCCCATTGGCTTGGAATCATTATGCGCACTTTTATGCCAGTGTATGCGGCAAGTTTTAATACCGTGTAAAATCCTTCGTCGGGGGTAAAGTAGGGCGTCTGGATAAAGATGTTTTTTCTTGCGCTCATTATCATGCGGATAAAAGTGTCTTCTATGTTTGCCTTGTGCTTTTCGTTGGGACCGGCGGTTACTATTTGGGTTGGGATTGCTTTTCCACCTGCAAGGCTTTCCAAAAAGCTCTTCCTGAATTTTAGGCTGTGTTCCTTTTTTTCTTTTGCGGACACTTCTTGCTTTTGTATGCTATAGCTGACCAGGCCTTTGTTACCATCGGGATTTTCTGCATCACCGCCAATTTTACCGCTGGCATTTCCACCGCCAGTTTTTCCGCTAGCATCATAATTTCCTGCATCACCGCCAATTTCGCCGCTTGCGTTTCCACCGCCAGTTCTTCCGCTAGCATCAGAATTTTCTGCATCACCGCCAATTTCACCGCTTGCGTTTCCACCGCCAGTCTCTCTGCTTGCGTTTCCACCGCCAACATCCGCCCGAACAAAAAAGTCCGTAAAAGACCCAGGAAAATATTTCTTTGCCTCTTCAATTCCCTTTGTGTGTTTGTTCCAGGCATCAATTGAATACCAGTCGCTCAAAAAATTAATCTGAAGGGTAAGGACGCTGCTGCCGGTAAGCCGCACAACCGTGTCGCGCCACTTGGGCTTAAAGCGCTTGTTCTTGTTTTCGTATTCATCGCCAATATTTATTCCGCCAATAAAAGCCCTGTCGCTGTCTATTACGGTAAGCTTTCTGTGGTTGCGGTAGTTTAGTGTAAGCGGAAGACCAATCCTTATCTGGAAAAATGGCCTTGCCTCTCCGCCTGCCTTGTTAAGCTGCCTAAAAAATCTTCTTGGCGTTGCTATGCTTCCAAGGTCATCGTAAATTAGCTTTACGTCCACACCTTCGCGTGCCTTCCTGCAAAGAATTTCCATGATGCGCTTTCCAATGTTGTCCTTGTGGAAGATAAAGTATTCCATAAAAATGGAAACTTTCGCGCTTTCAAGTTCTTGGCAAAGGTCATTAAAAAAATCCTCGCCTCGTGTGTAAAGAATTGCCGTGTCCGTAGAAACTAAAAGGCTTTTTCCTTCCATCAAATTCATGGTGATTAGCGGAAGAAATTCTTTGATTACAGGATTTGGTATGTTGCTGGGGCTTTGTGTAAGCGTTGCCTTTTGTTCGCGGCGCACATCCTTTGTAAGCTGCTGGGCAGTCTGCTTAACCTCGTGCATGCGCTTTGTTCCGGTAAAGAAATTGCCGCTAAAGAGAATGTAAAGAACCATGCCGCCGACCGGAAAAATCAGGAGCAGCAGAATCCATATAAAACGCCTTGTGGATTCCTTGCGCTCAAAAAAGAGGACGAAGATTACAAAAAGAATGTTAATTGCCTGTGCGGAATAAAAAATGATTCTTGCCATATTTTTTTCTATTAACTAGCTAAATTATACTTGATTTTTTTTTAATCTTCAATATTCAAATTTTTTGACGGTGCTTTTATGGACGAAGTTCTACATGCTCTACCATAATACTCTATGGCTAACCCGACTGTAAGCCCCTTTGCGCCACCGACCTTCCGCCCTTCGCTAGCGCTCATAGCCTTCGGCTACTTACGGGGCTCCACGTCGGCGTAGGTTTTGTTGGGGGGGGCTGCTTTCAAAACAAGCGTTGAATTGGTTCCGCTTTGACATTGGCAAGGTATGTCATTATCTGGATTCGTTAAATTATTGCTTTTATTTTTCTTCCTCGATTCCTAAGTTCTTGAGTTTTTCCGTCATTTTCTTTGCGGTGGCGGAATCGCTTTTGTAGGAGTAGAGTATTGTTATGGTGATTACTCCGATTATTACGCTTTCAAAAATAAAGAAGGTGCTTATATTACAGAAGGAGAACCATTTTAGGTAATGGCCTATTACAAGGACGATTGCATTTATAATCAGTGTGTATATAATTTGCATGGCCAGCATTTTTTTCTTGGAGAAATTTCTGTCGCTTAGGAGGAGGACGTAGAGCAGGGCGCATATAAAGGCTATGCCAAGGATGATAAGGACATCCAGTGCGTAGAGCTTTGCCTCTTTTCCCTTGAACGAGAGCAGTGCAATGGAGTCTATCAAAAAAATTGCGGTTGCAAATCTTGTAAAAATCAGAATGATTGTGTTAAGTTTCTCTTTCATAAAATCCTCTTCTTGCCCTGATGGTGTATGGCTACAATCCAAGGTGTTCCTTTAGCTTTGGGACGTAGCTTCTGGAAATGATTACCTTGTATTCATTTTTTAATACGGCTTCAAAGCGTCCGTTAAAAGCCGGGGAAATACTTTTGATTTTATTAAGATTTACAATGACCGCCTTGTTTGCGCGGAAAAAGTTTTTTGCGGGCAAAATCTGCTCCAGTTCATAAAGCTTGAATTTTGTTTCAAAAACTCCTTCCGCAGTGTATGCAAAAACCTTGTCGTCCACCGATTCAAAATATAGGATGTCCTTTTTTTCCACGATGACTATTTTGTTGTCTTTGATGAAATTCATTTTTGAACTTCCGTTTTTTAGCTGGTTAAGCAGGAGGGTTATATCCTCGTCTAAAAAATGGCATTTTACTATGATTTCATCGTCCTCATCGGGTAACGGCTCTACTATTGTAATTTTCATCAATATTATTATAGCACAAAGCCTTTTATTTTCAAGAAGAAGCATTTAGGGAAAGCGGCATACGCATCAATCGTTTTTTATGCCACTTTTTCCCTAGGTATGCTTAATGTGCTGGACTTAGTTTTTGCTCAGATACATGACAGAGCCTGGGTCTGTTCTGTCGGTGATTACATACTTTGTGTTGTCTGCGTTTGTCTTGATTGTGGTTGTCGGGGGGAGACTGCTCAAGTCAAAGACCTCCTGCATTTCTTGAAGGTCTTGCTGCGACATTGGGGCTGTAAAGACTGCCTGGTTTCCATTGATAGTGAACTGGACATCTTCACCTGCATCTTCGGCTATTGTCTCTCTCAGAAGGGCGTCCCTTTCCTCTGGTGTCATTAGATTCATAAGGGTAGTGGTAGTATCATCCAGCTCCATTGTTCCTGTCGCGCTTCCTGAAGTGAATGTGTATCGTCCACCTGATACAGTAAAATTGTAGGTTTCGCTGGCATCGATTCCGTTTTCATTCATGGTGGCCTTGTAGGTCCAGCTTCCGTCGGAAAGGGTAATGTCGCTTACGGTCCTTGTGCAGTCGCTAAAAGGTGTTCCTGCAAGGAATGAAGCATCGTCGTCATCATCGTCGGATGAGCTTGAGCCTGAGCAGGCGATGAGTGTGCATGCCATCAAGGCAACCAGCATTAAAATTAATTTTCTTGTCTTTTTCATTTTCTTGTTTCTCCTTAAGATTTAGCTTGATAAACTTTCTTGAAAAAACTATAGGCTAAGTTTTTTGTATGCACAATCACAAATTTGGTAAGTTGCATTTTGGATAGGGTGAAATGCATTGCAGTGTACAAAGCAATATCTTTTGCAAATAGAGGCACGGCAGGGATTGGAGGGGCGTTAGTTGCCATTGTGAGAGACGTACCCTGAGCTTGTCGAAGGGTGCGGCGCTCACAATGGCAATGTAGGCGAAAGCCGGAACCCCGGAAAGCCCAGAAAAAATGCCCTCCTTGGCATTTTTTCCTACAAGTTTTCTTCGAAAACTTGCCTGTCTTTATTGCAAACATTTGACGCACCCTCCGTGGTGCTGCTTGTTTGCAAATAGGGAAAAATGGCAAGATGTTCTTTGAGGACGTATATGTTTTGCAGATAAAAGTGCCGCAAGAAAAAAATGAAAAATATCAACTCCCTTGCAAATATCGGCGTTTAACGGTAGTATGAGTGCATGATAAAGGCGACCGGTTCACAGATTATTATTAAATTGCTTGAGGCAGAAGGCATTAAGACTGTTGCGGGTATTCCCGGCGGTTCAATTTTGCCCCTGTATGATGAATTGAACAGAAGTTCCATAAAGCACGTCCTTGTCCGTCAGGAGCAGGCGGCTGGTTTTATTGCCCAGGGCATGTCCCGTTCAAGCGGCAAACCGGCTGTATGTATGGCTACCAGCGGTCCCGGTGCAATGAACCTTCTTACCGCAATTGCAGACGCAAGGTGCGACAGCGTTCCAATCATTGCTATTACCGGACAGGTAAATTCATCGCTCATCGGTACGGATGCTTTTCAGGAAGCGGACACCTTTGGCCTTTCTTTCCCCATTACCAAGCACAGCATGATGATAAAGGATCCGCTTGAGCTTTTGACTGCCATTCCCAAGGCTTTTTCTATTGCGGTTAGCGGTAGGCCGGGGCCTGTGCTCATAGACATTCCCCGCGACGTTCAGACTGCGACCGTTACTTTTGACAAGTGGCCCAGCGCAAAGGCTTTAAGTTCTGCGGCAGACACTCTTACCGCAAGGCGCTTTGTTACTCCGCAAAAGCAAATTGGCCCTATCATATCCGGCATGGTGGACGCGCTTTTAAAGAGCAGTAAGCCTGTTCTTTTTTTGGGTGGCGGATGCAATTCACAGAAGGCAAGCGAAGAGATAAACAAATTCCTTGGCTTTTACGATGCGGCGGTTGTTACAAGCCTTATGGGTATTGGAATAGTCCCACGTTCTAGCCGCAACAACTTTGGTATGGTTGGTATGCACGGTTCTTTTGCGGCAAACAAGGCCATGCACGATGCGGACCTGGTTCTTGCTTCCGGCGTTCGCTTTGACGACAGGGCTACTGGCCTTATTTCTAAATTCTGCCCAAATGCTACGATTCTTCACATAGACATAGATGCTGCGGAGATAAACAAGATTCTTCCTTCATCCTTCTCGCTTGTCTGCGAAGCCGAAAAGGCCTTCCCGCTTTTGACCAAGGAACTTTCTTCCCGAAAGCAAAAGGCAACAGGCTCAAAGTCTGCTAAGCCGGGTAGCCGTTCAGCATGGATTAAGGAACTTGCCAAGGTTTACGATGAGACAGAAAGCGTGGAGCTTGGACGCAGCAAGGGCATTCCAAAAGAAAGCGTAAACCCCCGCGCCTTTATCCGAGACATTCCGGAGGCTGCAAAAAAGGCTGGCCTTGATGCAGGGGACATAATTGTTACTACGGATGTTGGCCAGCACCAGATGTGGTCTGCCCAGTATTACCCGGTGGAAAAGCCAAGACAGTTCCTTACAAGCGGTTCTCTTGGCACGATGGGCTTTGGTCTTCCAGCAGCAATTGGAGCTTCTTTGGCAAACAAGAACAAGCGTGTTGTCTGCATTTCTGGAGACGGAAGCATCCTTATGAACATTCAGGAGCTTGCAACCCTCCGCGAGCTGGGGCTTAACGTAACCGTATTCATTTTGCAGAATGGTTCTCTTGGAATGGTAAGGCAGCAGCAGCACTTCCTCTTTAACGACAACTTTAGCGCATCGGAGTTTGGTTTTGTTCCAGACTTCTTGCAGCTTGCCCGCGGTTTTGGAATAGATGCAATCAATGCCAACGAAGACAAGCAGTGGTTCAAAAAGGCTTTTGCAAAGGGGCCTCACCTTGTTTTGCTTAACATTAATATGGAAGAAAACGTTTTGCCATTCGTAAAGGCCGGTTCTGCAAACATTGACGCGCTTAGGGATTAGGATGAAGTTCAGAAATTCCTGCATCCGTGTAGTGGCTTTAGGATTTTCTTTTCTCATCGCTTCTTGCATCTCCTCTTGCGCAAGTAATTCGGCAAATTCTTCTGGAGGGAATGTTTCCGTAACCAATGCGGAACTTGCAAACTCTCCGGGGACAAGTGTATCTTCTGCTTCTGAAAGGTCGGGGTCCAATGCTTCTGCATCATCGGCTTCTGCTTCCGCTGCATCCGCTTCTGCTGATGCACATTCTACAGAAGTGGCAGTGGCGGAAGAGAAAAAGCCCGCTGAACCAAAGCGCACCTTTCCCAACCCCACACCAATAAATGTTGAGCTGCCTCCTTCTTCCGGGAACAATTTGTTTGCAGGCAATACATATTCAACCAGAAACTTGAAGGTGGAATTTGTTGATGCAAAAAAACTTACCGCTTCTTTTTACAGTTCACAGGATGAATGCTGGTCAAAGGAATTTTCCGCAAGCTATTCGTTTAACACCGCAAAGTCAAAGCTTTACGTAAGGATAGACAGCGTTTATGAGGACGGGGAAAAGCTAAGCTCTGCAAAAGACCTTTACCACTACCTCTGGCCAAAGGTAAGGAAGAAGTGCAAGAAATACCTTAGCGCAACCAATTTTAATTCTGCTTCAAAAAAGAGCTTTAACCGCTATGCCATGGAAAACTTGGACAACTCTTCCCGCGCCCGTTTTGAAAAGCTTCTTACCTTTACATACAGATTCTTGGACAAGGGTAATAAGCTTGAACTTACTTCTTCGCTTGAACCAGAGCTTTCCGAGGTTGCAAAGGGACAGCTTATTGGCATGGACAAAAGCGGCAGAATTCAGCTTGCATTTTCTAACCTTACCGTTCAGATTCTGTGCCTTGGGGACAAGTCAAGTTCAAAAGAAGCAAAAGAGGCAAGTGCTCAGGATACGGATTCCCAGAAAGACAGCTTTTACATAGGCAACTGTGAATTCAACAGCCAAGAAAATAAAGTGTCTGCAAGAATGTTCCGCATATTCCAAAGCAAAGACAAGGGCAAGACAGTCTACGAGTCAATGCAGGAGGCTGGACTTTTTGAAGCCACATATTCTGTAAAGACGAGTGTGAACACGTTTGCGCAAAAGCAGCACTTTAGCGTTTACGACGGCATCTATAATTTTAAGGTAGTCTCTATGCCGGAAGCTTCACCTGCCCTTGAAAAGATAGAGATTCCTGTATACCTGCACGTGGACAAGTACGTGTTAAAAAAAGAACATAATTCCGATTCCGAAAAGTAACCACTTTGCCGGGATGGGGTTTTATAAATGGAGGTTTTTTTATGAAAACAAGTTTGCTCACCGCAGCTGCGGCAGCTTTAGTTTTAGGCATTACGGCAGTTTCTTGCGCAAGTACCGGTGGAAAGTCATCTGCCACATCAATTTCTTCTGGAAGCGACATGTTCGCAGGTCGCACATTTACTTCCAAGGGGCAGAAACTGGAATTTGGCAAGGACAATACAATAACAAGCTACGTCTTTGTTGCAGACAAGAACACGTGGGTAAAGGAATCAACGTCAACATATACAATTGATGCAAAGGCAAAGACCTTAAGCTCAAGAATGACAACCCTCTATGTTGGCGGTGCAGAATTCAAGAACGTGGACGAAGTTATGGCCGCTTATTTCCCAAGCGTAGAAGCGGAATTCAAAAAGCAGGCTGCCGCTATAAAAATAGACAAGACATCACAGAACAATCTTCTTGCAATCTCCAAGCAGCAGATTAAGGATCTTTATTCACTTTCCTTTAACCACGATGACAACTTTACATACAACTTTTCTAAGAACGGAAAGACTCTTACCCTTAAGCAGGTTATGAACAAGGATCTTAGCTATATAGCAATGAACCAGTACCGCGGACAGGATCAGACTGGAAAGTACCAGCTTGTTCTTGCAAACTATATAGCAAACATTGCTGTTGTAGACCCAAAGACAAACATGATTGCAGAGGGCGGCTCTTACCAGGGCAACTGCGTAATTGACGACAAGGCAAAGACTTTTTCAACAGACCTTTACCGCATAACCGTAAAGATGGACAAGAACGGCAAGCCCCTTTCCGAGACTGTTACAAAGGCAGGCAAGCTTAGCGCAACCTATGAGCTTACAGGTTTTGTTCCCAACGAAGAAGCCCAGAAGCAGGGGTTTGATGTTTACAACGGAACCTATGTTCTTACAATCAAGCAGGCACCAAAAGGATTTGAGGGTGTAAAGACACTCTACATTCCATGCGCCTTCCAGTCATATTCCGTTGACTACACCCGCGAATAGAATCTAGAAATTAGTAATTTAGAAATTGAAATTTAGTAATTAGAATTTAGAAATTATAATTTAGTAATTAACAATTTAGAAATTAAGGGGGAATGGCTTAAGTTTAGGCCGTGCCCCCTTTTTAACAGGCAAAAAATCATCCTTGGGGTATACCGCACGTATTTACTTTGGTGTATGTGCGCATTTTAATTTCCTGTTCCGCGACACAGCGGTTTTAACAGACTGATTTCCTTGCAACATTCCTTTTTGACGCGAGGTCATCCTGCTTTTTATGAATCCGTCGATAGAAAAAAAAATCTTCCTGTGCTATAATAATCCTCATGGAAGAAAGATTTCTGCCAATCGGCATTCAGGATTTTGAGGACTTACGCAGACGGAACTGCATTTACGTGGACAAGACCGCTATGGTCTACAAACTTGCCCGAGAGGGAAAACCATATTTTTTAAGCCGCCCAAGACGCTTTGGAAAAAGCCTCCTTCTTTCCACAATGGAATATTATTTTCTTGGCAAAAAAGATTTGTTCACTGGACTTGCCATAGCCGATTTGGAAAAGGACTGGACTGAATATCCTGTTTTGAAAATCAGCTTTGGTGTTGATAATTACACTGATTTGGAATGCCTAAAATCCGCAGAGAATTCCATGCTCTCGGAGTACGAGAAAAAATACAGCCTTGAAGTGCCTGACCGACGGGCAGCGCCACGACTGAAAAATCTTATCCGAGCCGCCTACGAGCAAACTGGCAAGCAGGTTGTCATCTTAATTGACGAATACGACAAGCCCATTCTGGATGCGCTTTACACTGAATACGAAGAAAAGAACCGGCAGGAACTCTGCTCTTTCTACAGCCCCCTAAAAGACTGCGACAAGTACATCCGCTTTTTGTTCATCACTGGAATCACAAAGGTGAGCCACGTGAACATTTTCTCAGGACTAAATCAGCTCAACGACATAAGCCTTGATTCCGCCTATTCATCTATTTGCGGTATTTCTGAAACCGAGCTTGAAAAATATTTTACGCCGGAAATAAAAAATCTTGCGGAACGCCAGGAAATGAGCGTGGAAGAAACAAAGGCGAAGCTTGCGGAAATGTATGACGGCTACCACTTTACCCACAACGTAGAGGGAGTCTACAACCCCTTTTGCCTTTTAAAATGTTTCTACACACAGGATTTTGGCTCCTACTGGTTTGAAAGCGGAACCCCGTCCTTTTTGGTAAAGACTTTGCAGAACCAGCCCCTTTCGCTTGCAAATTTGATAAACGGCAGGAAAGCAAAGGAAGACCATTTCAAGAACTACGACCCAGACAGTAAGAACATGCTCCCGGTTATTTACCAGAGCGGCTACCTTACAATAAAGGGGTTTGACAAGACAAGGCGTACCTACACCCTGGATTTTCCAAACCGCGAGATTGAGGAAGGGTTTTTGGATATCCTCCTTAAAAAATTTGTATCCCTTCCAGACGATGATTTGGGGCTCGCAATCGACAATCTCCGTGACGCACTTGAAGAAAGAAACATAGACAAGGCCCTTTCCATAATCCAGGCGGCCATAGCGGATTTACCCACAATCGTAAAAAAGGACATGTGCGAGAACTACTACGAGTCTGTAACGCATTTAATCTTCCGTCTTACAGGCTGGCGCGTTGTCTCCGAATTGCAGTCGGTTGCGGGAAGGAGCGATGTGGTTGCCGCAACAAAAGATTCCGTATTTATCTTTGAGCTAAAGAAGGACAGGGGAAGGCCTTTTGATGAGGTTGCCGCCGAGGGGCTTTTACAGATTGACGCAAACGGATATTCGGACAGATTCAAGGTGAGCGGAAAGAAAATGCTCAAGACCGCCCTTGTTTTTTCAAGCGATGGAAAGGGGCTTCTTGGCTGGAAGGTAAATTCCTAGTCAGCGCAGAAGGGGAATGTCCTTTCCCCCTCCATGCGTCTTTCCATGCGCCTTCTACTCAACCTTGCGCACACCGTCGCCACTTTCGCAGGCAAAGAAACCCGCCTCGTAGCCTATGGCAGCAGAATATTCCTTTTGAACATTTTCCACAAAGTCTTCAATGCAGTCCTTGTGAACAAGTGCAATTGCACATCCGCCAAAACCAGCGCCAGTCATTCTAGCCCCAAGACACCCCTTCTGCTTTTGAGCGCAATGGGCAAGCGTGTCAAGCTCTATGCCAGTAACCTCGTAGTCCTTGCAAAGCGACTCGTGGCTTTGGTTCAAGAGGACTCCAAGCTTTTCAAGATTGCCATCTTTTAAAGCTGCAACGGCATCCTTAACCCTCTGGTTTTCAGATACGCAGTGCCTTACACGCTTTTGCAAAGTTTCGCCGCCAACAAGAGCCTTGTTCTTTTCCCATTCATCAGGAGAAAGCTCGCAAAGGGCAGAAAGTTTTACTCCGCCGTCCTTAAGCATCTTAAGAGCCGCCTCACATTCGCTCCTTCTTTCATTATACTTACTGTCCGCCAGACGACGCTGCTTGTTCGTGTTCATAACCACAAAGCGGTAGTCCCCAAGTTCAAGAGGTGCGTATTCGTATTTTAGAGTATTGCAGTTAAGTGCAACCGCTGTGTTTTTCTTGCCAACTGAAATGATAAACTGGTCCATTATTCCGCAGTTAACATTCATAAAATTGTGCTCGCTCATCTGCCCAAGCTTTGCAATCTCCACACGGTCAATGTTAAAGCCAAAGGCATCGCTAACAGCATAAGCAAAACCGCATTCAAGTGCAGAAGAAGAAGAAATGCCGCCCCCAGCCGGAATGTTGCTTACCATAAGAATCTCAAAGCCACAATCAAACTTATAGCCCTTTTCCTTTAGCTGGGAAAGAATGCCGTTAAGGTAGTTTGCGTAATCATTCTTCTTGTCAAAGGCAAAATTGTCTTCCGTGCTGAATTCATAGCGTCCCGGAAAGCGCAGGTCGTTGTAGACAATCTTTGAATCCTTTCGTTTCCTTAGCGCAACGTAAAGGTAGCGGTTGATTGCCGCCGGAAAAACAAGCCCACCGTTGTAGTCAATGTGCTCGCCAATAATGTTTATCCTTGCAGGCGAAGAATAAAGCAAAACGTCATCCGCATTGCCCCCGTAGGTCTTTACAAAGTCGGAGCGCAGGTTTGCCACGTCATAAGTCTGAGCCGTCAATGAATTCATAATTTCTCCTGTAAAAGCGCAATTTAAATCAACACGTGTTTGTTACATGATAAGACAGATTGCCCATAAAGTCAAACGGAATTTTGCGCCAAAAAGGTGCATTTATTTCTGTTTTTGGTGGATTTTTTCTTTTTGGACGGTAGCCCTAATGGCTCTACCAGGCATTTTCTTGCTAATTCGACCGCCAGCCCCTTTGCGCCACCGCCGTTCCGGGGTT
>DJYC01000067.1 GCA_002448445.1 Treponema sp. UBA6988
TAAGCTAAGCCCTTTGTCCAGACAGTTTGTCTGAAAAATAACGAATTTTATGCAGCCATCTTTTTGGTGATGATTGCAGAAGGAAAACTTCCTTCTCTGTATACTTCGTCAGGAGTTTTGTAATCCAAGCCCTGATGAATTCTTTCATTGTTGAAGAACTTTACAAAGTCTCCAAGCAGTTTTCTGAGTTCTTCTTCAGACCTGTAATCCCGAAGAAAAATCCATTCGTATTTCAATGTACGCCAGGTTCGTTCTACAAAGATGTTGTCCTTGCATCTTCCGATTCCGTCCATGCTGATTTCAACATTGTAGGATTTCAGAAGTTCTATGAACTCTCCGCTGGTGTACTGAGAACCACAGTCCGTGTTGAAGACTGCCGGAATTCCATATTTTTCAAAAGCTTCCTTTACGCATTCCAGACAGAAATCTGTCTTCATGCTGTCAGAAAGCCGCCAGCTTAAGATTTTCCGGCTGTACAAATCAATTACGGCTGTAAAATACATCATGCCCCACGGAGTCTTGATGTAAGTGATGTCGGTTGCCATAACCTGATTTGGGAACGCGATAAGCTTGTTCCGCAAAAGGTACGGGAACTTTCCGTATGGTGCCTTTCCGCTTCTTGTCGTCTTGAAAACAGGCTTCTGGCCTTTGATTCCAAGCTCCTTATAAAGATTGCGTATAAGCTTTTCTCCTGCCCAGTCGTAACCAAGCCGCTTCAGATGCTTTGACATCTTCTTGTAACCGTATGTACTGTGTGTTGACCACTCATTGATTATGGTCTTAGCCCGCTTGAGCCTTATTTTGTTTTCCTCAGCCTTCTTTTTCTGACGTTCTGCTTCAAACTTGCAGCACTCATAGTAAGTAGCCCGGGAAAGTTTCAGAATCCGACACTGTTCAAGGATTGTCAGTCTGACGCCATTCTCGTCACGCATGTCCTTTTGAACTAGCTGCCAGGATGCTAATCCAGATGTAGCTTTTTTTTTAACAGATCAACTTCAAGCTGCTTTTTACCAAGGGACGCAAGCATTTCCTCCTGCTTTGCCCTTAGTTTTTCGTTTTCTTCACGAAGGGCTTTCTGTTCATCTGTTTCCAGTTTTCCTTCCAGGAACAGCTCCATCCATTCAGAAAGTGTGCTTGGTGCTATGTTATATTTTGCTGCAACCTCAGCTTCTTTTGCTCTCTTTTTGAGGGCTTCCTTCGCAACTTCGATTTTGAACTTGTCTGAAAAATCTTTTCTCTTTCTTCCCATGAATTTGTCCTACCTTGAGGTTAGCACAAATTCGTTATTTTATCTCCTCCATGTCTAAATCTGAGGCTTATTATAAAAAGAACTTACAATAAAAAGAAAAACTACAGAAATAAAAATAATTTTTTTCTTTTTCATTTATTCCTCAAAAAAGGGCAGGCCAGTGGCCTGTCGCCATAACAATTGCTTAAACGGTGGCGCGGCTTGACCGCGACATCCGCTTTGAAGCTTTGTTATGTGCTATTTTTTTGCAAATTCTTTTATTCTTAAATTAAATCTATAATATTTTTCTGCTTTGAAATATATCCAACCATCTTTATCATAAAACATTTTCGTCATATTTTCTCTTCCTAGATTACAAAGCGATAAATCTTTGTCATATTTTTCTAATATTTTATCTGTTATCATACTTTCACTTATTTCATAAACCTTTACGTTATCCGTTTTTGAGTTTATGTACCAAGATGAACCTAAATCATTCATACCAAATTACTTCCTCTTATTTTTAATCTTTGACTAATTCTGGAATTTTCAAATTATATTTCATATAATCGCAGTTCGATATTTTATAATATAACTGCCCTCTGTTATCACAAAATACTTCATTGTTTTCAAAATTGCATGATTCTATTTTTGCTTTATATTTTTTATAGATTTCTTCGGTTATCAATTCTTTTGGAATTTTAAATAACCGTTCTGTTGTTCGTATTTTATTGCTGGTAGGCCCTATATTACTACCCCCTGTATTTTTTACTTTGTTTTCAATCAAACCGTTTATCTTTTTAAATCTTGTATTGATTTTGTTCTCAAGTTTTTTTTCAGAGGAACTGTTTAAACTAAAATAATGTATATCTTCTCTTAGAAATTTAGAAAGAACCAAGTCATTTTCCGAAATTATTTTACTGTATCCGGAAATATTCTTATGACCTGCCGGATAAATTTTGCTAGAATATATAGCCTCAAATAAATTCCATTCTATGATAAAAAGATAGTTATCCGTAAGAGCTATCAAGAAATCCGGTTTTTCCTGCTTATAAACAAACCATGTATTATACTGGTCTTTTGTGAATTTTATTTTTCCATATTTAACTTCAATCGAAAACTCTGCATGTTTCTTCAATTCATAATCTTTAGCCAATTTTTTATTTACAACCTTTACTCTTTGAGAAGTTATCGTTGGCCCACTTCTCTTACAAAAGACTATATCTCCTGCAACACCTTTCGTTCCGTCTGGATTTATATAATCTGGAATTCTGTTAAATTTATTTAATAAATATACGCTACAAAAATGATGTTCTCCAGGAGAAGAAAAGAAATTATAAAATCGACCTCTATACCATAAAATAGTCATCTCTTCTCTATACATCTTTTTCCTCCAAGCGCCCCAGTGCGGGCGTCCACATAACAAATATTCTCCATATCCGCAATAAAAGTCTTATGCTGGCAAAAAGAGATTACGAAAGCTGCTACGCAAATGCCTTGAGCTTCTAATAATATCAAATTTTGGAAAATTTTTCAAGGTTGCTTTTACGGGATAAGTTGCGAGTTTTCAAAATTTACCGCACCAGCCTACGCCGCCATGGAGCCCCGGCAGTACCGCACGGAGGGCGGTATGAGCGTTAGCGAAGGGCGGAACGGCGGTGACGAAAGAAAACTTTCGGTCGGGTTAGAGTAAAAATAATATGGTAGAGCGGGGAAATTACCGTCCAGAAAAAGGAAAAATTTTGCAAAGATTTACAGATCCCGAATCAAGTTCGGGATGACGGTCACTGGTTATGGATGCGGTTGCTGATCCGGATGACGTCGCTTGTTCTGGATGGCGGTCATATGTTCTTGATGGGGTTGCTGATTCTGGATGACGGGTGCTTGTTCGGGATGCGGGCGAGAGGGAATTAGTCTGCAATGTAGGCGGCCATGAATGCACCGTCGGCGGCTTCCATGAGCATTGCCTCGCAGGTAAGGTCGCCGTATGCGCAGTAGGGAAAAAGGGAACCGTCGGCGGCTGTTAGGGGAATAAAAAGTTCAACGGGGTCTTGCAAGAGAATGCTCTGCTCGTCAATAAAATGCAGGTAAACTTTTTCTAGGTCTACTTTGCTGGACGGGATTCTAAAGAGGGGGGTGTAGATTGCATGGGAAGAAGGCGTTACCGTAAAGATGTGGCTTTTTGTGCCGCACATGGCTATCATCATGAAGGAACGGTCGGTTTTGTTTTCGACGTCGAAGTGGAACTCCTCCCCCAGGCGAAGCTCCATCCAGGTCTTTGAGTCAAAGCGACTTCTTAGCATGCCGTCCGGGGATGCCTTGTTTACGATGAACAAAAAGACGGCTGCGGCAAGGGCAAAGACAAGCAGAGGCATGCATATAAAAAACAGTAATTTTTTTAGCTGTTTTCCTTCATCCATTTTTCTATGCCACGCTTAACGTCGTCGTCTATGTCGTGCTCGATTTTGCACGCATTCTCTTCGGCCTGTTCTTCGCTAACACCGGTTATCTTCTGGAGAAATCTCGTAAGCAACACATGCCGGGCATAGATTTCGTCAGCAAGTTTCTTTCCCTCTTCCGTAAGTTCCAGGGAACCTATCTTGCCTACAAAGACGTAGCCCTTTTCTTCCAGAATGCTCATTGCCCGGCTTACGCTGGGTTTTGACACATTCAGTCTGCGGGCAACGTCTACAGAGCGGGCAATTCCGTTCTCTTCTTTTAGGCACAAGATTGCCTCGAGGTAGTCCTCTCCTGATTCGTGTATATCGTTCATCTGCGCCTCCGCGTCAGTCTCCCAAATTCATCACCTGGGCAAAGATTGGCTTTCCGCCGGGTACCATCGGAAGTACGGGTTCGTCTATTCCGACTTTTGCATCTATAACTGCGGCCTCTCCGGAGTCAAGTGCTTCCTTGAAGACCTTTTCAAATTCAACTTCCGTGTTTGCCTTGTAGCCCTTGATTCCGTATGCGGCGGCAAGTGAAACCCAGTCCGGGCCAAAGTCCAAGGTGGTTGCGGAATAGCGCTTTCCGTAGAAGACACGCTGCCAAAGGCGGACGTTGCCAAGGGTTCCGTTGTTTACCACGACAATTACGATTGGAAGCTTGTAGTGGCCGATTGTGGCAAGTTCGTTGCAGTTCATGCGGAATGAACCGTCGCCTGCTATGTGGATTACGCGTCTCTTTGGGTTTGCAAACTGAGCTCCGATTGCGGCTCCAGTTCCAAAGCCCATTGTTCCGAGTCCGCCGGATGTGATGAAGGTGCGCGGCTTTTCAAATGGATAGTGCTGGGCTACCCAAAGCTGGTGCTCACCAACTTCTGTTGTAACAAAGGCATCGTCTCCTGCAATTTTGTGGACGCATTCACAAAGGAATTTTGGATTGATTGAGTCTGCGGGGCGTGCATCGTACATTGCAGGGTAGACTTTCTTCCATTCTTCTATCTGGCCCTTCCACTCTGCATGGTCATTTTTCTGGATGAGGGGAAGAAGTCTTTCCAAGATTGCTCCTACGTCTCCAACAAGGCTTCCTGCTACAGGTATGTTCTTGTTGATTTCTGCGGGGTCTACGTCTATCTGGAATACGCGGCTGTTTTCTGCAAAACGCTTTGCGTCGGAAATTACACGGTCGCTGAACCTGGCTCCAAGTGCAAGGACAAGGTCGCTTTCTGTTACGGCCATGTTGCTGGCTTTTGTTCCGTGCATACCAACCATGCCAAGGTTAAGGGCATTTGATGAAGGGAATGCTGAGCGTGCCATCATGCTTTCGCTAACAGGAATGTCTGCTTTTACGGCAAGTTCCTTAAGCTTTTCTGCTGCCTCGCTTATGATGATTCCGCCACCGGCATAGATTACAGGGCGCTTGGCAGAGTTGATTATCTCTGCGGCCTTTGCAATTTCTTCGTCTGTGGGGACTGCCGCATTGAACACACGGCGGAGGTTGTCCTTGTCTTTTGAAAGTTCAAGCTTTGCGTCCGAAAGATTCTTGAGCGGCTCAAATTCCGTCTGGTTTGCGGTAACTTCTTTTGGAATGTCTATGAGGACAGGCCCCGGTCTTCCGCTTTTTGCAATGATGAAGGCTTCGCGGATTGTGGCGGCAAGGTCTTCTACCTTATGCACCATAAAGTTGTGTTTTGTGATAGGCATGGTGATGCCGGTGATGTCTATTTCCTGGAATGAATCGCGGCC
Source organism: Treponema sp. UBA6988 (assembly GCA_002448445.1). GTDB lineage: Bacteria > Spirochaetota > Spirochaetia > Treponematales > Treponemataceae > Treponema_D. The sequence goes on from DJYC01000067.1 coordinate 5,413, forward strand.
TAAAAGCGGTGTTGGAACGTTGCATGTGATTGCTACGATTGGGGATGAGTCCATGTAGGCGGTGGCAATGCCTGTTACAAGGTTTGTTGCTCCCGGGCCGGATGTTGCCATACAGACGCCGACCTTTCCAGTTGAACGCGCATATCCGTCTGCTGCGTGGGATGCACCCTGCTCGTGGGCTGTAAGAATGTGGTGAATCCTGTCCTGATTCTTGTAGAGTTCATCGTAAATATTAAGGATGGCTCCTCCGGGATAACCGAAAACCGTATCAACGCCCTGTTCAACAAGACATTCAACAACTATCTGGGAACCGTTAAGTAACATATCAACCTCTTAGAAAAAACTTTATTTTCTATTATACAGTTTTAAGGAAAGATGTTCAACAGTGGTTTTGAAACTGCAGGGAAATCGGGTTTGGGTTCCGCTCCCAGTCAAATCTGTCTGAAAAACCCACGGTGTCGCGGAATAGGAAATTAAACTCGCTACGCTCGTTCCGCTCCAATGCGGATTTTCATACACTTTTGACTTCCGCTGCACCCCAAACCTGATTTCCGGGTGCTTTTCATAAGAAAATTTCCGTAATCGCGTCAGAAAAGGCTCTTTTAAAGCATATATATTTATAGAAGAAAAGTGATGAAGTAGACAGGATGGACAGATGGAAAAGAAAACACGGCTAAGGCCTACACCGACGGCACTGCTAAACCCACGGTGCGACGCATCCTTTAAGGCCCTGTTTACCCAGGAAACAAAGGAATCTCATGCGGCACTTCAAGATTTTATTTCTACACTTCTTGGAAGACAGGTCAAGGAAGTTCAACTTGTTCCCAACGAACCTCCAGTGGACATGATTGGCGAGATGCAGATGAGCTTTGACGTAAGCGTGCTATTCGATGACGATGAAAGGGCAGACCTTGAGATGCAGGCCAAGCAGCAGGACTATGAGTATGCCGTACGCGCAGAAACCCAGGCGGCAAGGCTGCTGAATTTAAGCGCACGCAAAGGCAAGAACTGGAAAGTGGCAAAAGTCTACCAAATTTCCGTGCTTGACTTCCACTTTGACAAAGATGACAAATCTGCCCTTGAGTGGTATACTATGAGAAAGGCCAACGGAGGAAAGCTTGGCGAAAGGCTCAATGTTATATTCTTTGACTTGCTCAAGATAAAGAAACTCTTGGGTACACCGCCAGAAAAACTTACGAAACTGGAGAAATGGGGACTGTTTCTTTCTTATGCAGAAGACGAAACCAAGAAAGACTACCTTGAAAGTCTCATAAACTCCGAGGAAGGGATTATGAATGCAAAAACCGCTCTAAGCAAAGTAAGCCAAGACGACATAAACTGGGCAATAGAGAATTCTATTTTTAAAGCCCGGATGGACTACAATACAGGCCTTTACAACGCAGAGCAGCGGGGGCTAAGGCAAGGCCTTGAACAAGGGGAACACAAGGCGCAGATAGAAACAGCCAAGCGCATGCTGGAAGCAAAAATATGCAGTCTGGAGCAGATTGCAGCCATGACGAACCTTTCAATAGAGGAAGTTAAAGGTTTGCAGAAACAAGGCTAAGCAAAAGCCGCACGCACCAGCCTACGCCCGATTGTAGGTGGCCGAAGGCGACCGGCCAGAATGGACGGGCCGCGCGCCGTAAGGCGGGCAAGCACCGGAAAGCGGGTAAAAAATGCCCTCCTTGCCATTTTTTACCATGAGTTTTCTCCGAAAACCCGCAGTTTGACATGCAAACACTTGACGTGCCGTCCATGGCACTCCTTGTTTGCCGAGTAAAAAATGGCAAATGCCGATTTTAGCCAAAGAGCAAAATGGTAGAGCAGACCGGAGACCGTCCAAAAAAGCAACTTCCAAAAGCAAAAGGAAAAGCCAATATTGCATAAATCCTACTATATTGATATATTATTGGAATGACCTATTCAGAACTAGAAATGCCAAAGGCCGGAGACCGCGTTGTAGTTGGTATGTCCGGCGGTGTTGATTCAACGATGACCGCAGTTCTTCTAAAGGAAAGGGGATGCATAGTAACCGGTGTTACCATGTCCCTGTGGAAAGGCGACCTCCCCATATTGCCAGAAGCAGTCGGAATGCACGAAAGCTGCTACGGCCCCGGTGAAGAGGAAAACATTGACGAATGCAGGGAATTCTGCCAAAAAAACGGCATTCCCTACCACGTAATAGACGTAAAGGACGCATACCAAAAAGAGGTTCTTGACTACTTTAAAGCTGAATACCGGGCGGGCCGCACCCCCAACCCCTGCATAAGGTGCAACCGCTTTATAAAATTCGGGGCGCTGCTTTCAGGAATACAAAAGCTGGGCATTGAATACGACTATTTTTGCACCGGCCACTATGCAAAGGTTGTCCGCGGAAGTGAAAGCCTTGCATCCGCATACGGTTCACAGGCATCCCAAAGCCAGACAGGAAATTCAAAGCCTGCACAGATTGCGGTGGCACAAGACGCAACAAAAGACCAGGCCTACTTTCTTTACCGCATACCTTCGGACGTGCTGGAAAAGGTCCGCTTTCCGCTTAGCACATTTTCCAAGAAAGATATTTTTGCCATGGCAAAGGAGCGGGGGCTTCTTGCGGCTAACAGGGAGGAGAGCCAGGACTTTATTCCCGAAGCCTACCTTGACTACCTCTTTGCGGACAAGCCTTCTGTTCCGGGCGACATAATAGACTTGGACGGGCACGTTCTTGGCCGCCACAGGGGAATCGAGCACTATACGATTGGCCAGAGGCGGGGGCTTGGCGTAAGCGCAAAAATGCCCCTTTACGTTTGCGCAATCGACAAGGAAAAAAATCTTGTGGTGCTTGCCCCGGACAGCGAGCTCTTTGTTTCTTCGCTCATAGCAGACGATTTGGTTTGGCCTGCAGGCTACGATCCAGACTGCACTTTTGAAGCCCAGGTAAAAATACGTCTTGCTGCAAAACCGGTTGCTGCGGTGCTTTCGCCCTACACTCCCAAAGATGGGGAAGCATTTGCAGGAAAAGCTTACCTTGTGGAATTTAAGGAAAAGCAGCGGGCAGTTGCGCCAGGCCAGTCTGTTGTCTTTTACAGGGACGGAATCACGGCGGGCGGCGGAATCATAAGCAAGGCGATT
>DJYC01000008.1 GCA_002448445.1 Treponema sp. UBA6988
TTACAAGACGACATTGATATAAGAAATGCAAAATTAGAACTTGCACCACAGTTAGAAGAAATAAAAACTTACGTTTATGCGTAATGATATGCCATAACAATAGGAGTGGAGTTGCAGCAGCGGACAAACTGTTCCGTCATGTAGCTGGGGGAGCAAAAGCCGTATTTTGCGCTTATCTGCGAGATTGTTTGGTCTGTGTTTAAAAGAAGCTCTTGGGCGCGGTCGAAGATGGGAAAGTCATTTCAACTTGATTCTGCCTGATAATTCCTAACTTGACGCGGATTGGAAGTTCGGCCTGATTTGTCGAAAACGTTGTAACCGACAAGGATCATAGGGGCAAGGCCTTGGCAAAAAAATCATGGAAATGGCTATTGCCTTTGCCCGCGAAAGAGACTGCTACAAAGTGATTTTGGAAAGCGCCAGCTTTAGAAAAGAAGCCCATCAGTTCTACAGAAACCTGGGCTTTGACGGAGACGCCAAAAAAGCTTTTATAATGAAACTAAAGGATTACTAAAAAACGGAAAGGACTGCGAGACAACACACCAGGCTCGGAGTGGAACAGCTTGGCAATGACTGGCTGCAGACAGACGAGGAATGTTGTTTGCGCAGTTTTTTTTTTTGCGGATAAGAGTAAAATTCCGCACAAAACATATAAATTATGATATAATATGAATTAAGTAAAACAGGAGTTAAATGGTATAAATGCTTAAAACAAATTATACAAATGTTTCAAAGGTTTATGATAAAAACAAATTGCAGACGGAATAAAAGAATACAAAGATGTAGTCTCATTCCTGGAAATAAAATGTGAAAAAGCCTGACTTATCATTTTGTATAAGAAATTTAATTGACATAACAAATGTTCGTAGCCGAAAGGCAATCAAGCCCGCGGCGGTACAAGCAGTAGTTATGTGGACACCCAGTACTTGTGGCGCATAGGAGAAGAAATGAAAAAAATATTTATTTGTATTTGTGTTTTATCACTGTTTAATACTTTTACATTTGCGCAGCTTTGGTCAAAAGGGGCATTAAAACAGTCAGATTGGAATACTTCACTTAAAAATATTAAAGTTGGTGATGTCCTGGAAAAAGAATATCACGCCTGCTTTGGCGGATCGTACAATGCCGTTCTTGCTACTTCATGGCTTTCAGCAGAAGGAAATCCTCCAAAGAAACTTCAGCCTAACGAAAAAGACGAAAACGGCGATTCCTGGGATGAATACGAAATTGACTGGGCAAACAACAACCGCTATGACAGCTGGACAGAAATGTATGGCCCCGGCAAATGTTTTGATGGAAAAACTGATACAGCCTGGTGTGAAGGCGTTGAAGGCGATGGAATTGGAGAAATCGTTATTGCATGGGTTGACGTTAAAAGGCCTGTAAGAATATGGTCAGGCTTTGGCAAAAGTCAAAAAACATGGGAAACAAATAACCGTCCAAAAGATATAAAAGTATTTATAATTCAAGGTGAAGTAGTTGGGCAGTCTGCAAACGGACCAAATTACAAAATGAAAGTCATTGGTGAGAAAAAACTCACATTAAAAGACATTAACGGTTGGCAGCCCCTTGATTTAAGCGAATATAATGAAGTTGATGCAGGTTACTACAAAAAACTTGATCCCTATGAACTACAGGAATCAAATACATTTATTGCAGTACAAATTCTTTCTGTTTATCCGGGAACAAAATACAAAGATACTCTCATATCAGAAATTTCAAACTGAAATTTACTTTATATTTGCAGGAAAAAATCACATAGCAAAACTTCAAAACCATAAGACGGGCAAGCTAATTGTAATTTACACAATTGCTATGAGGATACCCGCATTGTGGTGCTTTGGGGAGAAGAAATGGAATCAATTCAATTAATCAATGACGATTACAAGGGATATGTAAACAATACTCGTCATGCATGCAGAGGAATTATAATCAATAACGGAAATCTTTTATTATGCTATGAATCAAACGAAGGCAAGTATATAATTCCTGGTGGCGGACAAGAAGAAAATGAATCGCTTGAAAAGTGTTGTGAAAGAGAAATATTGGAAGAAACTGGAGTAATTGTAAAAGTAAAGCAAGCCTATCTTGAAATTGAAGAATTATTTCTAGATTGGAGACACATAAATCATTATTTTATTTGTGATATCATTGAAGACACGGGGAAAGTTCATCTTACAGAAAATGAAAAACAGGCTGGCTATAAAACAGTTTGGCTTCCATTAGAAACGGCCATGGAAATCTTTGGAAATTATGAGAGCTATCATAAAACAAATATTGCAGATTATGGTTTGTACAAAAGAGAATTTCATGCATTAACAGAAGCATACAAAATTGTAAAATAAATACAAATGGTATAAATAGGATATAATCTGTGGATTTTTGCTGGCGTCTCTGCTATAATTTTTTCATGCCAACGACAAAACCCCAGGTGCGAAAAGAAATAAGGGATATTCTCAATTCAGCAGATGAAGAAGAGCTTGAATTGCAGTCAAAAAAAATCTGCTCCTCTTTTTTGGAGAGCAGGCTTTACAAAGAAAGCGATGCAATTCTTAGCTACATGCCCATGCCAAAAGAAGCATCCCCCCTTTCCATAACAGAGGCCGCGATAAAAGACGGAAAGGTTCTTGCCCTTCCCCGCGTCGTTCCCAATAGCAACACCATGGACTTTTACCTTATAAAAAAAGACGTTCCTTTGCAAAGCCAGATTACCAAAGGCTCTTGGAACATTGACGAACCTTCTGCCTGCTGCGAAAATTTTCTTTCCCTTGTTGGAAAGTTCAAAAAAATAACGGTGATTGTTCCCGGGGTGGCCTTTACAAAAGAAGGTGTGCGCCTTGGCCACGGAAAGGGCTTTTACGACATCTACATAAAGCGCCTCTTGGAAAAATGCCGCGAAACGGAATCTTCCGTAACCCTAGCAGGTCTTTGCTTTGACTTTCAGCTGCTGCCGGAACTCCCCTGCGAGTCACACGACATCAAGATGAATCTTATTCTTTTGCCTTCCTGATGCCGAAAAATTCTATTTCTTTGAGTCAACAGAAAAGACCTTAAAGATTGGGTCTTCGGGAAGGTATCTTTCCAGTATTTCAAGGAACATTTTGTCCGTAGCTTTTTCTAGCTCCACATAATTGGAAAGGTATTCTGTTGCATTCCCCTCCAAAAGCCCCTGCTGAATAAGCTCTGCGGTTCCAGAGTTTGTCTGCGTCTTGCTAAGTTCATCAGAAATCCACTTGGCCTTAATTGCCCTTACGCAGCCTTCCATGCCACTTTCCGCAGAGAGGTCGTTCTTTAAGGCGTTGAATGCCTTTTTGTATGCACCGTAAAAGCTGTTGGTGTGGAGAACCGCATCCGCCTTTAGCATTCCCACCTGAACAGAAGGTGTTGCAAGAGTATAGCTGCACTTGATGTCGCTCTTCTGAGCCTTTAGGAATTCCTGGGTTCTTGCGCTAAGTTCAATCAATAGGGCGTTAAAAAGAACCCTCTGCTTTTTTTCTTCCGGGCATTGGAAGTAGTAGAGCACTGGGTCAAAGAAGTCCTTTGTGGGAACAAGGATTGGAACTCCGTTGGGTGCCATTTCCGGTGTCTTGTCCGTTGCGTACAAATGCCTAAGCTGAACCTTCCGCGTCTTGTTCTTGAATTCCGCCTTGGGGAAGTTAGCCTTAGTCCGCTCGCCTATTGACTTTAGGATTCCAAAACTTGACTCTGCATATTTTTCTATCTCGTTGAATTTAACGTCTCCAACAACAACCAGGGAATAGAGCGTTGCGTTTAGAAGATGGGTGTAGGCGTTTGTAATGGAGCTGAGGCTTGTCTCTTTTAGGACTTCCGTTTCCGTATCGTAGAGCCTTTCGTATGGCGTTCCCCGGTAAAGATATTTTAGCGCGTTAAAGTTAAGCTGGTTTCCAAGGCCTATGATGGTGCTTGCCCACTGTGCCTTCTGCTCGTGAACAAGGGAATCTGCGGTAACGGCATCCATCTCGCCAAAGATTACGGCATCGCTTGCAGCCTTGAATACAGCCGGCAGGTCGCAGCTAAGACATTCAATCGTAATGTAGGAAACGCGCTGCTGTGTCCATGCAAGGATTTCGGGAATGCCAACAAAAGCGTTCTTCTGCTTTTGCTGGGAAAGAAGGGTCTGTATGTTGCGGGCAAAGGAGTTGACCATTACGGTGCGCAAGAGGCGTTCCTTTTCTGGAGAGGCACATTCACCTCCGCTTATTGCAATGGAAAGGAGTGCCGTGCGGGAGTCCGCCGTAGTTTTTACGGTAAGGGGAATTCCATTTGCAAGCTTTGAAGTCTGGATTAGAGGTGCATTCTTGTAGAAAAAGTATTCAGCCGTGTTGAGTGGGGAAACTTCAATTCCTGCACTCATCTGCCGCTCTGCTTTTCTAAGCTGCTTCTGTTCCATCTGCAAAGCCTTTTGGATTTCAAGTTCGTCTGAATACCAGGATGCGTTTTGCGTTGTTATGTGGGTGTAGCCCTTCTGGTCAAAAGCTGCCTTTGACTTTTGGTAGACTTCGCTGTTCAAAAGCACAAATGTGTAGGGCTCTTCTTTTTTTATTTCGTCTGCAATCTGCTTCCTTTCCGCATATTTTATGTCGCGCATAAGGTTCAAGAAGCGCTCGTAAAAACCTTCGCTTCCCATGCTTGAGTCAAGTGCCCACCAGTCTGCAAGAAGCTTCATGCATTCAACTGAATCTCCCGTAAGCTTTAGATATTTTGCCAAAATGGAATTTTGTGCAGTGATGAATTCCTCTTCTGAAAAGCTTGCTGAATTTTTTGCAATGGCCGCAAAAAGTTCGCACTGGTCTGCCGGCGAAGGAACTTCCTTGTTTGCCTTTTTGTCTGCCGCGGATGCAAAGAGATAGGGCTTTTCCAAAAGTGCCTGTAGGATTAGCCTTGAGCTTGAGCTTCTCTGGGCACTGGCCGCATTAAGGTAGTCCTTTGAGCGGATTGAAACTACAGGGGAAGCAAGCTCGCCTTTTTTGAATGCAGAGCCAGCTGAATTGAATGCCGCCGCCGCAATGTCTGCATGGGTCATGGGCAGGCTTGTGTACTGGATCACAATCTGGGTAAGGTCCTTGGAAAAAGACGGATCTGTAAGGACAAATTTTTTCTTTGCATCTTTTCCGCTTGAAGGGGAAAGCCCCTGTGATGCCGGGGAACGCTTTCTGTCTCCTTCGTAATATGATGACCAGAGTGAGAAATACTTTAGCGCAAGGTTGTAGACAGACTGTGCGGAAATGTTTCCTGTAATGAATATTGCTGAATTGTCCGGAGTGTAGTAGCGTTTTGCAATGTCCATAAGAACTGTGCGCACTTCCTGGGGTGAATACTTGGAAAACAGGGCTGGGTAGATTCCAGAGTCCTGCTTCCACGGTTCTTGGGAAAAGACCCTGCCGTCTATTGCGGAGTTAATAAAACCGGTAGTGCTTGTGGCGTAGTCGTCAACTTCTTTTTTTAGCTTGTCGTATTCATACTGAATTTCTTCGTCGGAAAAGAGGGGCTGCATGGCGCACTGGGAAAAAGCCTTTATTACGTCCTCAAGGTCGCCCGGGGTGCAATCCGCCGTGTATGTTGCGCTGTCTGCGTTGCATGAGGGGGTTACCTTTACGCTCTTGAACACGTTTGTTCCAAGTGCAATGGAAGTTTGCGGAAAGAGGTTTGCGTATAGCTTAAAAAAGCCTGCGTTGCTTGCACTTTGCGAAGACATGCCAGCCTTGCAGACAAATTCTGTACGTATTACAGCGGAGTTTGTGTCTTCCTTTACGAAAATGGTAAGGCCGTTAGTAAGCGACATTATGTGGAGGGTTCCCATGTTGTTTTCCAAGGGAACGGAAACTGCCTTGTAGGGAGGAGGCGTCATGCTTACTGCCTGCCCCTGTGACTTCTGTAAAGATGCAAAAGCTGAAATAAAAAAAACTACGAGCCGTAGTGCAAAAATCTTTTTCATAATGAATATTTTACACGTTTACGGGCCTTTGTTCAACAAAAAACCCTTCTTCCATACATGGTACAGAAGAAGGGCAAAAGGAGAGGAGGATGCAGTAAAAACCGGCAGTACCATGTGTGCGCTGGTGAATGCCGGAAAAACTGCGACATGGATTGTATTGACAAACAAGGTTTGTTGCTATTGCAATCAACTGTTAAACCACAGTGCTGCAAATTGGTTACAGGGCTAGCGGCAAAATCTAAAAGTCCTCGTCTTCGTCAAAGCCGTCATAGTCAAATTTGTCGTCGGCATCTTCGTCTTCACCGTACTTTTCGTCTTCATCGTCTTCTTGGTCACGCCAAGAGGGCTTGGACTTTTGTCAAAGAATAGATCTGAAATTAACCCCATAAATTTCTCCTTGCAAAAGGCAACATTGCGGAACAAACGAGGGAAGCAGCGTGCCGTATAGGTACAGACCCTGAATCAAGTTCAGGGTGACGAATGCTTGTTAGCGGTGCAGCCCCCGAATCCATATTCATTCTAGCAGGCGTTGGTCGCACGCGCCGCGTGCTCTCCGAGTTACTTCGTAACTCGCGATTTTTTTTTTGCTACCTATACCAATTTTGGGGCGTTGTCCGCAACCTGCGGTTGCTACCGAGTTTTATGACTAAAACTCGCGGAATTATATGTTAACACGCATCCATTCTAGCAGGCGTTGGCCGCACGCGCCGCGTGCTCTCCGAGTTACTTCGTAACTCGCGGATTTTTTTGCTACTTATACCAATTTTGGGGCGTTGCGGGGCTTTGCAAAGGGATTGCCCCGCAGAGGGGGTAGCGGAAAAGGCAACAAAGCGGAGCAAATGCCGGAAACGGCTCGTTGTAAAAGCTGTATCTTGTGGCTGTACAGCCCCTGAATCAAGTTCAGGGTGACGGTTATTTGCTTTGAGGCTTGCCGCTTTTGGCATTTGTGGAGCGACTTGCCTTTGTAGCGAGGGGGAGACTTCCCCCCCTTGGAGATAAAACTCCCCTTTGCAAACTAAAGTGCTATCTGGTTAAGGGCAGAGACTACCGCGTCTACACCCGCACGTCCTACGCTGGTTGACTTTCCAGCCCCCCAGTACTGCTTTCCGTCCTGGGTTGTAAGCTGAACATAGGCCATTGCAAAAGTGTTGTTGCCTTTTCCAATGCTGTGCTCGTGGAAGGCCGTTATGCTAAAGGCTGGTGCCGGCGTTTTTGAAAGTGCGCAACAGAATGCATCCAGAGGGCCGTTTCCCTTGTCTCCAATGGCATACTGCTTGCCCTTCCATGTAACGACTGCGCGGCAAAGAGTCTGCTCTTCTGCACCCTTTTCCTTAGAGCCTTCAACATGGGTTTCTGCAAGGTCCACGATTGAAAGGTTCTTGTCTGCCTTAATCCACTGCTTTTCAAAGAGCTCGTAGATTTCGGAAGACTTAAGCTCGCGCTGTGCCTTGTCCGCAGCATCTTTTATGACTGCACCGAGTGCCGGATGCATGGCCTTTGGAAGAACAAGCCCGTACTCCTGCTCAAGGATGTATGCTGAACCACCCTTTCCTGACTGGCTGTTTATGCGGATAATTCCTTCGTATTCGCGGCCAATGTCGTGCGGATCGATTAAGAGGTAGGGAACATCCCACAAGGCATTTTCCTTCTGTTTTGCCCGGGCTGCCATTCCCTTGCGGATAGCGTCCTGGTGGCTTCCGCTAAAGGCTGTAAAGACAAGCTCTCCTGCATAAGGCGTGCGCGGAGGAATTTCCATGCCCGTGTATTCCATGTACTTTTGGGCAACTGCCGGCAAGTCGCGGAGGTCAAGCATTGGGTCAACCCCCTGGCTGAACATGTTGAGCGCTACGTTTACAATGTCAAGGTTTCCAGTGCGCTCTCCGTTTCCAAAGAGGCAGCCTTCAACACGGTCGGCTCCGGCCAAAAGCCCCAGTTCTGCGGATGCAACGCCTGTTCCGCGGTCATTGTGGCAGTGGGTGCTTACGATTACGCTGTCACGGTCACTTATGTGTGAGCAGAAGTATTCAATCTGGTCTGCGTAGACGTTGGGCGTGGCACATTCAACTGTAGTCGGCAGGTTCATGATGATTTTATTGTCCGGTGAGCAGCCCCACTCCTTTTTAACAGCCTCACAAATTTCTACGGCGTAGTCAATTTCCGTCATGGAAAAACTTTCCGGTGAATATTCAAGGCGGATTTTCTTTAAGTCTTCAGGAGAAAGGCATGACTTTATGCAGCGCACACCGTCTATGGCAATCTGCTTGATTTCTTCCTTAGTCTTTCCAAAGGTGTATTTTCTCTGGGCAGGCGAAGTTGAATTGTAGATGTGGAAAATTACGTTTGGGGCACCCTTAATTGCTTCCAGTGTCTTTTTTACCAAATGCTCGCGGGCCTGGCACAAGACCTGGATTGTTACGTCGTCGGGAATCCTCTTTTCGTCTATAAGGCGGCGGAGAAAGTCGTATTCGGTGTCGCTTGCGGCGGGGAAGCCAATTTCCACTTCCTTAAAGCCTGTCTTTACGATAAGGTCAAAAAATGCAAGCTTGGTTTCTATACCCATGGGGTTTACGAGGGCCTGGTTGCCGTCGCGAAGGTCTACGGAGCACCAAATTGGCGCCTTGGTGATGCGTGCGGCTGGCCACTTGCGGTTAGTCATTGGAATGTCCGCAATGGGAGCGTACTTGCCGGTCAAAGTTCCGTCGGGGTTCATTGAAGCCATAAAAATCTCCTTCTAAAGCAAAAAGTTTAAAACAAAAAAGACCCGCTGCCGAAGCAACAGGTCTGTAAGTTACAAGTTAAAACTACCCTTACCAGCGCCTATTTTCGGCAATCAGAGAAGACTGAGCATAGTAGAAGTAGTGTTTTGTTCATAAGCTTAATATACAACTTTATTTCGCAAGTGTCAAGCGATGCAAGTATCAGGCGACAGTCTATGTCTTGGGAACTTCTTTTTCTGCGGCGCTTTTGTATGCAAAACACCCGCGTCCCAAAAGAACACTTGCCATTTTCTTTATAACAATAGCGCCATGGAGGGCGCGTCAATTGTTTGCTGTCACTTTCAAAAAATTTTGATGTAAAATTATAAGAAAAAGTGATGTTTTTTATGGTTCTATCTGGGGTAAAACGGGGCTTTTTGGGGCGGTTTTTTGCTCAAGATTCAGAGGTTTATCCGCAAGATAATTGTTGTTTATGTAAGCCAGAACAAAGGATTTGGCCAATTCAAGTTGTCCATCCTGGACCATGCGCTCGATTGTGGGCTCAGATATATTCAGTATGCTTGCGGCTTGGTTTACTGTAAGGTTTTCAGGTGTTCCTGGTAGCAAATCTATGTCATCATACGTTGTTGAAAGGAACTCTTTTGCAAGTTCCTCGTCAATATCGTTTTCTGTGATTATACTCATTCTATGCAATCTCCTTTAAATATGCTGACAACAAGGCGTTTGCAAATCCTGGCGGCACTGCGTTGCCTATCTGTTTAACTACCTCACTTTTGTTTCCGGCAAACTTGTAGTTGCTTGGAAATCAGTTGCAGCAGCCAGTTCATGCGGCTGTAACATTCTGAAACCGATGTCTATTCCATCAGGAATTACGATACCGAAGCGGTCTTTTGTTGTGACTGTTGGAAGTGGTTCTTCAACAGGTCGAGCCTTTCCATTGCCGTAGTATTCAACGATGATTGGAGATACCAGACAATGTTCCTGCTTTGTGCAGACCGTAGGTAATGGCTTGTCGATTGTTCTGCTTCTGTCTTTTGCGCTGGTCTGTCCTATGCTCATAATGAAAGGCTGAATCAATGCGTAGTGTGCGCCGGATGTTGTGACTGTCGGGAGTGGTTTTTCAAGGCTTCTTACTGTGCTGGTTCCACGGAGAATTGCAAGAAAAGGTTCTGCAGAATCCTTCCAATATTTTTTGATTCCGTATTCGATTCGGCGTATTGTGGCAGGTGCAAGAGGCTTTTTTCTGTTCCTGATTGAGGGGCATGGAATTGACCAGTCTATGATGTCTTTTGCGGCTTTCCATTTGGGCAGTTTATCGCCTGTCTCTGAATTAGTTGGCTCTGGCCAGATGATTTTTTTACCGCCTTTTGCGGCCTGGATAAAGAGTCTTCTTCTTGTTGTTGGTACTCCGAAGTCAGCTGCACAAAGGATTTTCCACTCAACGGTATAGCCGAGTGATTCAAGAGCAAGTATAAAAGAACGGAAGACATCACCTTTGCGTGCAGGATCTGGCTTTCCGTTCTCGTCAAGCGGTCCCCAGGATGTGAACTCCGGCACGTTTTCTATGATGATTCTGCCGATATAAAGTTCCTGAGCCCATTTGCAGATTTCCCACGCTGTTGCTCTGCTCTGATCGCTTCGGGGTCTGCCACCTCTGGCATTTGAATGATGTGTACACTCAGGGCTTGCCCATAGCAAATCAAGCTTTCCACCAGGAACAACATTTGTTGGGTCAAGATTCTGAACTGGCTCTTCGTAGTGCTCTGCAAAAGGATAGTTTGCCGTGTGTGTTTCTATGGCTCTTTTCCAATGATTTATTGCACTGAGTTTTATGTCAAAATGATACTGTTTTGCAGCTTGTGTGATGCCAGTGCTTTCTCCACCACCACCGCAGAACATATCAACGATTTGTAATTGTTTCATATTCTGTTCCTATGCAGTTTTCTTTTCTTCCGGTTCTCTGTGCGGAAGTGTTTTTAAGTATGCGTAAAAGGCGGCTTCCAAATCCTCGGCGGGGTCTATGAGGTATTCTGCCAGGCTCCACCAGGGGATGCGGATGATTGTGTCGCGAATTACGATGCAGTCGAGCTTGTAGTAGTTGAGCAATGTCTGGATTTCGTCGTAGGTGAGATGGAGCAGGCCTGCGGCTTCCCTGACTTTGTACATGTACTGCCAGCCCTGATCTGCGCTGTCGATTATCCGGCGGATCAGGGACTGTTTCTGTCCGTCGGTCAGAGGCGGTTGCGACATTTCTTCCTTTGAAAACAGCCACGCTTCCTTCATTTCTTTTCGTGCTCCCTGCGCTCCGTCTTTGACAGGAATGCCATGATGCTCCTGAGCTCGTTCTCGCCGCATTTTGTGTAGGATTCCTTTTTGAACCTTGTCTGCACAAAGCTGTCCAGGCGGTCCTTCCATCCTGAGCCAAGGATTTTTCTTGAACGTGCGGAAACGGCATCAAGCAAAGTGGGCTGTTCCTTTTTGTAATAAAAGCGGAATGTTTTTTTGTTCTGCTTCTCCAAAACGGTATTAAGATCATTAAATACAGCGCGGAGTTCCTGCATTGAACAGTCAGAGCAGCTTTCTTTTCCGGTTGCGCCTGATACGATAATTCTGTATGTTGAGTCATCAAGACCTGCAGAAGTTTTCTGCACGTGTATGAGACCGATCAGGCGGCTTCTGTTTGATTTTTGTTCCATCTGGTATTCTCCCTTGCGAGCCGTGCTGAAACATCCGGCTGCTTATGCACACCGAAATCCCAGCCCCGCCTGTACGCTTTCCTGATTTCATCCGCAATGTACTCAAGATGATTTTCTTCTATATATCTCTCGCAATCCATGAAGGCACTGTCCTTAGACGCATTCAGCTTTTTCATTTTCATCTCCTTATGCCGCACAGAGCTTGTCGAGCATGTTGTCGGTGATGGTGGCAAGGCCGGATGCTTTCGCCATCTTGCTGATTGCTATTGAGTCGTTTACGATTGAGCGGAATCCTCCCTGGGCATGACGGACGAGTCTGTCGGCTGTGGACGGCGTGATGTCGATTCCGGCCGCCTCATGGTAGTAGGCTGCGACATCCACGGCATGGGCCCGGTCGAACAGTACGATTGGATTCCTGATTCTGCTTCTGAGCCTGGGGATTCTGTCTGTCTTTGTCTTCAATCCTTCCTCCCCGACGAGCAGGAAAGGAAGCTGGCAGCGTTCGTTCAGGGCACGGATTATCTCAAGGTAGCGGACGGGGAGCTTGTCGGCCTCGTCAATGATTACGAGTTTCCTTGCGTACTTGCAGTTCTCCTCAAGCACGCTGAGACATTCTCCGAAGCTGTGAGGCCTTGTGTGCGCAACGGACTCGCAGATGTCGCGCAAAAGCTGTGTCTTTGTAGATCCATCCACAAAAAGCACGTAGGACGCATTCGGGTTTTCCTGGACATACCATTTTGCGGAGTGTGTCTTTCCCCGCTCGGCGGTTCCGATTGCCATTCCGATTGATGACGACATGGTTCCGTCCGGTGCCGAAAGGTCATCCGCAAGGGACTTGAAGCGTGAGACGCTCGGAGTGAGCACCAGCACGTCGGTGTCAATCGCGATGCCCTGTGGTATACTCTTTGTGTAGCCCGCATTCTTGAGGCGTTCGATGTACTCAACTTCCTTATCCTGCCAGTTCGGGTAGTTCTGGTGGCAGATTTTGACGATTTGGGATTTGTCAACTCCGATGATGCGGGCTGCTTCCTGCATGGACAGCCTGTTGTTTTCAATCCAGTTTCTCAACATAATTTTTCCTCCTATCTGTTGAATTTGTCCCTGACATAAGACGAGAAGTAGTTTTCCTCGCTTGATGTCATTTTGCTCTCGTAGTCAAACTTGAAGTCCATGTCCTCGCGGCTCAGGTGCTCTCCTGAGTAGAGCTGGTTCAAGATGTATTCATAACGCTCGCGGTCGGTGTAGAATACCGGCTTTCCGTGGGCGCGGAGTACGTTCTCGCTTCCGATTCTTGCTGCAAGCGTCTCAAGGAAATCCTCCTGGGAAAGTGTCTCTTCCCGGCGGTTGAATGATTCCGGCATCGCTCCGAATTCTTCCCTGTGCCTGCTCACCGCAAGAGGAATTTCCCGCTCCTCCTCTTTTTCCGCGTCAGCTTTTTTTATAACTGGTGTCGGAATCACCTGTTCCGGCGTGGTGTACTCAAGCTGATTCTGTACCGACTGTTCCGCCAGGTCTTCCGCCGCGTGAAGCTCCTCGAACTTCTTTGGCTCTGACAGAACCCTTATGTTTTTGTTCTGGGTCGCAAGGTTGAAGGCTTCCTGGACTGTGCGCATGTTGCGTTTCTTCCATTTAAGCTGCTCAATCATCTCCTGCTCGTTCAGCATGTCTATTTTCTTGACGGGCCGCAGTGCGATTGCGTGATTTGTTCCCGGCTCTATCGCGAACACTCCGAGGTCAAGGTTCTCCGGGTCGTAGCGGATCTCCACTTTCTGTCGGTTGTAGGCGACGAGGGTTCCACGGTTCTGCAGGATCATCTCCTGCGTCAGGTCCGGCCCGATGTACTCAGTGCCGTTGAGCTCGATGCGGTCTCCCTTAACCTGGCGGAAGGTGCTTTCCATGAACAGGTAGGCTTCGTCACGCGGGTCAATCATTGTAGGCATCCAGCCGCCGCGCTTGTACTCTTCGAACTTTTCTTTCGGTGTACAGCCCAGTGTGGAGTGGACGCGGTTTTCGTAGATGTCGATTGCCCTCACGACCTGATGGATGAACTCATCGTAGGTGAGGATGTAGCCGCTCTGCTTCTGCCATTCAAGACGTTTGGTCGCCTGTTCTTCTTCCGGCGCGGAAATTGCCAGTCCCTTCACAAGTCCGGGCAGGCACTGGTCGCGCAGAATCTGCTCAAGCGTGTTGAAGAAACGCTCGATTGGCTTTGTCTTTGCGTTCTTTACGCGGGCAAATATCCTGCGGTGCTGCTTTTCCCACTCCGCCTTTGTCGGAACCACGTCTACGACAAGACCCTCCGTGTCCTCCACGATGTAGCGTCCGTTGTCGGCATGGTACAGGTCGGCCTCGTCCAGAAAGCGCACTCCGTAGCTCTGGAGACGCTCCACAATCTGGGACGCGAGCTGTGACTTTTCGCTCGTACCGTTGTCGTTGTAGGTGCTCTCGAACTTGCCGAAGCGTTTGATTCCCATGCGCAGGGCACGTGTTACGGTGTAGGTGTTGTACGCGATGTCGAAGCTGATTCCGTATACAAGACGTGTCGCCATGTCCAGCCAGAGATAGCACTCCGCCCTGATGTACCTGTCCTTTGTGCCTGTGGCGTTCGGGTTGAGGCACCAGAAGTCGAAGATGTGCTGGTCTCCTACTATCAGCTGGAACGGCGTGAGCTTAGAGAGGTCGCGGCTTATGTAGAACATGTTGTCCAGTGCCCTCTGGCCGCCCTTGGCAAGAAGCTTCATGGCAGGGCTGATGTTCCTTGCGTGGACGTATGCGCTCGCCTCGCTTCCTATCTGCCATCCCTGACGCTCAGCCTCCTCCCTAGTGCAGTTGTAGGCGTTTCGGACTGTGCATCCTCCGACCTCCTTGATCGCAGCGAGAAGGAAGTTTGTGAAGAAGCTCAGGGCCTCATCGCTCCATGCGTACACGTGCCGTCCCTGCCTGCCTTCCGGCAATGCGAACATGGACCCGCTTTCCATCCTGCGTACATAACGCTGGACGGTGGGGACTGATATGCTGAACTGCCGGGCGATCTGCTCGTAGGCCTTTGCCTTTGAGATGAGGGGGCTGCGCTTTCGGAACGCGTCGTACACCGCCGCACGGAGGGGATATTTTTTGTCCATGACGGGAACGAAGGGTGTCATGCTTTACTCCTGTACTCCTGTGAACGCGTTGAGCTCCCTGTCCTGCTCGGCGATTTCGTTTACGAGCTGGCGGACGCGGAGACCTATGTTGCAGACTGCGGCAAGGCGTGTCTGGGGATTCTCGAAGCTTGAGAGGAACGCGGACAGCATGTCGAAGACCTCAAGCTGGGCCCTCATCTGCTCCTTGCTCTCAAGGTTGATTTTTGTGTAGAGCTTTCCGTTTTTGAGCAGGGTCTGTGAGAAGTAGTCGTCGTCCCCCCAGTTGAGCTTGATTTTCTGCTTTCCCCAGGTGCGGGCAAGCTCGGCGAATCGCTCGTTGTCCTTGCGGCGGCGGTACTCTTCTTCACATCCAAGCTCGTTCCACCCTTCTTCATAGAGCCGTTCTCCGGTTGCCATCGCATGTGCGATAAGCTGCTCTTTTTTAGTCTGTAGCTGCTGAACTGCGGGACTGGTTCCGCCGACTTCAGGATTCGCATTCTTTGCGTTTTCAAGGGCATACTCTTCCGGGGTGCGGAAGCTGTCCGTCGCGGGGTCGTACATCTTGAGCCATACGTAGGCGGTCTTCTTAGAGATTCCCACAAGCTCAAGGAAGTCGCAGAATCCGAACGTCTGCGCGTCCTCGCTCCTGCGGTCTCCTCCCCTCTGGGCAAGGGCTGCGTGGGCTATGTAGAGCATCCGGCAGACATCGACGCTTGCCTTTTTGAGGAGCTCAACCTTGGGGCGGAGCTCCTGGACTGCGGACTCCATGTTCCAGCCGTCTATCTCCTTCTGGAAGGGGAATGCCTGCTCGGGTGTAAGTGCTGTATTTGACGGTATTAGTTCGTTCATTTTTTCAAGACTCCTTTGCCGGCAGGTGCCGACATCCAGCTTGCACCTGCCTGTTTATGTCAGCTTGCAGATTTAAGAAGGTCCTTGTTGATTTCTTCTGTGTCTGCCTCGCAGAAGAAGTCGTCCGCTATCTTGCGGCAGGCATCGACCTGAAGAAGCTGTTCGTCCGTAAGTTCCGTCATGGCAACTTTGTCCGGCTCTTCCTTGGTGCGTATGCAGTTGAGGAGGTTCATTTTCCTGAGGAGCCCAAGCGTTGTCTTCTTCACGCTGATTTTTGTAGTCTTCCTCCATCCGAATTTTCCGAAGGAAAGCTCGACCGTCTTGTTGTCCTTGAAAAGGTCCGCCTTGTTGTATTCCGCGAAGGCCGCGATTTTTGCGGACAGGTCCTGGATGCGGGAACGAAGCTTTTCCCCCTGCCCTGCGGCCTCTGTCTTGATTTCCGCAATCTTCTTGTTGGCCTCGTTGTCGATGGCCTCAAGTTCCTTCTCTGCAAGTCCGATGTCCCTGAGCGCGAGGTTCACATCCTCTATGCTCTCCAATTTCGCCATGCTGGGTTTGTAACGTGTTCCCATTTTTTTCTCCTTATGGTAATATGTTTTATGTCTAGGCGGCATCATTGCCGTCGGGACTTTCTTTGGCGGGGGAAACTGTGAGTGCGGTCACGTTCCCCCTTTTGTTTTTATCGCTTCCGTCTATGAGCCACACCGCGTCCGAAGGTGAAAGCCCCATGTCTTTGGCGAGCATGAAGAATCCCGCCGCCGCGAACTGCAGCCCCTCGTAGCTCATGGCAGCCACCGCATACGGTATGCGCTCCGCCGTGAGGTCCTCCTTGCTGCCGCTTTCCATGAAGGGCGGCTTCCGTCCGTTTTTCCAAAGTCCCATGCGTACCTCCTTCATCACGCTCCGGATGTTGACTTCCTCCACCGCCCTCCGGTAGGCGTTTTCCCAGAACGAGCGCAGGGGCGTTCCCTCCGGCAGACGGCAGAGCATCCGGGCGCAGCTTCTGACCACCGTCTCCGGGTTCCTGACATAAGGGGCTCCGTAGTCAGTGACTCTCAGACACGGCTCCCCAATCCTTTTCTTTCCGAACATGTTTTTTTTCCTCCTGTTCAATGGCGAGGCAGAATGCCCCGCAGATTTCCTTCATCATCCTTGCCGCAGTTCCGCTTGTGGAAAGCAGCCTGCGGGCAAGGAGTTTTCCCGATCGGTAGATGCCCACGTTCTCGATGGGCACCGCGGCACTCGGCACCGCTCCGTATCCGGGGACATTGGCGACCAGCTCCCATTCCGGCCAGTTCTCCGATATGGTCCTCGCCATCGCCGTGAAGACCGCGATTTTCCTTGCCGTCTCGAAGTCCGGCTCTTCGCTGTCGGTCTGCAGGTGTTTTTCTGCTAAATAAGCTTTTTCAGGATTCATTTTTTTTCAGTTTTCCTCTCTTTCGTGGTATAATGTCTGCATGACTGACCGCCTACGGGACATATCACGACGATTCGTGCGCTATGCCGAAGAAATAGAATCGCTAATTTCAGACACAGCAATCTCCAAAGAAGAAGAAAACTTAGAGGTTTTGCACAGCCTTGTACTTGAGCTGCCGACCACAGCGACAAAACTTCTACAAGATTATCTCCAGAAGCAAGATCTATTTGTCGATAAGGCAAGGAAGAACCCTTATGCTGCCTTTTCGCTTGTTTTTCTTCTTCGCTTTTATTCGAACATTCTTCTGAATGCAAGCAACCTTTTTCCCTCTGGCAAGGATGACGAGATTCTTTGTTCCCTTCTTGATGGCAACAAGAATGTTTATTATGGTATTTTAGATATACTGAATGCTCATACTTTGCCTTCTGACACTCCAAACAATCCGCAGTAGGCCATAAACCCGATGACGGAAGATAGCAGTGTTCCCATGCGTACTTGATGCTGTGATGTTTAGGACATTTAAACAATGCATCTCTAAACCAAGCTGCCCTGTATTTTCGAAGACACGAATCTGAAGGAATGTCTTTCAGCTGTTCCTCGATGAATTCTCTGTCCTTCCTCTTCATGCCGCCGTCTCCCGCAGGTGCTGGACCATTTCGTTCCAGCTTGGATAGCCGAGCTTGGACGCTACCGCACGCTCTATGCGCTGGCTGTGGCTCTTGCCGGAAAGCACGTTGCAGACAGACACTGGTGTGCATCCGAGCTCAAGGGCTATGTCCGCACCAGACACTCCGACGCATTTAAGACGGTACTTGATGTAGAGTCCCTGTTGAGGGGTGATTTTCTTGGAAGCCCGTGCAAGAAGTTTAGCCTGCTTTTCTGCCATCTGCTGTTGGATAAATGTATGCAGGTCTTCCATTGGCACTTGGTTCTTCATTGTTACCTCCTTTCTGTCGATAAATTGGTTAATTAACTATTTAATTTTCATTGTTTCCATGTGCACCATAGAAAACTAATTAGTTAATTTATCACATTCTGTAATAAATTATAGTTACAATTTGTAATTTGTCAAGAGTTTTGTAATATATTTTTTGAAATAAATCACAAATTGTAATATTCTTAAAGGAATATGAGAATGGAAATTTCAGAACAATTAAAAGCAATCAGAAAAGAAAAAGGTCTTACCCAACAGGAAATAGCATGTGAACTGGAAGTTTCAACTGCAACAATTGCGAGCGTGGAAAATGGTTCAAGAGATATGCCCAAAAATTTGATGAAAGCTCTTGTAAAAAAATTTTCCATCAATGCCAACTGGCTTCTAACCGGCGAGGGGGAGATGTTCCAGGGAGAGGACAAGGCGGAAACTGGCGTGGCGGAGGAAGCGGCGGCGAAAATCCCGCTCCTCAGGCAGCTGGTCTCGTGCGGTCCGGGGCAGGACTGGGAGAGCGGGGACAACATCCAGAGCTACATAGAGCCGCTGAGGTCAATCCCTGCCCTGACGGGGAAGAACGTCTACGCTTTCCAGGCGCGTGGCATATCAATGATAGGGCTTGGAATCCAGGACGGCGACATCCTCTTCTTCGACGGTAGCCGGGACCAGGGCGCGAGGGACGGAATCTACGTGTTCGGTTTGGGCGGGGAGGCCTTCTGCAAGCTGCTCAGGTTCGAGCCGCTTGAGAACAAGGTGATGATATACTCCGTGCAGAAGCAGGACCTGAGGGAAGCTGAGCTCATCCGCACTGTGGACGCGGGCACGGACGACTTCCGCATCTTCGGCCGTGTGCTGGCGTGGCTGCATGAGAACACGGTGTTCAAGGCATAGGGGTGCCCCCCGCATGGGGTGCGGGGCTGTAGACGATTATAATAAAAAGTGATATATTTTATGTGCATTTTGTAAAATGTGTGATATAATGTAATGGAATTTTGCATGGAAACCAGGAGGTTTTAACCCTTAGATGATGCAGGAGCGTCAAAAAAGGAGGCAAATAGAATGACCGAACTGAAGTCTACTAATCTCAGTAGGAATCAGATTTATGAGTTAGCGGAAAAATTCGCCGAAAAAACATCTTATACTCCGGGTGTAACAGATATTGTTGATTATGTAGAAAACCAGTTGCATGGAAAAATCGAATACTCGGATAATCCTAAGGATTCCGTCGGTGGCTCTATATCCGTTAACTCACGCGAGAATTTTACAATTTATTTGTCAAAGGCAACTTCTCACAAACGCGATGTATTTACCATCGCACATGAATTAGGTCATTATTTTCTGCATTCAAGGCTTGGAGAAATTAAGATAAATGCCAACCGCTCTGATGATATTGATGAAGCTGAAAAAGAGGCAAATTCTTTTGCCGCAGCTTTTTTAATGCCGGAAAAAATGCTTCGTAAACTTTATGCAGAGAAAGATGGAAACCTCTCAGCTCTGGCAGATGCGTTTAAAGTTTCCTTAACGGCAATGAACTGGCGTTGTATAAATCTCGGGTTGAAAAAGGTTTAAATGAACGAACCTCAGCTGTATCTTTTTCTTAGTGTCGATGTCATAGGATCGACTGCTTTAAAATATAACAAAGATTCTCCTATTGATGATTGGTATAGTGTTTTTACAGAGTTTTATGTTTCATTTCCTGATGAACTAAAAACGCATCTGGAATCAGAATATGACTATCGTGGAAACTTACAATACTTGCCAGAGAAGTTTGTTATATGGAAACACGCAGGGGATGAAATTCTTTTCTATGTAGAAATAACACAGAAAGATGAAATTCCTTGTATTGTTTCTGCTTTCAAGAAAACGCTGGAAGATTGGTATATGCCTAGTGAAAAACTTGACGTAAAAGGTTGTATTTGGACTGGACAGGTTCCGTTCATAGATAGGAGAATTCAAACAGCAGAAGGTTCTAATTATGATTTTATTGGACCGTCTATAGATTGTGGTTTTCGTCTTGGGAAATTTGCTTCAAAAGATGAAATTGCAATTTCTGTGGAAATTGCATCTTTGCTTAATGGTACAAGTTGGCTTCAATCATCGTTGTTTTACTTGAAATCAGAAAATCTAAAAGGTGTTCTTGGTGCTAAGAAATATCCCATTTTTATTCTTAAGCTTGACAATGCAAAAACTGATGAATACGACTATTTGAATACACCTTGCCGTCAGACTGACCTTGAAGAATATATTGCAAAATATTATAAAGAAATGAAAGATGCCTTTCCAGGAAAGGTCTCACGTATAGAAAAGGATATTCCTCTTTATCTATCAGGAAAGAAAGAAATATGTGAGAAAATAACTATGACAAGGACAGCAGAAATACAAGCTGCACAGGAGATTGACTTTGACAAACAGGGTGATACAACAGCTTTTGAACAATTAGAATCTTTGGCATCGAAAAGCGGAGACAAAACTGTTTCATAGTCCTAGCGTCCATATTTTATATAGATAGATTTTTTCCCCCCAGCTTAGGCTGGGGATTTTTTTTATCTGCTATCCTAATCCAAGGAGGAGGATGGCAGGATGCAGATCAACAATTCTAAAAACAAACCCTACTACACTCAGAGGAACAACGAGATCAAGCCGGGGAGCGCGTGCAACGTAACGGCTATGATTATGGCTCTCTCGGCGGCTGGATGGCCAGTGGACAGACTCTCGGACTCGGCACACTCACAGCCGGAGGACGCGCTCATGTTCTTTCTCTGCAACGACAGGTCCGTCAGGGATGCGTGGCTCAAGGTGGATCCGTCCAGGCGGTATCCTCCGAACGAGTGGCATCCGGTGCTCGCGTATGACACTAATCTTTTTCTCAGGCACAAGGGGCTCCTCGGTGAGGAAGCTGATGCCGTGGAGTTCAGCGAGAGGCGGTCGCTGTCACAATTCATCAGAACCATTGATTTTGGTGGAGCTTGTGTTACGAGCGGTCTTTTTACCTTCAAAAACAAGAAAGTTGGCGGACATGTAGTTGCCGTGGTTGGCTACAAAACAGACGAGGACGGAAACATTATGTCTCTTTTGATTGATGACCCATGGGGTGATTACCGCACGTTTTATGAAAATACAAAGGGCAATGACATTGAGATGCCTCTTTCTGACTTCAAGAAGATAATCCGCCCGGCAGGCATGGACATTAAAATCGGACATACAATAATGAAATTCAGGGGGTAAATGTATGAAAGCAAAAACTGTTAGCTTACTGGCCATTGTGCTTGCAATAGTTTGGGTTGCGGTGCTGTTCCTTCTAAAAGGATTCGTGCCTATAGTGTTTTCCGGCAAGTCTTTTGGACTTGATGCAAAGGAAATAATCGTAAGCGGTGTGTTTTTTGTTGTCGCTTGTTCGCCAGTATATCGTTCAATCTGGCTGGACAAGAAGCTGGGCATAAGCCAAGCCGATGTGCAAGCCATGGTTGAATCTGGAGGAGGAAAAAATGGCTGATGCAAGAAAAAAGGAGTCGGGAACACATGAAAAGAAACATATTATTTGTGCTGCAATTGTCTTTCTTGTTCTGTTTGCCTGTGCATTTGCAGCCGGGGTATGGACAGGCTCTGCTTACAGAAAATCAGGTACAGGCTATACGGCAGGAACTGGATGGCATGAAGGAAGAGTTGAATCTGCTCAGAACGCAGTCGATTCTGTTGCAGGAGGACTCGCAGGAGTGGCAGAACAAGTGCAATATGCTAGGACAGAGGTTGACCAAGGCATCTCAGGAATTGGAGAGCTCGGCACACTCGGTAGTAGAATTGCAGGAACAGGTGGGGTCATTGAGGAATCAGCTGGACGGATTGAAGACAGAATTCAGCGAATTGAATCAATCCTATCTGAAGCAGAAAGAAAAGACATCGTTCTGGCGGGGTGCAGCAGTTATATCGACTCTGGTGGCGGTGATTGAGGGAAGCATAATCTGGCTTTCCAGGTGAGGTAAAAATGGAGACTTGGGGTCTGATTATTTCGGCAGTAAGTGGATGTGCAACAGTCCTTGGCTTTATCGGAATATTTGTAAAGTACGGAAAAGACCAAGGTGTATTGGACACAACGCTTAGGCAGCTTGTAGAGAAGACTGAAGACATACCGGATAAAAATGTCATTGCCGAGATGCGAAAGGACGTGGACAAGAATGCAAAAGACATCAATGCCCTTGGTACTAAGGTAAACCAAATGCAGCTTGAGAATTCAAAGATGATAACAGCCCTTTCATCTGACCTTGGCTGGATAAAGGCAAGCCTAACGGACATCAAGCAAGAAATCTCACGGAAAAAGGAGTAGCCGGAATGCCAAAACGAAACAAGATTGAGATGCAGGGCTTGGTCGAGCGCATCTGCAAGATGTACTTCAACGACAAGATGAGCCACAAGCAGATAACGGAAACCCTGAAGGCCGAGGGCTATGACATCTCCAAGAGCGGCGTGGGACGCACTCTGGTTGACCAGGCGGCGCAGATGAAGGCGTACAAGGATTCCGCGAAGAAAGCCGTGGCCATAGTGAACGAGCTCGGCAAGACCCCGGGTCTGAACATCGCCGAGGCGAGCGTCCAGATGGTGCAGGCGAAGCTTCTTGAGGAGGTGAACAAGTTCGAGAACTTCTCCACCCTCTCACCGGAGGAGCTCCTTAAGGCCGTCGTAAGGAATACTGACGCGCAGGCAAAGATCGCACGGGTAAAGCTGGAGTATGAGAGGGGCTACAAGAAGGGTCTGTTCGAGGCGGCGAAGACCGTGGAGGCCGAGGGAAAGAAAGCCGGATGGAGCGACGAGCGCGTTGAGTTCGTGAAGGCTAAGATTCTGGGCTTGAAGGTGACGTATGACGAAAAGCCAGCCGAATGAATATCACGAAGTATTCCTACCGTACCAGAGGAAATGGCTTGACGACAGGAGCGACCTTAAGATCATAGAGAAAAACCGACGGTGCGGCATCTCATGGGCAGATTCAGTTGACTCTGTTCTGGATGCCGCTCCTTCACGTGCATGGACAAACACCTACTACATGAGCTTCAACAAGGACAACTGCCGTCAGTACATAGAGGATGCCGGAAACTGGGCGAAGAAGCTGGGCTATGCGGTTAGCGAGATAATCGAGGGAGAAGAGCCTCTTCTTGATGACCCGGACAAATCAATCACCACATACAGAATCTCATTCTCCAGCGGAGCGGAAATCATGGGCTTGCCGGGAGTCTCACGTTCCTTGCGTTCCAAGCAGGGAAACGTCGTGATTGACGAGGCGGCCTTCTTTGATGATCTGGAAAGCGTTCTGCAAGCGGCAAAGGCTCTTGTCATGTGGGGCGGACGCATAAGGGTGATCTCGACACACAACGGCGAGGACAATCCTTTCAACATCCTTATAAAGTCCATCCGCAGCGGGAAAGAAAAGGAATGGAGTCTTCACAGGATAACTTTCCGGGAGGCAATGGCGCAGGGGCTCTACAAGAGAATCTGCCTGACCCAGGGACGGGAGTGGACGGAAGAAGCCGACAGGGAATTCATGGACAAGATGTACCGCATCTATGGTGACAATCCTGATGAGGAGCTTGACGTGATTCCGAGGGCGAGCGGCAGCCGTTACTTTGGGCGGGGGCTTTTGGATCATGCCACAGCTGACGAAAGCGGATATGACATAAGGCGGCTTGAGTGTTCCGACAGTTTCCTTCACAAGAGCGAGGGATTCAAGAACAAGGAGATTGAGAAATTTTTCAATCAGGAAGTACGGCCTGTTCTTGGCTGTCTTGAAAGTCAGGTTTATGCTGGGAATGACTTCGGGCGTTCCGGGGACCTTACGACATACTGGATCTCCGAGGAAGTCGCCAAAACCCAGCTTGCCGTGCGGATGATTGTGGAGATTAAGAACGCTCCCTTTGAGCAGCAGCAATATTTCAACGACTTGCTTACGGACTTCCTGAGCGAGGAACGTCACAAGCTCGGCGGTATTGCGATTGACTCACGGGGCAACGGTCAGCAAATTGGGGAACATGCCATGCTTCGTCATCCGGGGGCAGCCATTCAGGTAATGGAGACTAACGCCTGGTATGCAAAATACGGAAGCGACCTGCACGGACTTATGGAGAGCATGGATTTTACCGTTCCTGATGACGAGACCCTGAAGGCTGACTTTGCACTGGTCACACTTAAAAACGGAATACCGACCATTCCTCCGATAAGAACGGCAGACAGAGACAACAAGGGAAAGAGGCACGGAGACGGTGCGAGTGCCGCGATGCTCTGTGTCTGTGCGTGGAGGGAATGCTCAGCTGATCCGGCACCGAGCTTTACGGTTGCAGAAAAGAAAAGGCATTCATTCTGGTAGTCCCCAGAAAAGCAGCAAATCAAGGCCGATATGATACCGTTATAGTACAGGACGGTATTTTATGGCAAGGACAAACAGCGTAACAAGCAGGGTAATAGACTTAAACGGATTTCGGAGCATTGCGAATTATGTCTCCGACACGCAGGACTGGATAGGTTCCGTTAAGGAACGGGAGAGCATTTTTGAGGAAATGCGCGATGATGCCCGCGTGGAGTCTCTTGTAATCGACCGCAAGAACAAAGTCCTGCAGATGTACGGCTCAATCACCGAGGGCAAGAATAAAAAAGTAAACGAGGCATGCGAACAGCTCCTTACCTTCAACACTTTCTATAAGCTGAACAACATCCTTCTCAACGCAATCCCCTACGGCCTTGCCGCCTGTGAGGTTGTCTGGGAGTTTCGGGGCGGCTGGTATGTTCCGGTTGACTTCGTTCCGATTCCGCGTACTGCACTGAGCTTTCCCCAGCATGTTGAGCGTGAATGGGGAGTTCCTGTCCTTACTTCCCAGAACATTGTCTTGAGCGACAGGCGGAAATTCATAATCCACAGAAATGACGACGGGGAACTTAATGTCTGGGGCCGTCCTGCCTTGAGGAGTGCCTACGCCTTCTGGAAGTTCAAGCAGCTTGGCGTAAAGTTCTGGGCAATGGCCGCCGAGCTTTGCGGAGTTCCTTCAATCCTTGCAATCTTTGAGACCAAGAGTGAGGAGGAAGCAAGGAAACGCGCGGCTGATTTGACTGCGGCCTTGCAGAACTGGGAAAGCGGATCTTCCGGGGCATTCGGCAACGTCAAGGACATCAGGGTTGTAAGCTCGCAGATTAACGACTTCAACAAAATCGTAGAGCTCTGCGACACGGAGATTGCCTACGCCATAACAGGACAGGCGCTCACTACAAATACTGCCCAGTACGGAACCCACGCCCAGGGAGAGACGCACGTCCAGACTTATGACAACCTCATAAAGGGAGATGCCTACAAGCTCCAGCTTTCCGACCAGCAGCTTGTCAACGCTTTTATCGAGCTTAACTTCCCCGGAGAGGTTGCCCCGCAATATGACATTGACTCAACGGACTTCGCGCCGTGGGAGGTTATCCGCGACGCAATAGATCGTGGCGTACCTGTAAGCCTTAAAGCTCTTTATAACAAAATCCACCTTCCGGAGCCTGTTGACGAGAAGGATTCTTTTGTAAAGGCACAGCCGTCCTTCGGTTTCTCTGACCAGGGCAAAGACGATTTTTTTCAGAAGAGATAATCGACCCTAAGTTTTTGAAAGAAAAAAGCCGTGCCAAGAAGCTCAACCGTCTGGCGACCGCGGCTTGGTTGGTTATCTCCGACAGTTATGCTGAGAGGTTGAAGTCTTTTGTTAAAGATGTTGAAAAAAACAAAGATTTGCTGAACACAGTAAAAACCTTGCCTGTGGATTACTCTGCGATAAATGCAGCATATCAGTATTTCATCAAATCTGCACTTCTAGGAATTTCGCATACGGTTCAGAGTAAAGAGTTTGACGATACTCCTGCCATTGAGGATATTGAATCTATGCCGTTCACTGAGGCTGTTGAATACCTCAAAGCTCGCACTTCAATTTCTGCCGAAGAATACTATCAGCTTTCCGACAGGCTTAAATACAAGGCGTTCACGGTTTCGCGGATTGCTGACGGAGACAGCGTTGAAAAGATAAAGGGAAGAATCACTAAGTCTCTGGAAGAAGGTGGTGGACTGAAAGAATTCTTGCAGATGCAGAAAGACGAAGTTCTGAATAAAATCGGGCTTGGCAATTCAAACGGGGCATATTGGGAAACTGTTTTTCGTGCCGGAAGCCAGAGCTCATACAACACAGGGCGGATGATCAGCTTCGAGTCTGACCCACCAATTGCCTTACAGTTCATAGGTATTGAGGATTCAAGGCAGACGGACATCTGCCATTCATTAAGCAATATAATCAGGCCTTACGGAGACCCGTTCTGGGATTCAAGAATTCCGCCGCTCCACTTCGGGTGCAGAAGTACGATTCGGGGAATCTATGACGAGAGCGAGATTCCGGCAGAATATCCTGAACCACCGGAAACGAAAGCTGCTGACGGTTGGGGATTCAACCCGCTCAAGGATAACCGTTGGTTTGAAATGTTCCCAGAAATGGAAGAAAGAGCTGGTAATTATGGGCTTTTGCAAGAGATTGAATATGCACGGAAGAAGCTGATTGAGTCGGACTGGAAAACAGGACGTTCTGTCGGTGCAATGGCAAAGAGGTTTCATGTTGATGTTGATACAAAAGTAAGAACTCCTGATGAAGAATCTCCGTGGTATATTAAAGAGGGGGCAGATGTAACAGGAGTAAAAATCATTTCTCAAGGTGAAAAAATCAGAGATAGAAAACGTCTTGTTGAACAGTATCCTCTTCAAAACGGCAAGTTGACTTCTGAGAAAGATTGGTATAAAGTAAGAGGTACAGCGATTTTGTACAATGGTGATACGAAACAAAAAATGACAGCTGAGATACATTGGTATCAATGTAAAAACATTGGTAAGGTTGAGTTTAAATTCAAGAGGAAAATCAAATGACAGTCAGATGTATTGAAAAAGAATTTGATTTAACAGTAGGAAAAGAATATAAAGTTTTGTCTCTTGAATCACAAGGAGATTATTATTTAATTGTTGATGATTCTGGAAACAAGACAGAACATGATTCAAGCTGTTTTTCTCTTGTACACAAACAAGAAGATTTAAGGGTAAAGTGCCTAAAAGCTCTCAGTGTTGATTTGTCTGTCGGAAAAAAATACGAGCTTATTGCAGTTGAAGATTTTAATGGGAAAGAAGCTTATCGTGTTCTTGATGACAGTGGTGAAGATTATTTATACGATGCAGCAGCGTTTGAAATTATAAAACCTGCTTAATTCTTTCTTCTGCAACGGCAAAATAATCTTTATCCATCTCGATACCGATAAAAGACCTTTTTGTATTAACACAAGCAACTCCTGTAGAGCCACTTCCCATTGTGTTGTCAAGGATGACATCGCCCTCATTGGAGAAGGTTTTAATAAGGTATTCCAGTAACGGCACAGGCTTTTGCGTTGGATGCTTGGTAGCTTTTGTTGTATTTCCGAATAGGGCACCATTCCAATTTGAGAACTCGATTACATCAAGCGGGTAGCGTTTACCTGTCTCTGTGTATTCATAAGCCGCCCCACTTTCTTCATTTACTAAGCCGTAAATCTCACCGCAAACAATCTTATAATCTGAGTTATGACGCTTCCTTCCAATAGCAGCATTATCTTTTGTCCACATTTGCGGATTATATGTCGGCGGCTTTTTGTAAAAAACAAGTATGTCTTCATGGCAACGCAAAGGAGCTTTTTTGGCGTTAAAAAATCCAGTCGGCAATGTTTTCTTCCACACGATTTCATACTTGAACATCTTGCGGTTTGAGCAAATCAAATCTGTAGTAAACGGCTGTACGGAAAAAAGCAGAATTGCGCCGTTCTCTTTCACACATCGCTTGTATTGTGTCCACAGTTTATCAAGATCCACCATGTGTTTGTCAAAAGCGCAGTTTGTTATTCCGTAAGGAAGATCACAAAGAACCATATCAATAGACTTATCTGGAATCTGCTTCATCAGCTCCAGACAGTCACCATGCATTAACTCAATCACAAGGGCAATTTATCACAATCAATTTTATTGTAGCCTAACACTGGGTGACGACCCGATATGGAAGAAGTACATACCTCCGCTTCACTTCGGATGCCGCTCTACTGTACGCGCCATCTACGACAGGGACGAGCTGCCGGAAGAATGGACGGACCTTGAGGGAATTGAGAGACCCGCGAAGGGATTCGGCGCCAACCCTGTTTCCAGCGACAGCTGGTGGGATGAGCTTGACAGCCAGGTAAGGCAGGCAAAACATTTCGGTGTGCAGGGGGAGATTGAGGCGGTTAAGGCTGCGCTGGGGGTTGGATCCGGTCAAATAAAAGGACTGGAGAGGAATTCAAAAATATCCGACAATAGCAACAAGGAACTGGAAAGAATTAATGTGAAAACTGAAAAGGTAGAAAATGAAATTGCCAGTGTAAAAAGAGGACACCCAATGACCTTTGATGAAGCTGATAATGGAAACGCAAATCCCCATTATGCAGTTCATTCAGCGACATCTGCGAATTGTCCTGCATGTGTTCTGAGTATGAAAGCTCGCTTAGAGGGGTTTGATGTTCAAGCAAGACCCTATGATAAAAAAAGCGACTTAATGTTTGCACTTTCAGAAAATACAAATATTGGATTAATTAGTAAGACAACAGGAAAATTCCCAGAGTATATAACGCCAAAGGAAAAATATATGCCACGATTGTTGTCTTGGTTTGATAAAAATCTGGAAGACAATAAATATTACAGCATTGAGTTTTACTGGAAAGATTTTACGCCAGATGGTCACATTATGATGATAACGAAACAAAATGGTATATTAATGTTATATGATCCTCAAATTGACCAACGAATAACGGGTAACAAAATTAAGGATTTTTTGTACACAACCAGATTAGGAACCATAAAACTTTTAAATCTTTCTGATTGCTTTTTAAATAAAACTGTGGTAGATTATGCATTGGAGGCAAGATTATGACATTGAATAATTTTATTGAATTTTCAAAAGCTCATGGAAGATCCTCTGCTCGATTTCTGACAACTTACAAGGGGAAGGATATTTATGTTGGTTATTCTACAGAAACGAAAGGTAGAATGTCTGGGTATCCGCTTTTAATGAAAGAATCTCGCAATAAAGTTGTCGCATTAAGTAACAAACAGGTTTTGGCGATTCTGCGAACGTTACCCGATGATGAGTAACCACAGTCCCGGACATCCGGGGCTTTTTCTTTAATCACATATCGCTTCTTCACGAATTTTTTCATCAATTTGACATTTCTTTTGGTAAAGGTTAATGTAGTTCTTCAAAAAGAAAATTACTGAAAAAATCATAATCAGCTGCAATTCGGTATTCAAAGAAAAAGAGAACTTCCAGATTCTCTTTGAGCATTCAATCTTCTTTGAATCCAGTATGGCCAAAGAAAGAAATGCCAAAGAAGAAAAGGCAAACTCTGCCAAAAAGGAATCTTGTATGTTTTTCAGGGATTGCGAAAATTGTTTATACTTCTCTGTGTTTTTTACAGCTGATAAGTCAAAACTCATAATCTGGCTTATGCAGATAGAAAAAATGATTCCCGAAACCGTAAAAAAGACATTTTCCGTGGCTGAACTAAGCTTAATGTCAAAAAATGAGAATAGTATAAAAAACGGGATGGTAAAAAGATTCTTTTTTAGAATTTTAAGAATCGTTCTCATGCTTCACCTCTGAAATGAAGTTTATCATATCATTTCTTAACAATTCCTTATCTGGGTAGTGAGAGTTGTTTGAAAAATGCAAAGAAATATCTTTTGTTGTTTTTGCATTCTCGATAGGTATCGGTGTGTGATTTTTTCCCATGAATTGCACATTCTTATCATTAAAAGCTTCAAAAATCACTTGTGCAATTTTCTTGTTTTCTGCTTTGTTATCTTTTGGAAGCTTTTTAATTTTGAAAACAATAGATGCGGATAAGACATCTTCAACTGAAAGCCCTTCCATATCAACTGCACTGAATATGGTGTTCAGGTCCAGTGTCTTCGTGACAGTTGACACTATAGACTCTTTATTTATTCTATATCCGTCTTTCAACTCAAAACTTTTGATCTTCGATACATCGAAATTTTTTCTTATATGATAGTTCAAAAACAGAGGATGAGTTCTGTCCTTATACTTTTTACTCAAGTTTTCCAAAAGATAATTCAGATATATTGAAACATCTTCTTTTGAAATTCCTCTTGAATTTTTCATAACAAGATATTTGTCTGTTATTAAGAAATAGGTTGATTCTTTGATATGTCCTGTAATATTAGAATCTGAATCAGCCTCAGCTTCTTCTAAATCAAAGGATTTGGCGTTCATAAGACTTTCTGATATATTCACACCACTGCCTTTCTCCATATAAATGAAAGAACAAAAAACACTATTGTCAAATATCTGAAAATTTGATATGAATTGCGATTCTCCCTCTTCGTTCAAATCTGAGAGGTATCGAATACGGGAAAACACAGTTTTTGACTCGGTGAGAATACTTTTTATCTCCCCAAGGAAATCATTTGCCTTTGTAAGTTTTTCCGAATCTGCTGAAATGTCATAGCATGTGAGTGTCGCTGGCTTTGTCATAGAAGTATTATACCACATTTTTACTGAAAATGGAAAAAACTTTTGATTTTCTGGATATTTTATTTTTTTCTAAAAACTATTCATCCGAAACATCTCAAAAACCCTCTTTCCGCAAAAAAAAGGCGGTGAATTTCGGTGAATAATTTGTAAAGGCAAAATTACTCACCTTTCTTCAAACACCCCCTAAATTTCGCGTTTTTAAATCCGGCTCCCTCCAAGAAAAGCTGTGATTCTTGTATTCCGTGGCACAATCATTGTGGAGGGCAGACATGACCGGGTACATAGCAATTCCTAACAACAAGCTCGCAGAAACCAAGAATCAGAAATCAATCCATTTCAACACGAGGGAAGATATGGAGAAACATTTTGGCATAACACCGGCACGGATGGACTTTCTTCTGAACAGCGGCTCACAGGCATGGAAGGGATTTTTTTTTGATGAGGAAATTAGCAGGGTGAAAAAATGAAAATATACATAGCAGGAAAAATTACAGGTGACCTTGAATATAAGGCTAAATTTCACAGGGCAGAAGAAAAGCTTAGGATGATGGATCATTCAGTTATGAATCCCGCATGGATATGTGCCTCGCCTGAGTTTAGTTGGAAGGATTATATGCGGGTTTCCGGAGCAATGCTGGATGTATGTGATGGGGTTCTTTTTTTGAAGGACTGGCTGCAGAGCAAGGGAGCCAGGGCGGAAATGGAACGGGCATCAATTGCCAGGAAGCAGATTTTCATGGATATATCGGAAGTTCCAGACAGGGATGCACAATTAAAACTTCCACACGCAGAGCCGTAGAAACAACAATACGCATTATGATTGGATTATGAAAAAGATACGCACATGGCAGCTCTGCCGCACGGGAACTTTCGGGCAGGACGGAGCAAAGATTACAGACAAGGACCTGCAGGAGATTGTGGAGACATTCGAGCCTACCCGACCGGTCTCCATAGGGCATGATTCGGCGCACGGCGACAGCTTCCCGAAGTTCGGTGACGTGCTTGCGATAGACGGCATATACGATGATCCCAGACACAGGGGCGAGAAGGTTCTTGTAGGCATGGTTGTACTGCATCCAGAGCTGGAGAAGCAGTTCTCCGACGCGGATGACGGCAACGGCTGCTACAAAGGCTGGAGCGTTACCATTCCGCGCAGGGCCAGTGACGGAAAACGTTACCTTCATTCGCTTGCAATCTGCGGTGCAACCCCGCCAAAGATTCCGGGGCTTGAGCAGCTTATGGTCAAGAGCTGCTATTCAGACGGCGACAAGGTTGAAGTGTTCGACTTCAACGACGCAATAGATTATAAGGATGCGAGCATCCCAGAGGAGATTCCCATGACAGAAGAGGAAAAGAAGAAAATGGAAGCTCTGGAAGCTGAAAACAAAAAGCTGAAAGAGGAAGTCGAGAAGAATGCAAAAGACGAAGAGGACAAGAAGGAAAAGTTCTCCGATTCCCAGGAATATGCGGACATGCAGAAAAAGATTTCGGACTTGGAGGCCTCAAGAAAGGAAGCCGTGGTAAAGGGTGTCTGCGACAAGTTCGCCGATGTTCCCGCAGGGCTCAAGGACAATGTTCGGAAGGTTGCCGGCGTTCTTGCCTCAGCGTCTGAATCCTTCGAGTTCTGTGACAAGGACGGAAACAAGAGCAGCAAGTCCGCGCTTGACCTGTTCAGCGACCTTATTTCAGGACTCATCGCGGCCCCGAAAAAAGACGACGTGACATCCCGCCAGTTCAACGCTGACGAGTTCAATGACAAGGGTGACGGAGGAAAAGATGCTCCTGACTGGGCCAAGCTCGCCCAGAACATGTAGGAGATTGCTATGGGTATAAAATGGCATAAATCTTCAAATGACGTTCAGGTTGCATCCGCCGCAAATCAGACCGGAGGAAAAATCTGGAAGGTGACATTCTCAACGGGATGTGACACGGAAATCGAAGCGCAGAACGTGAAGGACAGGGGCAGAGTCAAGGAACCGGAAAGCCCGAAAAAGGAAGGTCATACTTTTGGCGGCTGGTTCAAAGATGACAAGACGACCGAAGCCTATGCCTTCAAATCACCAGTTACATCGGACATAACGCTGTATGCCAAGTGGACTGTCAATGAAGGCGACGCGGATGACAAAACGGACGGCGAAGAAGCCGGAGGAGACAAATAATGGATTTCAGCGAAAAGCATGAAAACGCCGTGGGAGATGCGGGTATCTTCACCATCGACCACCCGGTAATCAAGTACCCGATACAGATTGCTTCAAATGCAGCTCTGCCTGCGGGTACGATTCTGAAAAAATCCGCTTCGGGCGGAACATACCAGGCTGCGGCCCCGGCTGACACTCCGGCGGCAGTCCTGATCGAGGCATCATCAGCTGACAACATGCTGCCGATGGCTGGTTTTCACGGGGTAGTCGTCCGGGAACGTCTTGTCGATGCTTCGGGAGCAAATCCCGCAAGTGCCGGTGATACGCTCGCCGGGAAGCTTCCGGGAATCGGAATCTGGCTTTCACAGACCTATGAAGCGGAGGTAAAGTAATATGGTCATCGTAAGAGAAAGTGATGTGGTGCGCGTGGTTGGTGCGCTTGCACCAGAGACAAGCAATGCACGTGCGTATTTCAAGCGTACCGTAAACCGCAATACGACACGCATTGCCACAACGGACATCCAGAGCACGGTTGGAAACATTCCCGTAATCAAGCGCGGATCAACAGGCTACCGCCCGGTGATGAAAGGCGGAATCACCTACATTGAGCCGCAGCCGATCGAGATTGACGACTATTTCTCAGCCGTGGAGGAGGATGACTGGGAACGCGCATCCAACATGGGCAAGAACCAGATCGTGGACGAGAGGCTTGCACGCTGGGCAAAGCTCGTTCGCAATACGACCAAGGCCCTGTGCATTCAGGCCCATCGCGGTGCAATAGACTACATGATGCAGGCCGGAAACGAAATGGTGCGCTATGAGGTTGACTACGGTGACGTGGAAGGCATCGAGCGCGACAAGGCTCTCTCAAGCCTTACCCTCGCCGATTTCATTGAGGACGCAAGTGAGATGGAACAGGCAATCAATGACCGCGGAATCGGCGGCGCGATTGAGTTCATCGCCAGCACCGAGTACTTCAAGCAGCTGGTCACAATCAGCGCGAACCAGACGAAGTTCCCGGTTGAGATGACCGCCGACGGAATGAACATCGCAGGGTTCAAGGTGCTCCGCAACAACGACACCTACACCGACCTTGCAAGCGGAACAAAGACCGTGAAGAAGCTGGTGGAATCACGCGAGCTCATGGCACGTGCCGTTGATGCCGGTCAGGAGCTTGATTTCCTCCGCATCGATGACACTGTGCAGAGACAGGCTGTTCCCCTCTACTCGTTCACGAAGGAACGCGGCGACCAGAGAGGCACCGACCTCTACGTGAAGTCAAAGCCGTTCCCTCTCATTAACGTGAAGGGAATCGAAATCCTGAGATATGCGTCTTAGACCGTACTGATTGAGAACCTTTAAGGGCATTGCAGTAGCCCCAGATGAAAGCTGCAAGGGAGCATGGGAAGCCGTGCTCCTTTTTTTATTTCCTCAGACAAAGCCTTAGGGAGTCCGTTGTCTGTTAGTCTTTCAAAAGGAGGCCAATATGTCTGATGAAGTCGAAGAAGAAACTGGTGAAGAAGTCGAGCCAACCGTAGATCCCGGGACAGAAACGGAGCAGGAAACTGGAACGGAGACCGGGGAAGAAGAGGCCGGACATCAGCTTACGGTGGAAAACCTTAAATCCGAACTCCCCCAGCAGGACTACGAGACGCTGACGCTCGGAGATGAGAACGTGGCGGTGCGGGCACTTCTCAAGGCGAAGCTTGCCGTAGCCGGAATGGTCCTGAGCACCGGCAACAAGTATGACGAGGAAAACGAGGTCTGCCGTGAGGCCACGCTCAAGTACGCACTCTACGAGCTCTTTGCCTTTGTCGGACAGGAGAACAGGGCAAGGGAAAAGCTCGAGGACTGCGAGCTTCTGATTGAGACCTATTTCGGCTCGATTAGAAGAAAAACTGATGCAGAATCTTCATCAGGACCCGCCGTCGGCTGCGTTGCCAGAGGACGGAAAAGCCCGATGGAAAGACGGAGGTCCTGATGGGAGTACAGGTAACGAGCCATGTCGGAGAACTTGCCAAGCGGCTAAAAAATGGAAATCTTTTAGAGCCGGCAATGCGTAAGGTAAGCAAGTATCTTGGCTCCAGTGCACTCAGCAAAATTAACAGGGGCATTCAACCAGGGAATTCACCTCTCACACAGGAAGTCAAGCAGGGAAATGGGACTCTCAGGGATAACGGACAGCTTATGGCCAGCATTTCCCCTCACAATGGGAAGGACTGGGCTTCGGCAAGCACAAACCTTAAATATGCAAAAATAAACCAGACAGGAGGCATGATTGCCACAAAGGGCAAAGGGCTGTGGCTCCCTGCTTCCAAGCAGACCAGAACCCTTATGAGGCGGTACAATGCCCAAAAACCAGGAGAACTAATCTCGGCAATGAAGGGTGACGGATATTCCTTCTACCGCACCGGAAAAGTTTTCTGCGCAAAGAAGAAAAAAGGAAAGCCTTTCGCGCTGTTCATAATTAAGCAGAGTGTGAAGATTCCCGCAAGACCATTTCTGTATATAAATGAGGCAAATGAGAGGTTTATTAACAAAGAAATACAGAAAGCCGTGCATAATGCGCTGCAAAGGAGAAAATGAAGATGACGATTGAAGGAATTTTGGAAACACTCAAAGGTGAAATAAAAACGCTTCTGGGATTCCCTACATTTCTGCTCCCTCAGAAAGCGACAAACAACACTGCGCACATCAACCTGCTTTTTCGGGACATGGAAGAAAATGGAGAAGGAAACGAAAAACTGGTTTTTGATGCAGACTATCGGACTGCGGGAACTCACGCAAAGTGGCTATCAGAGACAGTCAGGCTTAAACGTAAAATTACAAAAATGAACAAATCTGAAACGCCCTACATGCAGCTGGTTGTGGATGGAGCAAAACTTCGTGCCTACTGGACTAGGAATGGGAATCCGGGGTGGGTGTATCCTAGTGAAGATGAAAGCTCGATGCCTGCGGAATATGTAGTTCCGTACAGCATTGAAATTGACATACCGACAAGACTTTTGGAGGACTAAAAATGAAACCAGGTGGAAAAGACGGACGGCTGTATAAAATCAAGGACGGTACGGCCATTTCAGGTGGAGAAGGTGTCACTCTTCCAGATGGACACAAATTCGGGTTTTACCGAATCAAAAGCGTGGGTGTAAATACGGCTCTGCCGCAGCCCGATCCGACAAAAGAAGGTGCTCGTGCTCTGAGGGCTGGGGATGTCATCCATCTGTGGCCAGGACAGGCGCTTGCCGAAGGGGATTCTGTTATTCCCCTTGGGCTTACGCTTATTGGCTTCGTATCTGACGTGTCCAACAGCAGAAACGGAAACAAAACTGACATTACCACGCAGGAGAACCTTGAAAGTGGGGTTCGAGCTTATACTGTTTCTCCGTTCACGGATGGAAGCGGTACCATAAACGGCATGGTGGAGACTGACAGTGAGGCGCAGAAGGAACTTCTCAACCAGTTTACGCTTATTGCGGATGATGATGGGGAGCATATTACAGTCTATCCGGCCAAGCAAAAGAAGCAGGATTACATGATGAGCCGTCGTGAGACAGAGACTGTTGGCGAAACTGCCATGTGGGAACATTTTCCAGTAACAGTTGACTCAATATCAATGGACAAGCCTCTTGACGGAGCCCAGAATTTCAATTTCAACTACTCCCTCGATGGTGGCTCAAATCCTGGCGTAATTTATTACAAAGTCCGCGATGCCATTACTGTTGATGCAGCAGAGCAGGATTCTGGCACCACTGAACAGGAAACGAATTCCGGCTCATCAACTGGACAGGCAGAGCCCCCAGAATCTCCAGCAGATCCAGAAGGTGATCCCGATTCCCCAGACAACAATGACAACGGAGGCGAGTGATGATACTTACGGAAGAACCACGGTATGAATTCTACCCTGACGTTGGCGACAACCTCTCTCTTCCTGAAACCGAGAGGCTTTCTGTTGAAATAATCCGGCCTACTGGCTATCAGAGAAGCGATTTTACATCTATCGAAGTGAAGAGAGAGTATTATCCTGACGACCAGCCGACCGGTCCAGACGGAACCGAGCGCATGGTAAAAAAGCTTAAGAGTGAGCATGTGCGGATGCGCTTCGATGCGGACTACATCCTTAGAACCTGCGTAGGCTACATAAGAAACCTTAAGGTTGAAACTGGCACAGGCAAAGGAAAATCCGTACGCGAGATTAAAAACGGGACAGAACTTGCTGAATGCCGTGCCTACGGGATAGAAAAAATCGTGTCGTCAATATGCACCGAAGTGCAGAGTGACTCAATTACAGAAGCAAAAAAAAAGATTACAGAATAGCATTTCAAATCCTGCTTTCGGGGCTGTGGCCGATGGATTACAGCCCCGAATATGCTGACATGCAGGAAACAATCTGCTGGCCGGAGAATAAAACCGGATACCGGCGCATAAAGCGCAGGGACATACAATCATACATAACAGATGACTTCCTTACAGTGTTTCAAACATATGGGCGCATCAAGAACTATGGGTGGCCCCAAGGCTGTGGTTATCTGGCAGAGCCGCGCACACTCTTTGATATTGTAGAATTATTTGACAGAGAAAAGACTGCATATCTGAGATGGAAGAAAGACAATGGCGGAAATAAATGAAGAGCTCCGCGTGCTTGTTACGGCGGAAGTTGACAAGGCAATAAGAAACCTCAAGAAATTTGACTCGCAGACATCAGTCACCGAGAAAATGCTCAAGTCGTTCGGGGCTGCCGTTGGCGCAGCATTCTCGGCAAAGGCAGTAGTGGACTTTGCAAAAGGATGTGCAGACGCATATTCCGAACAGCAGCAGACACTAAGAATTCTTGCTTCGACAATAGAGACAACCGGAGCGGCTGCATGGACAAGCACGGAAGAGCTTGCCGCAATGGCACAAGGGCTTCAGGATGTAACCAATTATTCTGGCGGTGCAATAAACTCCATGCACTCCGTCCTCCTCGGTTTTAAGAGTATAAAGGGCGACAACTTCGAGCACGCGACAAAGGCTATACTTGACATGGCCACCGTCATGAAAATGGACCTTGCCAGTGCCGCGCAGACAGTCGGGAAAGCCTTGGACGACCCTATAAACGGACTTGCAAGCCTCCAGAGGCAGGGCTTCCGTTTTACCGAAGCGCAGAAGAAACTTATCCAATCATTCATCGACACGGGAGATGCGGCGGCTGCACAGAAAGTCATATTGGATGAACTGGACGGAACCTATGCAGGGGCTGCACAAGCTGCTGTAAGTTATGCCACGCAGGTGAAGAATGCCTTTGATGATGTCATGGCTTCGATTGGCGGTTTTCTTGGTGAAGGAGTAGACCGCTTCAAAAAGCTTATAGCTCCGCCCGGGGATGGTGGGCTCAACTGGATTGACAAGGCCGGAGAATCCCTTTCCAAAGGCCTGGGTTCTATGTGGGACTACAACAAGGAGGCCGGTGTTGTTGTGAACTCATTGAACCTTGTCGGGGCTGCATTTAAGAACACGTGGAGTACCGTTGACCGTGCCACGGATTTTGAGGGCTGGTATAATGGGCTTGATGCTGCAAAAAAAATGGAGCACGCTACAGGAGCCCTTGCCGCATCCCAAGCAGAATACAATAAGGCTCTCAAAGACGGCAAGGATATATCAGACCAATTGTATGCCCTGGATTTCTGGCGGCATGAAGTAGAAAGCCTGAAATATGCAGAGGATGAGCAACGGAGAATAATACAGCAGGAGGCAGACAGAGCTAATGCCGAAAGCCAGATACTGGAACTCATGTCATCCGTTGGAGATGAATATGAACGTCTGTCCAAGGACGATCCCGTAATACAGGTCGAAAGGTACAGGGAACAGCTCAAGAAACTTGATGAAGACAGGAAGAAACTCATTTCCAGTGCAAGCGATAAGGACGGAACGATTATTGACACGTCAGGAGCCATCCGAGAACTGGACTATGTTGAATCGGCTATCAAAAAAAAGATGTCTTCTATCGGGGAATCAAAGTCGGCAAAAAAAAGCAGCAAAAAGTCATGGCAGGAATGGCTTAGTGATATTCTGGATGTAGATAGAAGCCTTTTTTCAACAGGAAAGCAGGCTGCAGAGCTTTACAAAGCGGGGCTTGAAGAGTCGCTTTCTGATTCGGAGGCAATAAGCCGAGCTTTGGGGGAACCTTTCAACCGAACAGACTTCCTTGAAAACCAGCTGTCAAACATAAAGGGAAAAATACAGGAAGCTCTCTCCATTGACCCATCACAAATAAACAGTGCCTTTTCTCCAGATGAGCTGGACAAGGCAAACACCGCCCTCGGCACATTAAAGGAACAATATCTTGAGATAAAAAATGCTCGCAATGAGGCGTTCGTAGGCGATGAACTGGAAAAGCTGCAAAAGGAACTTGACGATGCAGGAAAGAGCGAGCTTGATCTGTACCTCGCAATGCTAAAGGCAAACGGAGCTACGGATGAACAGATAGAGAAAGCCCGTGAGCTTAAAAACGCAATAGAGGATGCAAAGCAACCTGTAAAGGAAGAATATGCTGACCTTGCCGCCATGATAGGGGGCTTTACCACACAGGCACTGAACAATCTTGGTGAGCTGGACAAAAAATCCACGGAGATAATCGGAAGTCTTGCAAGCTCACTTTCATCATTGTCCTTTAGCACAACGCTGTCGGGGTTTCAAGAATTTGGACGGGCATTAGGGGAAGGAAAAGATGCTGCGGATTCCATGCATTCGGCACTTGCATCAATGGCTCAAGAGATACTGAACCAGCTCCCGCTCCTAATGATGCAGGCAGGTCTTCAGCTCATTGCCCAAGGACAATGGGCTCTCGGTCTTGGCTTCATAATGGGTGGTTTTGCTGACAGTCTGATTTCTGGATATGTGTCAGGCAAAACCGAGAAAAATGCATTTGGCGGAGTTTACGGGGCTGATGACTACTCAGCGTTTGCGAAGGGCGGAACGTTCACAAATAGCATAGTGCAGTCGCCAACATTCTTTAAGTTTGCAAAGGGAAGCGGTTTCGGAACGGGTCTTATGGGAGAGGCAGGTCCAGAGGCTGTAATGCCTCTCACCAGGGGCATAGATGGTTCTCTAGGGGTAAGTGCGAGCGGATTTGGCGGAGGTGATTACTCTCTTACCGTCGTCATCAACAACTATGGAAGTGAAAATGTAACGGCAGAGGAGACTTCAGACGAAACTGGGCAGAGGAGGCTTGAGGTGACAATAGGCTCAATGATAAACAACCACCTTTCCGGCGGCAAGGCGGACAAGGCTATGAAGGCTCGTTATGGGCTTAAGGCTCAGGGGGTATAATGACAAACATAACATGGCCAGAAGGATTGCCACAGGTAATAATTCTTGACGGATTGGAAGCAAGCAGAAAAAACGCCGTCATTCGTACAGAGATGGATGCAGGACCTGCAAAAGCAAGGCGGCGGTATACTGTCGCAACAAAGATTTTTACTGGAAGCATCGTGGTCTCTGAAAACCAACGCAGAATTCTTGAATCATGGTATGACACGGTGCTTGGTGGAGGGGTCCGGCGTTTTATAATGAAGGATCCACAGACGCTTGAATACGCGGAGTTCCGCTTTAGGGAAGACTATGATGAAGATTCCCTTGACGGAAACTGGAGAATATCTATGGAACTGGAGAAGATGAATGCCTAGAGATGATTTGAGCCCGGCAGCAAAAGAAGCTATGACTTCAAGTGAGACAGCAGAGGTTCTGCTTCACCTCCTGACGATATACTACGATGAAGAACCAATCCTGCGCGTGGTCGATGACCTTCAGGAGATTGTATCTTGTGGAGAGCATTATGTTCCGTGCGGGTTTTCGGTGTTACTTCCAGACCAGACGGGAGACGGAAACAAGACATGCCGCTTACAAATTGACAATACGGATATTTCTGTTTACCGGGAGATAAAAAAAGCGGCGGGCAGAAGTATAGCTGACAAAAAACAAATTACATGTGATGTAGGGGTAATAATGGCAAGCGAAAGCGACAATTATATTGAAGGACCTCTTCATTTCGTGCTTAGGAATATAACCGCTACGAGCCAAAGCGTAACCGGTGAACTGTATGATTTGTACATGCATGACCGTAAATTCACTGGTTTTACATATAATCCTGAAGATTTTCCAGGACTGTTCTGGTAGGAGACATTATGTACCCATGGGCAAAAAAATATGTCGGACTCCCTTTTGTATCTGGGGGACGAGACCAGACGGGGGTTGACTGCTACGGTCTTGTACGCCTTGTTCTCGCCACCGAGTATGGTATAAAGCTGCCATTGCTACTGGGAGACTATACAAATGCCCTCGATGTAGCTGAAGCAAAAAAAATGTTTAGCAAAAATATTCCTGTACTACTCTGTGAAAAAATTGATAAACCGGAAGAGAAAGCCGTAGCCCTCATACGGATGTGCGGACGGCTCTGCCACGTAGGCTTATATGCGGGCGAAGGGTTTATAATCCATTCAAGACATAAAACCGGTGTCGTTCTGGAGCGTATTTCTGCTCCTACTCTAGCCGGATGTGTGGAGGGGTGGTACCGTGTCGATCCATGTTACAGCTTGCCTAAATCCGTTCTCTGCGGAAAAGACTGAATTCTCGTTTACACAAGGCCTTTCTGTTGGAGATATTATAACAAAAATTGATGTACTCCATGCCGTGAATACGGGTTGGCGCGTCCTTTTTGATGACGAGCCTGTTTCAGATTTTGACAGGATTCCAGAAGAAAATCAGCATGTATATATCAAGATAGTACCAGAAGGAGACAATCGAAGCACAGGAAGAGGCATGAAGGTTGCAGGCGGGGTAATGACAGCACTTGGTGTTGTCGCTGTAGCCACACTGGGATGGACCGGAATTGGAGGTTTTGCCGGTGCAATGCTGATAGGTGCCGGAGTCGGAATGGTTGCTGGAGGAGCAGTCCT
The DNA here is from genome assembly GCA_002448445.1 of Treponema sp. UBA6988. Classification (GTDB taxonomy): domain Bacteria; phylum Spirochaetota; class Spirochaetia; order Treponematales; family Treponemataceae; genus Treponema_D. The sequence continues at coordinate 41,341 of DJYC01000008.1, forward strand.
CTATAACCTAGACATACCTTCCTTAGATAATAAAAAGCAGGCTTCTCCCGAGCAGGATCCGTCTATACGCGGAAGCAAAAATCAGTCACGACCATACGGTTTTGTACCTGTATTGTTCGGCCGCAGGAGAATATATGCTGATCTTGCCGCATCAAGCTGCACATGGGTAGACCCTTCGGACGGCTCTGTATACCTCTACCAGCTTTTTTGTGTCGGGCAAAAAGACATGGAGATTGATACAAGCACAATTAAAATCGATGAGACATTCCTTTCTAATTATTCGGCAAGCAAGAATATAGATACCATACTTTCCGGGCAGGATAGTCTGATACAGATGCAGATAGCATACGGAGCTGAAACGCCTCCTCTAATGAAAAAATGCACCCATGAGCTACAGCATAACTCGGTTCTCAAGCATACAACGGCAGAGGGTGTTGACGGATCACTTATAGAGACAACTCCTGACGGTACGGATGAAATCAATGTAGACATTTTTTTCTATAACGGACTTGGACGTTACAATGATGAGGGAGAGCTTAAGTCGGTGTCTGTTACGGTACAGTGCTATTACAAGCGGGCAGACGAACCGGATTCTTCATATAAAGCACTCGGTCACTTTTCCGGCAACTCTGATACCATGTCAGGTGCTGAACTAAAAACCAAGCGTTTTGCAATTACAAAGTCACACTTGCCACCTGCAAGTTATACCGTCAAGGTTACGCGGGTAACTGGAGATCAGTCAGATACAAAGATAATTGACGAAGTGTATGTAGGCTCAATACGCGCAATCAAGTCTGAACTTCCTGTTAGGCCAGAGCGATGCCGCCAGCTTACACTAATTGGTCTAAAAATTAAGGCCTCGGAGAAACTCAACAATGTCATAGACCGTTTGAATTTTGTTGCTACATCACGTCTTCCTGTCCCTGTAGACGGAGAACAAAGGTGGAGAATCTCACAGTCTGCAAATCCAGCCTCTGCTGCGATGTATGCAATGCAAGGCGAACCAGCACAACAAAAACTTTCGGATGAAGAAATAGACATAGATGCCATGTTACGGCTTCATTCATGGTGCGCTCGGCATGGCTACAGTTGTAATGCATACCTTACGGAATCAATGACGATAAGCCAGCTTTTAACTTCAATAGCAAGCACATGCAGAGCTGAGATTATAAGAAGAAATGGAAAGATTACCGTCATACAGGATATCGAGAGAGATTCACCCGTGCAACTCTTCACTCCGCGAAATTCCTATGACTACAAAGAGTCTATAGCTTTGTCAGATATCCCGGATGAAATCAAGCTGGGATTTGACGATGCAGATTCTGGATATGCAGAAAATTCCTGCTCTGTCTATAATACTCCGGACGGTAACAAAAACGGAGAGCCTGAGACTACGCAGGATGTTGCGCTTTGGGGTGTAACGAACAGCATACAGGCAAGAAAACTCGGTATGTACAAATATTCTGTTTCAAAGCACCGTCCATTGGTTGTAACATTCAGTGCGGATTTTGAATATATGCTTTGTTCCAAGGGTGACTGGATTAAATATGCAGGCGACATTGCTCTTGCAGGAATAACGCAAGGACGAATTTTTGATCGGTTCACCAATGGAACTGGTAACATCACGGGATTCATATGCGATGAAGATATTCAGATGGAATCTGGGAAAAATTATGCAATGCGAGTCAGACGCAAATCAGGTGAATGCGTACTTCTGGATGTGCTTAATTCAGAGGGTGTTTCACACACGGTCATGCTTGCAGAACCGATGGCTTACGAAGATGCTCCCGACATAGGCGACTTGTTTGCATTTGGGGAACGTGGAAATGAAGCCATAGACCTTATTATCACCGACATCCAGTGCGGAGAAAACTTAAATGCCGATGTCACCTGTGTGGAATATGCCCCGGAAATTTTCGGAGTGGATCCTCCGGGGTTTATCTTACCAGAATATCATAACAAGCTGACTGAAACTCAAAGTGTTATAGATACCGGGGAAGTGACCGGCTGGCGTACATGGACTACGTACAACGACAGTACGGAGGAACCTAATGCGCCGGTAGGAAACGGAACTTCGGATGGATGGCACCTGGTACAAACATCAGAGGCAAAGTGGATCTCAACAAAAACTGCTGGGGCTATAAATGAGGGAGAATGGAGTTCCCCAAGCCCGATGGGAATGTTCGCCATTGAAAAACTCAAGGATATAGTGGGAGCGGATACACTACAAGTAGGCAATCCAGACACGCCAGTGCTTTCCAATGCAAAAGCTTCTCGTGACGGAATATCAGTTGAATGTGCTAAATTTGGAACAGGACTCGCCAATGCGATTAAAGTAATTGATTACTATATTAAGAAGGGGCCTGATGCAGAATGGGCTTTTTTCGCAGAATCTTCATCTCTTAACGCAATATATTCATTCGACCGAATAACAGACCACTACCCGGAAAAATCAGATATGACTGGATGGTTTGTTCGCGCAAAAGCTTTTAATGTTTATAACAAGGAGAGCGAATGGAGCAATCCTTTAGCTGTGAGCGTTGATGGTTACGGCACATGGTTACTCTCTGCCCCGACAGTATATCCACGTATAAGCGACAGGACAATAACACTAAAACTTTCCGAGCCACCTAGAAGTGACAATTCTGAGGTATATGGAACTGTGCAATACCGCGTAAAGGTTCGACGGCCGGACATAGACGGAGAATCAATATGGTTCAAACCCGCAACTTCGCTCAATCCATATCCAGTAAAAGACTATGAGGGAAACATTACAAGCGGTAATGAAGAGAATTACAAGGATGGAAACGGATTCGTCATTTCAGATGGCACCTACATACAAACAATGCCTCTTAACGGTCAGGCGACTAACGATATACGCGATACTGGATATCAGTTCAGTATCGTCGCAGAAAATGAAGCGGGAATTTCAGAAGAAACAGTTATAAACGTAACCGCACTCTGCACAAACATGCAAGATATAGTTCAGGCAAACGAGGATTTCAAACAGCTCTATATAACTGACCTTTCTGCACTCTCTGCCAATATAGGTGCAATTCTTGAAGGTGCATTTGGAGACGGCTCTAACTTGTGGGACTTGTCCACTTTTATGGATAAGTACGGAGTTCAGCATTATAAGGGGCGGTTGTATGTCGGAGGAACAGAACAGTATTTGCATGTGGATCCAGTTCTTGAAAACGGATTTCCCACGGGGGAATACACTATCTCTTTCAAAGTTGGAAGTTTTGAGATTACATCAGAAGCGTCTAAGGTAAACGGAGAATTCATCGTACAGGTGGATGAGACATCTCTGGACAGAACTCGTATCACACCACAGGGAACCTACTACGAGCACCGAAGTACAGTTGAAAGTGCATGGATTACTGTTGCAAAGCAGGAAACTCGAGGGCTTCTTTCTCAGATTCTTTATTCGGAGCAGAGCCTTGTGGTATCTAACACGACTATTGCCGAACGTCGGCAACTTGGGCATGACATCGGCAGACCACATATAACTGCAAATGCTTGTGTCTACCACTTTGACACAGACCTTCTTGACCAGAACAAGCATGTGGGCTATACGATGAATTATATAGAATTTCCTGTACTCGTAGATGAAAAGGACAATAATCCTTTTGATGTCATAGACTTTTCACCTGCAATCCTTACACTTGCTCCATATTCTGAAATTGGCAAGTCCTTGTATGGGCAGTACAGTCTCACTCATCCACTCCCACAGATGAACCAATGGACAATTGACTTCTGGATTCAGTACATTTGGGCGGAAAACCAGACTCTGTTTCACATTGGAAATGAGACCGACAGCATTTCAATAATAATATCGACTGGAGAACCAAACTACAATGAATATCTTGACGATGAGCCCCCTTATAACTATGAAGTCACAGAACCTGACTTGATGGTGTACAATGTAACACTTGGAGCTGACACTTATATATTTCACACGGGTATAAAAAGTGAATACATAAAAATTTCTGATTTAGGAATCAGGTTTGCACCGAATTCTTGGATACATTTTGCAGTTGTTCTTACTACAGAGAATATCCGCGTATTCGTAGGAACAAAAAGAAAAGTGTTTAGTCGGTACTCTGAGGCACTAACATCTTCCAATGCAATATTTAATGCCGAAATGAACTCGTTTTGTCTTGATGAACTTTATATAGATACAGCTGAAGAAACTTTTGAGGCATTCGTAAAATATTCACTCGATAAAATACCGTGGGGAACTCTCGACTATGCTAAGCGACATTTCATTCTTGACGCTGCTGACTTGACTAATTTTCACACGAATTTGTTTGATTCACCAATTTTTAGGCAAAAAGTGCTTGATATCATCAATGAATACCATACACAAGGAGAATAAAAATGATAGATTTAACGCTTGATTCAATCCTAATTCCAGATCTCACAGGGTATATGCCCCCGTTTGGCACGAAAGTAGCACGGACTGCAGTAAACAAAGGAGGCCTTTCTACACAGGAGGTTAACAACAACATAATCGCCTCATTTGTAAAAATGAGGGGTGTTATAGTTACATCAAGTGACCAAACTAGCCTCATTGAGTATGATGCAAAAATCATCATAGAGTCGGAAGATTCGATAACGCTTACTCTGGGAAATGCGACCTATAAAGGATGTCGTCTGGCAATCGTAAACAACACAACTTTTACGCATATACTTTCATGTACTTCCGTAAGCACAAATACACCGCACATTCTGCCAAATGCCAATATTGAGATTATGTGGAACGGAAGTGCATGGCAATCCTGCGGAGGAAAGATGGTTGGCGACATTCATGAGCAGAAGCCTCAGACGGATTCCCCTTTTGATATATTTCCATGTAGCGACTGGGAGGAACTCATCTCTCACAACGCAGCATTCTATCGCGCAGCCAACGCACCAACAACGCTTTATACAATTGATGAAACAAAGTGGTTCCGGGATTCCGAACTGGAGAATCCCGTAAATTGGGTAGGCATTAAAAATAGCAATGGTACGAATGGAACTGTATCAAACAGCGGAAGAACAACAACGAATTCAAAGGGGCAAGTTGTCAAAATTTTTACTGGCAGTTGGTCAAGTGGAAGCGCTGCAGGCTATATAGATAAATCGGGCAATTTGA
>DJYC01000004.1 GCA_002448445.1 Treponema sp. UBA6988
AGCGTCATTCCGAACTTAAAAAAAACGTCATTCCGAAACTTGAAAAAGCGTCATTCCGAAACTAAAAAAAACGTCATTCCGAAACTTGAAAAAGCGTCATTCCGAACTCGAAAAAGCGTCATTCCGAACTCGAAAAAGCGTCATTCCGAACTTGATTCGGAATCTCAGAACCTAGGAACTATTCTGGACGGTACCCTTCTGGACGATAGTCCAACTTGCTCTACCACGCTGTCTCTCGGCTAATTCGACCGTCAGCCCCTTTGCGTCACCGCCGTTCCGCCCTTCGCTAACGCTCATTGCCGCTGCGCGGCAACTTCGGGGCTCCATGGCGGCGTAGGCTTATTGGTGGGATTGCTATTGCTAAGGAAACAATGATTACCACAGTTCGATGTCATTATCGGGCTCGACCCGATAATCTATTTATTTGCATCAAAAATCCCTACATTTGCAAATACCTTATCTGCAATTCTCCAAAAGTCTCTTTTTGTATCTGGTCATATTCATATTTCAAATTACCATCTGTATAAATTGTCAGAACATCATCCTTAACTTCAAAAGCAACATTTCTTCCCCCTCGGCATCTGAATACCTCAACATTGTTAATATACACCCGTGCGTAAGTTGGATCAGAAACACAATTTGTTATATACGCTTGAACAACATATTTCTTTGAAATAGTTACCTCTTCCTCTTGAATAAGCGTTTTTTGGGATAAATACCGCATAAAACAAGATTCAAAAAGAAAACTTGCAAAATACAATCCTAAAAAAAATAAAATTGCCTTTTTTGTATTCATTTTTACTTCCTTAAACTTTCTTTAATTTTTTTCTTGCTTTTTCAAAATTAGAGTATATCTCTATTATTTCATCATTAATCGCTTTGGCATTCACTTTTTCCAATGTATCATATTTTACTGGATGGATAGACATTAATACTAGATTAATAAACTCTTTTTGCGACAAATCTTTATAACTTTTACCAAAATAAAACATGGCTGCGTTTTCCAGACCATAAATCCCGTTTCCAAAATAACTTGCAGAAAAAATATAATTATAACAAATTTTATACCCTATGTTCCTAACAACATATCTACTCGTACAAAAGGCTTTAATTTTTTTTCCTTTTGGAGATAAACAATGCCAGCAAGTGTTATCAGGAAAAAGATTGCAGGCTCCATATTCTTGTACAAATATATATGCGCCCCTGTTTGCGGATGAAAAATAATCTGTTAGCAAGGGCAGTCTTTTAAATTTTGGATTGGCCTGTTTGGAAAAAACAAAACTTGCAATCTCAACTTGTGTGTCTGATAATTCAATTTTTGTTTCATCGATTACATCTTTTTCATAAATTTTTGATGCATTAAAATTGCAGTATATATTTAAAATTATATATGTGGTAAGACAAAAACAAATAAACAGACTAAGAATTCTTATCAGCTTCTTTTTCATTTTTAATTTTCCCTACTGTTATGAGATTGCTACTTCACCCTCGCACTTTACTACCACCCAACCTCATCTTCGGAAAGGCAATCTTCCAACGGTGTCTTCTTGCCCTTTATCAAGGATTCCGTCATTCCCGGCACAGAATTCAGATACCTTGTTTCCTGAATGGCGTTCCAGTCATCCTCTACAATAATAACCGGATGTTTTATAACGCTTTTAATAAATCGTATAAGTCTTATTGTAATCAACATAGTCCTGCTTCTTAAAGTCAAAATTCTTTCCTGTTATTTCTATTTTATCCTCATTAAAAACAAAATCTTTCTCAAATTCTATATCTTCAATTTCATTGGAATAAAATTCTTGAGAAAACAATACACATTCAGAAAAAAGCAGTCTAAGATTTTTTGTTGAAAAAGCCAAAAAATATAACTCAGTAGTTGCCATGCCAAAAGAAGAATTATTTCCTATCGCATACAAAAGAGTTTTGCCCTTGTACTCATACTGATGAAATAATATTGGAGTGTATAATACATACATATAATTCATTTCTGAAATTTCTTTTTTACTCATATCATATATCAAAATCAAATGATGCTGAATCTTAAGGGGATCAAGCACTCTTTCAGACTCATTATTCTTTGGGCGAACAGATACATCACTTCGGATTAAATAATTTAAAAAAATACTATCTTTGTCCAATTTAATCGCATTTATTATTTCATAATTCCCAACTTCTATATAATCAGAAATGGCATCTTTAAGGACTTTAGCCGACTCGATTTTATTCAATTTTGTAATTATCTTTTTCCCAAAATCTTGGTTCTTAAAAGACTTTAATTCTTCATTGTCCAGCTCAATCACCCTGTTTGCAAGCAAGGAATAAATTTTATCCCTAACACTTTGCTTCTCTTTTGCATTCAAAGTGGCAACCGCAACCAACAAACTTAACACAAAAAACACTACTTTTATCATTTTTAATTTTCCTTTATTGGTATGTTATTTCTACTCAATCATCAGTTTTATATTATCAACGACAGAAATAAATTTCAATCTGCCTTGCACGGACGGCATTGACACATGCTATAGTGTCTTATCATCAGCTACAGCCTTTAATTCCTCATAATACTTTTCAAAAATTTTTACAAGAAGATTTTTTTCTTGTTCAGTAACAGGCGCCTCTTCACTTTGATTAAAACTAGCCCCTTTTTCTGACATGAAAATAATACAGAAAACAAGAATATAAAACTTCACCGCTTTTTCCTGAGACGGATTCAGATTCATTTCTTCTTTAAGATATTCTGCATAATCCAAATTTGCCTGCATGCTTAGCAGAGCCATTGTTGTAAGGCCAAGAAAATAAACCTGATCGCCGAAAGTAATCCAATCCAAATCAATTATCCCAGAAAGTTTTCCTTCGTGCACAAGCACGTTTTTTGTCGTAGCATCATCAAAAAAAGGTTCTGCCTTAATAGCCGCAGTGACCCAAATACATTAGCCACAGGAAGCTTTTTGATTTCTTTCTGATAATTGATAAGACTTTTTGCAATAGCTTTCTTTTCATCCCTTGAAAGTGATGAATAAACAAGCCCCAGGTCTTTTCCGGGAATAAATGTCATTACAAAATAATAAGGAAATGCAGAAGTGTTTTCGGCTATTACTTTGGGAATTGGAATATCTAAATCTTTCAATTTATCCAACCAATAAGTGGAGCCTAAAATCAGATTTTTATCATCTGAAATTTTTACTACATATTTATCATTACCAATCTGAACTGTATAAACATATCCTGCTAAGCCAACATTGTTTCTTATAATTTCTGTTGGAAGCAGTTGAAAAATTTCATTACATATTTTATTTACAATTTCTTCTGTCATCTTCTTCCGTATTCATCGTTCAAGTGCAGCTGAATGCCGGATAAGCAAAACAGCTGCTTTTTTATAATAGATTGTCCCCTTCGACAAGCTCAGGGAACGCCTTCGATTGGTTCGGGGAACGTCTGTTTTTATCGCCTGATTACTGGTGCACCCTCGGCATAATTTCCGTAGCGGGAAATAAACTCTTCGTATTCTTCCTGCTCGGTAATCCAGATGATAAAATATGCTTCTTTTACACCAAGATTTTTGTAGGCCTGAAGGCGGGTGTTTCCATCGTTCATTTCAAAACCGTGTTCAACATAGTGGGCAATGAGCGGCGGCATGTCGGGATCTTTTTTAATTGAATCCTCCAGGGCTGCCACGTGTATTGGCCACCAGTCTTTGTCGATTTTATATTTCATTCCTTCTTCGGGCCCTGTGTTGCGCACGAACAAATCGCTTGGCATTTTTATTGGGCCGATGTAATAGCGTTCAAAAAGCTTGAGTCCGTCAGAAAATGGAATATTGCTTTTTTCGGCATCGTGAAGATAGGTATGAATCCATTCGTCAATTTTGTTTTCTTTGGCATAAGTCATAGCCGAAGAAAGTGTCTTGCTAAATTGCAGCATAGTGCGCTCCTGTTTTGTGTAGACAATATGCTTTACAGAATCAAAGGAAAGACAATATTTTTCCGTGAGCTGTTCGATTGTTAGCCCATCCGCGAAATCCTTTTTCATGCTCTGATTCCTTTTTGCAAGATATGCCCTGTAGCCAGAAGATTCTCCCCATGCCTTTTTTTCATTTTTGGCAGGAATATAAATCGTTTCGCCGCTCACATATCGCTGAATCTGCTTTAGAAGATTTTCCGGAAAAATGTCCTGTGCATTTCTGTAATTCATAAAGTCCTCAGTTTTTATGGTGACTGATATTGGTCCCTGAGCCTGTCGAAGGGCCCGTCAAAACCATTCTGTTTTCAAAGCGCTTTGTGATTATAGAATACAAGATTTCTACTTCGCTGTATATGTTGAGAATGGGTGGAAATATTTTTTACACAATTTACAACTTTTGCAAACTAAAGTGGTAAACCTTAACCCTTCCATCCATTTCTTCATAGTCAATGTTAAAGCCACATTTTTTTGTATAAAAGTTGATGTTCTTTTCTTTGTCTGCAGGAGTTACCAATTCAATTCTTTTCCAGTCTTTGTATTCTTCTTTTATAAACTCAAGCAATTTGTGGCCAATTCCTTTACGCTGGAATTCGGGGATTACACAAAGGGCGCCTATATAATAAAGCCCCTCACCTTTATTTAAAAGGGATATTGCCCCGACAGGATTTGAATCAACGCATGCAATATATTTTGGCATCTCGCCAATTGATTTTTCCATGTCGCTGACTGACCGGCCGTAACCGGGACATTCGCCATATTTTACAAAATCCTCGTAGAAGGCTTTGTTGTATATGTTAACGAGAATCTGGGCATCTTGGGCCGAGGCTTTTTTAATTTGCAAATCCAAAGTTCAACATCCACCTGCTGGCAAAATCTACAGAAGCTTCTGGTAGCGTTTTTCTATGTCCTTTATAAGCTTGTATTCAATTGAATCAACTATGGCAAGCCAAGAGGCCTCTACAACGTCGCAGCTAACACCCATGGTAGTCCAGCTGTCCTTACCGTCGGAGCTTTCTATAAGTACGCGGACACGGCTGGCTGTTGCGCTCTTTCCGTCAAGAACACGTACCTTGTAGTCAATAAGGTGAATCTCTGAGACCGAAGGATAGAAGGGCATGAGGGCCTGTCGGAGGGCATTGTCCAAAGCGTTAACAGGACCGTTACCCTCTCCCGCCGCAATCTGGAAGTGGCCGTCTACGTCTATCTTTATCTGGGCAAATGAATAGAGGTCTTTTTCTATGCGGGGGTTTTCGCCAGAAGTCTTGTAGTAGCAAAGGTTAAAGAAAGGCCTGTACTTGCCAATTTCCTTTCGCACAAGAAGCTCAAAGCTGCCGTCGGCACCTTCAAACTGGTAGCCTTCGTGTTCAAGCTCCTTTACTTTCTTTACTATGTCTGCAACAACAGGAGAATTCTTTGTAATGGAAGAGTCAAACTTCTTGATTTTTTCTATTATCATGCTGCGGCCTGCAACTTCGCTCATCAGGAAGACGCGTTCGTTTCCAACGGTTTCCGGGCTAACGTGCTCGTAGGCGGAAGGATTTTTGAGCACGGCATCTATGTGCATACCAGCCTTGTGGGCAAATGCGTTCTGGCCAACATAAGGCATTCCGGCTTCCAGAGGAATGTTTGTTATTTCCGCAATGCGCTTGCATATAGGGGTAAGCATCTTTATGTTTTCTTGGGGAATGCAGCGGCAGTCCATTTTTAGCTGGAGGTCTGCGATTATTGTGCTAAGGTTTGCGTTTCCCGTGCGCTCGCCAAAGCCAAGGAGTACACCCTGCACGTGTGTTGCACCCTCTTCCACCGCAATGATTGAATTTGCAACTGCAAGGCCTGAGTCATTGTGGGTATGTATTCCGATTATTGCACCGCTTGAATATTCATGGACAACTTCTGCAACGGCTTTTCTTACATCCCCCGGCATACAGCCGCCCTTTGTCTCGCAAAGGTTCAAGACTGTGGCTCCTCCGTCCAAGGCTGCACGGAGTGACTTTAGCGCATAGTCGCGGTTCTGCTGGAAACCTGTAAAGAAATGTTCTGCGTCAAAAATTACGTTGCGGTTGTGCTTTGTAAGATACTCGCAGGTGTCGCGGATCATCTCCAGGTTCTGCTCAAGGCTTGCATGAAGGATTTCCGTTGCCTGAAAGTCCCAGCTCTTGCCGAATATAACAACGTCTTTTGTTTCTGCCGCAAGAAGGCTTTGAAGGTTGGCATCCTCCGCACAAGATGAATCCTTGCGCCGTGTAGAACCAAAGGCAACCAAGCTTGAATTCTTAAGTTTGAGTTCCCTGGCAAGGGCAAAAAATTCCATGTCCTTGGGGTTGCTGCCGGGATTACCTGCCTCTATATATTTAACCCCAAGTTCATCAAGTGCCTGCACAATATGAATCTTGTCCTGAACGGAATAGCTGATTCCTTCGCCCTGGGAACCGTCCCTTAAAGTTGAGTCCAAGATGTCTATGTTTTTCATATTTTCCTCCGCAGTCACTTTGTAAAAAGAACTTTTAGAAATTATACTTAAAAACCAGCCTTTATGCAAATGGGTCACACGAAGAGGTGCAGAAGGTAAGTGCAACTATAAATGAATCTTAGCAAGCATTAATATAACTGCGGAAGCACTTCCATTCCCGGCTGAAAACGCGTCAAAAAAGCCGAGCGCGGATATAAGGTATTAGACTCCCTTCGGTCGCTCCGCGCAAATGCTTTTTTGCCACGTTTTCAGCCTCCATTCCAGTGCTTCCGCACAGTATTTTTACTACATTGCAGTCCATGTTTGCTGCACTTACCTTCCGCTGCACACCAAACTGATTTCCGACCTGTTTAGCATAGTTTTTTTTTCTGACACGTCTTTCTTGCCAACCAGTACAGAGCCATGGAGGGATTTTTCTGAAGCAGAGCCTACGCGGAATTGGAGCACCGCCGCAGGCGTTCTCGCGGAGCGAGAATGGAGGGGTTGGGCCCCCGGAAGTGCGGAAAGCCCGAAAAAAAGGCCTGTCCACCCGGTTTGAGCAGACAGGCTTTTTGGAGTCAAGACAAAAGTCACGTCCAAAGAAAAAAGAAATCCTATTTTAGCTTGTTAAGGATGCGGCTTACTTCTCCGTCCAGGATTGTTGCAACCTGCTTGTCTGGGAGTGAGCTGATTAGGCCGCGCATGTAGGTAAAGACAATTTCTATCATGTCTACGATGTTCTGCTCCTTGCGGACATCCTCGTTCTTTATGCCTATTTCCTTGCGCCACAAGTCTGCGGTGGAAAGGAGTCCTGCGGCTCCGCTCAGCTTTTTGATGATGTATTCAAGCTGCAAATGTTCCCTGCTCATGAGGAAGCGTTCCTTTTCTTCTTCCGGAAGGAATTCGCTCAGGGACTTTAGCTCGCGGAACATGCTTGCCGTGTCCTTGAACTTCTTTGCAATCTCGTTGTCATTGAGTATTTTTACAAAGTCGGAAAGGGTCTTTGCAGTTTTGTTGAGCAGTGACAAATCCTGCTGAACAAGGTTTAGGTCGTCCTGCTCGATTTCCGGCTGGGCAAAGTCTTCCGGCGAATCAAGGTCCATGCCTTCCTCTGTATTTTCATCGGTGACGGTCTCGTCAAGGGGAACATCCACTTCTGTGTCAAGCGCATCGTCAAGGCTGGAGGGAACTTCCGCCTCATAGGGAACTGAGCTTTCCGGCTGGGGCAAGGGTGCATCCTCTCCGTCCACGGGAAGCCTTAGCGTTTCGGGGGAATTGTCGTCTGCAATTTCGTCTATTTCGGGGAACTCGTAGTCCTCCGCATCCGGCTCCGGCTCCGGGATAACGACAGGCTCCTCCTGGATTTCCGCCTCACCGTTTCCTTCACCTTCGATTCCGTCAAGACCAAGTTCATCGCCCATAGGAATCTGGACCTTTGGAGAGTCATCGTCATCGTTAAAGAAGTCGTCGGCAGAAATTGTCTCCATTCCGTCGGAACTTTCTTCGACCGTTTCTGCCTGCGGAGTAATGTCTTCCACCTCTGGGAATTCAAAGTCGCTTGCACTTTCGGCTGGCGGTTCGGGAGCAAAGCGCTGAGGCTCTTCTTCTACAGGAAGCTCTACCTGCGGCTCTTCTTCCGGCTCTATGTCTATCTCGTCATCAATGCTTACGTCTGCCGGGAATTCAAGGTCTTCGTATTCCATCTGGGGAAGTTCTTCGTCAAGTTCCGGCTCTGTCTCAAACTGGTCTTCGCTTTCAAAGGCGTTGTCTTCTCCATCGAGGCTTTCGTCCACGTCAAGTCCTGCAAGCGGATCAAATTCACCGTCTGCGCTTTCAGCCTGTCCTTCAAAGCTTTCGTCCTGAATGGGAACGCTTTCGCTAACCTCTTCTTCCAAAGGCTCTTGGGCAGTCTGGGCTAGGGGTTCTGCATCCTGGGAGTCAAAGCCGTATGAGCTTCCGTCTTCAACAGGAGCCTCTTCTTCGTACATTCCGTCGCTAACGTCCATTGATGAAACAGGCTTTTCGTCGGAGCGTATGTCTTCCGTCTCGAATGCGCTTTCAAAGTCGTCCGACGGGCGGGGTTCGTGTCCACGAGTTGCGCCAAAGGGATTGTTCTTTAATATGCTTGATTCATCCTCTTCTTCAAAAACCGGGGTGTCTGGAACAAGGTTGTCAAGGTCCAGATAGTCTTCCGTGCGGTCGGCAAGGATTTCGTCATCCAAGGTCTTGTCGAATGGAGAGGCACCAGTCTCGTCATTATGGGTAAGCTTTTCAAAGCTAAAGTCATCGTTGTGCCTGAATTCCTGGGAGTCTGCCTGTGAAAGGTCAAGGTCAGAAACCTTCATGTCGGGGTTTTCCTCAGGCATTACCACAACTTCCTCTTCGTTTACGGCTGGAGTTCCGTCGTCGATTTTTCCGAGTACGGAAAGGTCAACTTCGCCCTGGTCTGCTTCGAGTGCGTTCTTGCCACCGTTAAGGGCTGAAAGACTTGATCTTACGCTGCCGATTCTTTCGCGGTAGAGGCGGTTGTCCTTGTCCACGGAGCCAAGCTTTTCGTAGGCATTGTAGGCCTCCTGTATGCGGTTCTGCTTTTCGTAGCCTTCCGCAAGCATGGCGATTGCCGCTGCATCCTCGGAATTGGTTTCCAGATACTTCTTAAGGTCTTCCTCCGCTTTCTTAAAGTTGCCCTTCTGGCTGTAGCGGCGGGCGCTGTCCCTGTAGTATGCGGTATAATCCGGGTCTGCGGTTTTTATCTGTTCAAAGCATGATTCTGCCTTGTTGTCTTCTCCGCAGCAGATGTAATACTGGCCAAGAAGGTTCAAAGCCTGAATGTCGTCAGGATTCTCTTCCAGAATTTGGTTAATCTTTTTGTTTGCGGCGGAAAGCTTGTCGGCAGTCAGAAGAATCTTGGCATACTGCTTGAGCATCTCCTTGTTTTCCGGATCAAGCTTTTCGTAGTGGCTCATCGTATGGATGGCATCCTTTGACTTTCCGTGAAGGTCATAGACATCTGCCAGTGAGGAAAGAACCCTCTTGTTGTCCGGATCCCACTTTAGCGCTGTGTTGTATTCCGCTTCCGCATCATCGTATCCGTTCTGCCTTGTGTAGACATCGCCCATCTTTGCGTGCATCTTTACGTTCTGCGGGTTGAGCATTATTGCCTGTCCAACAAGGTCGGCGGCATTCTTTGTCATGTTCCTTGAAAGCATCAGGTCTGCATAGGAATCTATTGCCTCCAGCCAGCCCGGCTTTGAGCGCAGGGATGCCTCGTATTCGTTTGCGGCAAGATCAAGGCGGCCAAGCTTTTCGTAGCTCTTTGCAAGGTTAAGGTGAAGGATCGGGTGGTTGGGGTCAACCTTAAGGCCGCGCTGGTATGAAGAAACAGCATCCTCGTGCTTGTTCTGCAAAGCGTAGATTGAACCAAGGTGGTTGTAGGCAAGTACATCTTCCTGGTTTTCTTCCACTACGCGGTTAAAGCACTGCAAGGCTTCTTCGTAGTTGCCCATGAGCTTGTAGGTAAAGCCCAGGTTGTAGAAGGACTGGATGTTGTTTTCGTCCGCAATGATTGCCTTTTCCAGTACGTCGATTGACTGGTCAAATTTTTTAAGGCGGCGGTAAATTCCA
The DNA here is from genome assembly GCA_002448445.1 of Treponema sp. UBA6988. Classification (GTDB taxonomy): domain Bacteria; phylum Spirochaetota; class Spirochaetia; order Treponematales; family Treponemataceae; genus Treponema_D. Next base: position 10,037 of record DJYC01000004.1, read on the forward strand.
CCCAGATGGTTCAAAGCGTCAACATTGTCCGGGGACTCGCTTATAATCTGCTTGTAAATGGGAATTGCATCGGCATCGCGTCCACTCTTCTGGTAGAGGCTGCCAAGATCATTAAGCAAATTCTCATTCGTCGGGTCGTCTTTTAGAAGATTCTTATACAAACGAGCGGCAAGCATGTAGTCATGCGCCAATACAGCAGCCTTTGCCCTGTCCAAAATCAACTTATTGTCTGTCTTTGTTTCGCCCATATTATGACCCCTGTTTTTGTTTCCGCACTTTTTCTATAGTATAGATTACAGCTTTCAAAACAACCTACTATTTTCTTAGAGGGCGTGCGTACACTTCCTTAGAAAGTATGCCCATAATCTTACCGTCGCTCTTTGAATAGGATGCAACCGCAAAATAATATATCTTACCGTTTTTAAGGCCAGTAAATTTCATTCTGCAAACATTGCCTACGTCAAGGGGAGATGCTCCCTCATAGGCTTCCTGTCCAAGGTATTCGCCCGGTCTGTCTCCATAGAAGACTATGTAGCCGCCTGTCTGGTCATCAACAGAATAGCTCCAGGAAAGTGTAACTTCTCCGTCACCAGCATCCGCAAAAACTGAAAATGGTGGAAGGGGAAGCGGAACTTCCGTGTAGGCAAGCTTTATTTCCGTAACGGAAGGTGTACGAGAACCGCCGCCGTCCGGGTAAAGGTCACCGGAAATCTGGAAGTATTGGCCTGTTACGCCAGTAATCTGCTCGTGGTTCTTTACCGGAATCCACTTGGGGTAGTCGTCCGTCCAATCAAAGCGGTTGTCTCCACCGCGTACATAGAAAGCCACGTCCGTCTGCGAAGGAGTGTTTACGATTGCGTCAAGGCGTTCAAGCTTTGCACCGCGGGAAATAAGAATCGGCTGGGTTACAAAGCGCCCGCCGTTGCTCTTGTATGTGTCGTAGCGCAGGGAGCTTGCAGTTTCGCTCTCAGAAGTGCGCTGAATCCTAAAGTCGTCTATAAAGCCTGTGTACTTGGGGCAGATTTCTATGTTTGCCTTAACGCCAAGCAAAGGTGTGCATACGCTTCCACCGTGCTCGTGGCCGTTTGAAGTTATGTACTGCAGGGCTTCAATCTTACCGTCAATCCTGTATTCCAAAAGGCCAGTGTCGTCGTCAAAGCTGATTGAATGGTGTGCCCATACGCCAGGGATTATGGTGCGAAGGCAGGAAAGCGTAACCGTTCCGTTGTCCTTCTTCCATCCGTTGAACACGTTGATGAATTCCCAGCGCAGGTGGTTGCTAAAGAAGCTTGCAGAAATCATCTGGTAAAGAAGATAGTCGTTCTCCATTCTTGAAGAGCGCCAGGAGAATACAATCTCACCGTTCTCTGCAATTGAAGGGCAAAGCCAGAATTCAATAAGGAAAGACCCCTTGCTGCCGCTGCTGCCAAAAAGGGAATCCGGGCTTCCGCAAAGTGAAAGGCCACCGTTTCCGCGGCTCATGGCGGCATGCTTTCCCATCTTAACCTTGGATGAGCTTACAAAAGACTTTTCTGCAACGGAATAGTTGCCCGTCCTGTCTGAAAAGGAACCATCAGCTTCCTCAAAGTCGAGCAGCAAGTCCGTAGCAGGCTGGCTGCCAGCATCGCTGCCCCTGTCTACAGAGCGGCTGTTGGTTGCAAGCTCAATGCTCGTGTAGCCAAAGCGGCCCTTACCGTAGGCAAGACCGTCCATAGACTTGAGCCTGCCCCAACCGGCATTTCCGCCAAGCACCAGTGTCTTTTCCTCAGAAAAAGAAAGACCTGAAAAGAGTAGACAAAATATAGCTAAAAAAAGTATTCTTATCTTATGCATAGTTCCGACCAGCAATTAAATTCAGATTCACCGCAGCTTTCACCGCAGCCCGATCCAAGAGAAATTCTCCACCAGACCGCCCTAAAAGCCCCGTCCCAAAGCGGTGTCTACATGTGGAAGAACGCCGAAGGAATAGTCATTTACGTTGGCAAGGCAAAAAACCTCAAGAACCGCCTTTCTTCCTATTTTAGCGGAAGCAAGGACATCAAGACAAGGCTGTTGGTCCACAACGCCCGCTCAATTGAATACATAACCACTAACAATGAGTATGAAGCATTTTTACTGGAAAACAACCTCATAAAAAAATTTTCCCCCCGTTACAACATAGATTTGAAGGACGGAAAATCATACCCAGTGCTGCGGGTAACGAGCGAAAAGTTTCCAAGAGTATACAAAACAAGGAGAATTGTCCAGGACGGCTCCAAGTACTTTGGCCCCTTCCCCGACGCAACTGCTCTTGACGTTTTTACCGATACCCTCTACGAAATTTATCCGCTGCGCCACTGCAAAACCCTTAAAAAAAAGGCCTCGCCGTGCATGTATTACCACATCGGCAGATGCATGGCCCCCTGTTGCAAACAGGTAGACCACTCCACCTATACTGAATTTATCGAAGAAATCTGTACACTTCTTGAGAACAAAGGAGAAGAAACGGCAAAAAAACTTGAAAGCGAAATGAAGGCCGCCGCCCAGTCGCTAAATTTTGAAAAGGCCGCAAGACTCCGCGACGGACTAAGGGCACTTTCCGTACTCAAAAACCAGAACATCGTGGAAAGCTTCGACGGAAGTGACCGCGACTACATAGCATCATGGCGTGAAGGTGAACTGGTAAGCTTTACCGTGCTAAGAATCAGAAGCGGAAAACTCCTTGGCCGCGACAACTACAGAACGATAACCCTAAACGAAGACACCGAAATCCTTGGCGAATTCATGGCATCCTACTACAGCTCAAAGGAAGACATTCCCCCTTCAATCTACGTGGTAACGGAAGACGGAATGGAAATAATGAAGCGGTGGTTCAGCGAAACCTACAAAATAGAATGCCAGATTATAGTTGCAAAGCCCACAATCCCCCAGGCAAAGCTGCACCTGGCCGCAATACAGATGGCACAGGAAAACGCCCGCGAAGACATAATCCGTCGGGTACGCGAAAGGGGCGACTTCCCCGCAATGGAAGAACTGCAGAAGGTTTTGGCACTCCCCCGCCTGCCTGTAAGAATAGAAGGCTTCGACATAGCCCACATTGGCGGAAAATTCCCCGTGGCATCGCTAATCAGCTTCTACAACGGCAACCCGGACAAAAAAAACTACCGCTACTTCCGCCTAAAGACAACAGACGGCTACATAGACGACTTCCAGTCAATGAGGGAAGCAACATCAAGGCGCTACACAAGGCTCATAAACGAAAAGCAGCCCCTGCCCGACCTGCTCCTGATAGACGGTGGCATTGGACAGGTTAACGCGGTAGACGGAATCCTAAAGGCACTTGGAGCCGACATACCAATAGCTGGACTTGCCAAAAGGGACGAAGAAATCTGGCGCCCCCACACATCAAAGCCGGTCTGCCTGCCCAAAAGAAGCGATGCTTTAAGACTACTTCAACGTGTACGAGACGAAACCCACCGCTTTGCAACCAGCCGCAACCAGAACCTGCGCACAAAGGAAAACACTGTCTCGCCCTTCATAAAACTGCCCGGAATCGGAAAGGAAAGGGACAAAATCCTTATGAAAAAGTACGGAACGCTCCAGGCACTTGCAAAAGCCCCGGAAGCAGAACTTGCCCAGCTCTTGCATTTTAGGGCAGATGCCGCAACAGCCCTGCTCCTTGCCGCAAAAAACGAGCTTTCAAAGCAGAACGCGCGAAAGGAAAAGCAGGCACTCTCGCTTGGAGAGGCGGGAACCACCTGGCAAAAGGCCGCACACGCACAAATGCTATCGGACCTTGCACGCCAGGCAGCAGACGGGGAATATGAACTGGATGAAAATATCGAAGAAGACGGAATGATGGCGGCAGAACCGGAAGACTAGCGGACTCCAATATCCTTGCCGGAATTCAGCAAAAAAGAACCAACTGCAAAAAATGCCATAAAAGCGGCAATAACAACCTGAGCTAAAATTTCAAGCATAAACTCCTCCATAAATAAAATTTAAACTCATCCAATAAAATATCGGCCCATAAAAAAAGCATTTAAGCCAAAAGCGCAAATTCAAAAATAATTTTTTATTATTTCTCTGGACGGCACCCCATATTTAAACTGTGCCCGGCACTCCGTGTCCGGTCAAAACCATGCAATTTCTACCCTGCCGCAAACCGATAGCGCCACGGACGGCGCGTCCTTTCTTTGCAAAAAGGGACTGTCAGTTTTCCGCAGGAAAACTGATGGGTAGAAATTGCATGGATGCAATTTCTACCCGCTTTCCAGGGTTCCGCTTACGCTCCATTGCCTTGCGGCAACGGCTCCGCCGCCCTTCCAATCGGGCGTAGGCTCTAAATCAAGCACCCTAAAAAGATTCAATTATGGCGAAAAAAACTGTCATGCCAAACTAGACTCGGCATCTGTCTTCAATACCGTAAATTCAGATTCTGAAATCAACGCACCCCGCAGCAAGCTACGGGGTATGAGTTCCTCATAAAACGAATCCCCCTGTATCAAAACATCCTTACGCGAACCAACGAGGTGTGCGTTGTTCTTAAAAGGTATTGCAGTCAGGGTTGAATACCCTTATTCCGCCCCAAGGGGCGGGGTATTCAACCCTTCCGCGCGAATCAAGCTCAGATTAACACAAAGTTACTGGCATTGCTCCAAAAACACATAGTGCCTGTTCCAAAAGTGTCATTCCGAACTAGTTTCGGAATCTATGAAGCTGTATGCTGAAATAAAATCAGCATGACAAAACGAGTTTTTAAGAAACCACTGATTAATAGCATCGTGTCATTGCCAGGCTCGACCCGGCAATCCATAAATATCAATAATGCAAACAAATAGATTATCGGGTCTTTCGCAACGAAGTTTCCAGCGAGCCCGGTAATGACATTGTTCTGGATTAATCAGCGTTTCCCTATCTTTACCAAAGAACAGATTTCACCGCATTTCCTTAAATTTTTCTTGTTTTATAGAAAATATATATTATAATGAATGGTATAGCGTCGCCCTCATGGTTCTACCGTTTGGGACGGCCTAGAAAACCTCATTTTTAGGAGCAAACTATGGGTTTGATTTCGGCAGCATTGGGTGCGGCAGGCGGAGTCCTTGCAGACCAGTGGAAAGAGTACTTTTACTGTGAGGCCTTGCCAAACGACGTGCTCATGGTAAAAGGCCAGAAGCGCGTAGGAAAGCGTTCCTCCAACACAAAGGGAACGGACAACATAATATCCAAGGGTTCTGTGATTGCGGTTGCAGACGGTCAGTGCATGATTATCGTAGACAACGGAAAAGTTGCGGAAATATGTGCAGAACCGGGCGAATTCGTATATGACTCTTCAACAGAACCATCCATTTTTGCGGGCAACCTCGGAGAAGGCATACTGGACTCCTTCAAGGAATTTGGAAGGCGTTTTGGCTTTGGCGGAGAACCGGCAAAAGACCAGAGGGTTTATTATGTAAACACAAAGCAGGTTCTTGGCAACAAGTACGGAACCCCCAACTCAATTGCATTCCGCGTAGTTGACCAGAGGGCAAGAATTGATATGGACATAGGCATCAAATGCTTTGGTGAATACGTCTTCAAGATTGTAGACCCAGTCCTATTCTATACAAACGTTGCTGCAAACGTTACAGAACAATATGCCCGCGCAGAAATTGAAGGCCAGATGAGGGAAGACCTCCTTCATGCACTCCAGCCGGCATTTGCAGTCCTTTCGGAAAAGGGTATCCGCTATTCAGCACTTATGGGCCACACGGACGACATGGCGGAAATCCTTAACCAGAAGCTGTCTTCAAAGTGGGGCGACCAGTACGGAATCAAGCTCGTTTCCATAGCAATCGCATCGCTCAAGGCAAACGAAGAAGACGAAAAGAAGATCAAGCAGATGCAGGAACGCGCTTCCTACACCGATCCTTCAATGCGCGACGCAATGATGGCAACTTCCATGGCAAACGCAATGGAAACTGCCGCCGGAAATTCGGCCGGTGCCGCAACAGGCTTCATGGGAATGGGCATGATGGGCGGCATGATGGGTGGCTACCAGTTCCAGCAGCAGGCGCAGCAAGTCCAGCAGCAACAGCCACAGCAGACACAGCAGCAGGCCCCGGCAGCAGGCGGATGGAAGTGTCCAAAGTGCGGCGCACAGGCAAGCGGAAAATTCTGCCCCGAATGCGGTGCACCAAAGCCAGAGGCAACGGCAGGATGGACATGCTCTTGCGGAACCGTAAACCAGGGTAAATTCTGCCAGAACTGCGGTGCAAAGAAACCGGCAGGGGCACCTCTCTACAAGTGCGACAAGTGCGGCTGGGTTCCACCGGATCCACACAACCCGCCAAAATTCTGCCCAGAATGTGGCGACGTATTTGACGATTCAGATGTTCAGCAGTAAAAGGCTGTAGTAAAAAGAATTGCAGGCAGCTCCAGTTGTTTTGACTTGGGGCTGCCTTTTTTGTTGACATATCCTAGTATGGCAAATAACAATTAACTGTCACCCTGAACTTGTTTCAGGGTCTGTTCCACCATTCATCTGTGGTTCGACAGTGTTCACCAACCGCTAACATCTATAGATTCCGAATCCACATTCGTAGCAAGTGCGTGCGAATGTGGCGTAGCAGTTCGGAATGACCAGTTATTTTATATTCGTTATACTAGAGCAGAAAAAGCCTAGCCGGGATTGGAGGGGGCGAAGCGTACCCGAAGGGTACCGGCCGCGAGGGTAAGCCCCGGAAAGCCCGTAATAAAAGGCATCCCGAAGGGCAGTAAAAAATGCAATACGCTCCAAAAAATTCAGAAATCAAAGATTAGCATACTCAATCAAAGATGGAAGCTTTTTTACATCCTCCGCACCGTCTACAAGCACAGCCCCCATGCCAAGTTCGAGCGGAAGGGCAAGGTCTATGTCGTACCGGTCGCCCACGCTAAGGCATTCTTCAAAGCTGGCACCGGTCTGCAAGGCGGCAAGTTCCAGCACTTCGCGGGCAGGCTTTGATTTTTTGCAGGTGTCAAGGCCAATAATCCGAGGAAGCGTTTTGTCTATGCCTATTGCGCAAAGGGTACACCGGGCAGCATCCACAGGATTGTTTGTTACGCAGATAAGCTCGTATTTTTTGCCCAGGCTTTCAAGAACCGTCCTAAGTTCCGCATCCTGGCCAAGGTATTCTTCCGGGTGAAGGAGGGAATTGCGCCAGTTTATGCTTGTTTCTATGTCCACCCCAAAGGCTGTGAAGGTGTTGCCAAGGCTTATCTTTTTTCCTCCGTGCTCGTGGCCCCACTGCTTTCGGTAGGCGGCTATTTTTTCCCTGGCTTCCTGGTGGCTCATTCCGTTAAGGTCTGCAAAGTGGCGGATTTGTACGTCCACCTGCTCAAGCACAAAGGCCTGGTTTGTGTAGAGGGTTCCGTCTATGTCAAAGATTATCGTCTTTAAGTTTTTGGGTATCTTGTAAAGTTTCATCTAAAACCTTTCCTATTAGTTCGCTAGCAGAAATCAGGTTTGTGCTCCACTACCAGAAAAATCTGGCTGAAAATCCATGGTGCGAGGTAATAGGAATCTGACTCACTCCGTTCGCACCTCGCAAATGGATTTTCATCCATATTTTTCTTCCCGTTGCGCACAAACCTGATTTCCACCTTCTTTGCATAAAAATGAATTTGGAAAAACAATTTCCATGAAGAAATTTGTTTTATCCTTCATGAATATGAGCTAAGAAACTTCCTGTGGTTCGTAGCAGACTTCCCTTTTGCAAACCGCAGCCGCCGCAGAATGTATGTCTTTGTAAAGCCCAAGTGCAAGAAGGGCAAAGACTGCATCCCCGGTAAGCTCCGCGTGAACAAGGCTCTGGGTGTAGAGCGTATAGCCCGTAACATTGGCCTTCATCTGGTTCCACAGGGCATTTTCCGCCTGACCGCCAGTTACGGTCATCTCTGTCTTTAGCGCAGGAACGGCACCGCTTTCTTCCGCCGCCCTCCGCAAAGCGTTAAGGCCATCGCGCACCATCATGGCAGTCTGCAGCATAAGGTACTTGCCCTGGTCAAGCTCCGCAAGAGAACCGTCGCTTTCCAAAAGAATTTGAACCATCTCGTCCAGGGAAATTGGTCTTGCGTAAAGGCGGCTAATCTTTTCTTTGTATGCGCAAAACCTTTCTCCGCTTTCTGGCAAAAGGACGCTGGCATTCCAAAGGCCCGGTATTATGGAAGGAAGGGTCCTTATCCCCTGCCCCACCACCGGCTTTGATGTGCAAAGGTTTATTCCCTCGCTTGAACCGGCACGGTCGCAGAAAAGTCCTGCCCGTAGCGTGTTTGTTCCAACAAGTGCGCTAATAAAATCCGGCGCACCGCAAACAACAGGAATGCCATCTTTTACAAGGCCGACCGCACACTCACCTTCCCCGCCGCAAAGGAATTCTGCCGCTGTCTTTGTAAGGCTACCTGCTATGCTTGCGGGTGGCACAAATGATGGCAGTTTTTGCATGGCATCTTCCGCATCTTCTGCAGAAAGGCCTGCTTCTTCAAAACCGCCCTTGCTCCAATAGGCTTCCAAAAACCTTTTTTCCGGCAGTATGGAAACAGAAGCTCCTGTAAGAAGATAAATCAAATATTCCGGGCCGGAAAAAACCGTGCAGTCTTTTTGCTGCCAGTAGCTGGGGAATTTTTTTGCAAAGCCCAGGATGCGGGGAATGTAAAGTGATTTTGTATTTGCAGAAGGAACTGCGGTGTTAGCGGCAGCACAGATGTTAGCGGTGTTGCCAGAAATGCCAGTGTTTGCAGAGGACGCTGCGGTGCCAAAAGCGCCAGCTGTGCCAGAAGCGCCCGTGTTAGCAAAAGAAACATCGGTGTCAGCGGTGTTAGCGGCGGCACAGATGTTAGCGGTGTCAGCGGTGTTAGCGGTGGCACAAATGTTAGCGGTGTTGCCAGAAATGCCAGTGTTTGCAGAGGAAGCTGCGGTACCAAAAGTGCCAGCTGTGTCAGAAGCGTCCGTGTTAGCAAAAGAAACATCGGTGTTAGCGGTGTTAGCGGTGCTAGCGGTGTTAGCGGTGCTAGCGCCAGCAGTGCCAGAGCTGCAATCAGTGTCAGCGGTGGCACAGATGTTAGCGGTGCTAGCGCCAGCTGTACCAGAACTGCAACCAGTGCCAGCAACTCCAGCCCCTGCCCCAAGTCCAAGGTCTGCGTTCCAAAGGAGTGTCTTTCCGTCCACCCCGCAAAGAGTGGGACCGTTTCCGCTTATGCAAATTGCATCGATGGAAATTTGTGTGCCCTGCCCAGAAATGCCAGTGTTTGCAGAGGACGCTGCGGTGCCAAAAGTGCCAGCTGTGCCAGAAGCGCCTGTGTTAGCAAAAGAAACACCAGTGCCAGCGGTGGCACTAATGTCAGCGGTGTTAGCGGTGGCACAAATGTTAGCGCTACCAGTGCCAGCAGTGCCAGAGCTGCAACCAGTGCCAGCAACTCCAGCCCCAGCCCCAAGTCCAAGGTCTGCGTTCCAAAGAAGAGTCTTTCCGTCCACCCCACAAAGAGTGGGACCGTTTCCGCTTATGCAAATTGCATCGATGGAAATTTGTGTGCCCTGCCCAGAAGCGCCCGTGTTAGCAAAAGAAACACCAGTGCCAGCGGTGGCACGAATGTCAGCACCACCAGTGCCAGCCGTGTTAGCAGAAACGCCAGCCGAGGCACGAATGTTAGCGGTGGCACAAATGTCAGCACCACCACCGACAAAAGAAATGCAGCCAGCCAAAGCCTTCCGCAAAGCCCCAAGCCACTCCCCCGCCGCATGGTCTGTATAAAAAAGCCCAAACTGCACCCGGCTAAAAGCAAGCACGCGCCCGCTAAAATCAACGAGCGCCGCCTTAAGCGAGGAAGTTCCAATGTCCGCACAAAAAACCGAATTCAACTTAGGCTATCGGATCACAGTTGTTCTGAACCTTATTCTTTGCAGGAGGATCCTGAACCTGTGCATCCTTTGTTTCAGCAGGACGGCTGGCTTTTATAAGCTTATCAATAATGGAACGGTTGTCCAGCAAGTCACCCAGCGACTGTTCGTGGTGCAGCCTTGTGATTACGTTTGCAAACAAACCGCTTACGTTTGTACTGATGTACCATTCCCTGTTCAAAAGGTCTTCGTGGTAAACGGCATTCGTTCCGATTATGCGGTAGAAAAGCCCCTTCTGGTAAGCCTCATCAAAAAGCTGAATTGCATTGCCGGTAAAGAAAGGAAGGCTTATGGCCGCAATAACCTTTGTAGCTCCCTGCTCGTGAAGGAATCCCATTGCCTTAAGCAAGGTTCCGCCCGTACCAAGCATGTCGTCTGCAAGGAATGCAACCTTACCCTTTACGTCCCCCAAAAGCTTTATGCTCTTGATGTTGGTGTTCTTTGCATCCTGCGTAACGATTGAATAGTCCCTTTCCTTGTAAATCATTGCAAGCGGCTTCTTAAGACCTGTTGCATAGAACTTATTGCGGTCAATAGCACCAGTGTCCGGGCTTACAACAACAAGGTCTTCCTTTGTAAGGTCAACAACCTTGGCAAGCTCGCGGATAATCTGGTAAGAAGCATGAAGGTTTTCAAGGTGGGTATGGCTAAAAGCGTTTACAATTTCGCGTGAATGAAGGTCAAGAGTAATAATGCGGCGCACTTCCATACTCTCGTAGATATGGCCCAGAAGAGCGGCAGTAAGACCCTCGCGCCCCTTCTTCTTGTGCTGGCGGCTGTATGGATAAACTGGAACAACAAGAGTAATCTGCCTTGCCCCAGCCTGACGCACTGCATCAATAGCAACCAGAAGACTCATAACGTGGTCGTTCACGCTAAGCTTCTGCACATTCTTTCCGTCGTTAAGGGGAATTGCCTCATGGTTCTCCACATCCTGGAAAATAAAAACATCCTTTCCACGGACACACTCGTTAAGCTCGCACTTGAACTCACCGTTTGCAAAATAGGTAAAGCGCGTGTTCACCTTAAAAACCGGCGGACGGTACTTGTCTATCTGACCGCGGATGCACAAATCGCTTGTGTGCAAGTCGTTGTCAAGATTAATCTGCTGAACAAGTTCGCCCTTGTCCATGCTGTAACGTTTGGAAATAACATCGTTCTTCAAAGAAAAACGGTGCTTGTACATGTGACGCAAGTGAGTAATCACTTCGTTCGCGAAAGATTCCCCTCCGGGACACGCAACCACTGCAAGATTGGTAGGTTCAGAATACGGCATTATTCAATCCCCTTAAAAATTGATAATTCATTATAGCGAATTACCCTAAGTTTATCAAGCCACGGAAAAAGGCCTGTATTCTTATTCATTTTACGGACGAACCTTTAAACGCTCTACCATTCATTTTCCCTCTAATTCGACAGACATGCCCATGCGCCACCGCCGTTCCGCCCTTCGCTACCGCTCATACCGCCCTCCGTGCGGTACTGCCGGGGCTCCATGGCGGCGTAGGCCTCTGGGCTCCCCTGTCTCGCAACAAATAAATTATTTTCCTACACTTTCCACAAAATTTTTACTATATTTAAACCATGTGCAAAAAAGACATAACAGAAAAAAATCATTAAACTCTTTTTTAAATCTATTCTTATGCAAAGCAACCGGAAATCAGTTTTGGGCGTAACGGGAAGCAAAATATGGCTGAAAATCCATTTGCGCGGAGCGAGCGAAGCGAGCGAAAGTCCTATTACCGCCGCACCATGGATTTTCAGACAGATTTTGCTGGTAGTGGAGCCCAAAACTGATTTCCGACTTCTGATAAAAATACCCCGTTGCAACACTTGTGCTTTACTTTGGAACAGAGACAAAATGGACTGCTCCCAAAAAGCTGCATGACTGCTTTAAGATTCCAGACAAGCTAAAGCTCTTTGTTAGTGACTACAAAATCAACGTCTTTAACATAGCATGGCTTAGCGACAAAACAATCAGCATGTTCAAAAGCGACTTTAAATTTGTAGCAAAATACTTCCAAACAAAGCGGAAAAACAAAAAATACAAGCCCACACACGAAGAAATAAAACACGTTGACTCCCTGCTTAAGATGTTCTCAGCATTAACAGGTGACAATAAATTTGAAAAGTTGTATAATGAAGGTAACTACAAATACGTAAAAGGAGGTGTTACCATGTGCGAGATAGTCCAGAGCTTCATAGACGAAGGAATCGAACAGGGCAAGGCTCAAGGCATAGTTCAGGGCATAGCTCAAGGCAAGGCAGAAGAAAAAGCCCAACTCATCAGAAGAATGCTCGATGAAAATTTTGCAACCCCGCAGCAGATAGCAGGCCTCCTTAAAATCTCCGTAAGAGAAGTAAAGAAGCTCGCCTCCAAAATACCGGCAGAAGCCTAGGCCTTACACCATCTGCCTATTTCATAACCTCTTCCAAAAGCCGCCAGTCGTCACCGTCCATGTCGTCGCTAAAATGCTCGGTGCAGATGCATAGCTTCCCCTTCTTGTTGGTACGCACAAAGCCGCCCTTCATTTTCTTCTGGACAAGATAGTTTTTTAGCACATCAAATTTTCTTGGAGCAAAGTCGTCAATATTCTGGCTCTGACCGCTTGCAGAAAAGCCACCCTTGGTTTCTATTATCCAGATGCCATCCTTTGTTCCCACCACATAATCAGGATAAAAGAGGCGCATCTTTCCAGTACCGTCCTTGTATACCACGGAATAAAAATCATTGCCCTTGTCGCCATTCTTGTAAAACCAACTTACATAGCCACAGTTCTCGCAAAACTCTTCAAACTTGCGCTCCGGCATTGACCTAACCTCTGCCGACTCCCGGTATTGGTCATATACATTCTTACTGTAAATTTTCTGCGCCTTGTCTGAACCGTCATAAGTAAAAAGACAGGTCTGCGGGATATGGAAATCCTTCTCCACAATTTCAGACGGATCAAAAGTTAGAGCCTTTTGGGTTGCGTTTCCAATTTCCGTAACGGCCTCATGAAAATCATCTTTTAGAATGTCCGCATTATTTATGATGAATGAATACAAGTCCCGGGTTCCAAGACTAAGCAGCGAATATTTTGCATACCTGTCATCCCGACTTGTTATGACACCACGGCTTGCCCTGTCATTCCGAACTTGATTCGGGATCTTCGTATTCTTATAAAAAACGCGGCGTATAACCGTAATCATCTTTTCGTACTTCAAGCTTACTTCCGTGCCAAGGATTCCCACCTCGTGATGGAACTGCCGTCCGTGGGTATGCGTGTTAAGCGGAATTGAAAAATCAGAATCATACATTTTATTCATCTTATGCGCATCAAGAAATTCCGTCCGCCCCATTTTTGTGCTAACAACAATCTTGTCGTTAAAAATATATCCCGCCTTTTCAAGAAGCTTTTTATTGGCCTCAAAATTTTTGCTTCGGGAAAGTGAATATTTTTTTTCGTAATGCCGCACAAGGCTTTCCATCGTTGCAGACGCATCGTTCTCGTCCACAAGGTCTGGCCGTTGCTGGCTTTTTAGAGTCACTTTCTTGAACTCATCCTTTAGATGAATGTAGGTGGCATCCCAGGCGCCATGTTCAAGAAAAGCTTTTGCACCTTCCGTAAACTTATTGTCCCAAGTGTAAAGATAGCAGCTGTCCAAAGCACCGTCCTCGTAGTGGTGGGCATTTGGCATACGGCGTATTCTTCCGAATGTTTGGATTTCAAATTTTTCTCCTTCGTGGTCACGCAGTTTTACAAGGATGTGTGCACGGGGACAGTCCCAGCCTGTTGCAACCGCCATCTTAAAAATGAGGGCTTCCTGTTCCGCATCATTCGCTTCTATTCCTTCAAGATTTTCGTGCCGGCTGAACTTGCTCTTTCCATTTTCAGAAAGCCAGATTGCAAGCTTCTTGTTCTCGTAAGAAATGTCGTGGCATTCAAACCAGGTCTGAACTTCATCCAAAAGCGCATCAGATGAATTTGGCATCTGCACCAAGATAAGCGGATTTACATTTTCTCCCTTCTGAAAAAATTTTGTGCGCAGAAGTTTTTGTTTTTCCACTGCCTTGCTTAAAAGATAGGAAACCTGGCTCTCCCCTTCCAGTTCCGTAATTTCGTTTGTAAGAATCGTAACAGGAAAACCTTCATTTATAATCAGCATCTTTTTGATAAGACCTTCTTCAATCACATCTTTTTCTGGAACCTCAATAAATTCCAGCTTGGGATTATTCTGGTCGTAGCCGTTTGGAGTTGCACTTGCACGGATAATCGGAATATTTTTTCCTCCGCTCCTAAAATAATTTATGATTACAGCAGACTTTTTGCTGTCGTTCATGTGGCTTTCGTCAATTATCAGGATAAAGTTCAGTCCGGCATCTCTTGCCTTTTGAATGTATTCAATAAAGTTGGTGTGTTCTCCGTTACGAACTGCAACGTTGTCGTTTTTATTCAAAAGCTCCCAGTTGATGAAGCAGCAGTCGTTTTCAGAAAAGCCGCTTGTCATTACGTCGCTAAGAAGCTTTGTCTGTGAGCCATGGATATACAAATCCATTTTCTTTTTGCTCTGTTCCTCCAAATTCCCCTTGCCTGGAGTGAACCAGATAAAAACAGTGGACGCATGGCACTTTAAATATTCATTCATAAAGTGAGTAAGCATGATTGTCTTGCCGCTTCCAGTGCATGATTTTAAGATGATTTCCTGTTTACCCTTTTCTATTGCCGCTTGGAGCCGTGCGATTGCCTTCCGCTGAAAATTCAATAAGTCCATTTGATTAGTTACTCCTGTCCTAAAATTTTATGTGCATATAACAAACGGATTTGTTCGCAACTAACGTTGCTCACGTCAATATTCAAAGGCGAAAATCGTTAGATTTGAGCAAATCCGCTTGTTAATCATCCATAAGAATTCATTTTATAATGCCAGTTCCCTGTAGTAGTAATCGGGAATCACATTCACGCTGATGTTGTAAGCCTTTAAGATGCGCTCCTGTTTTGAAGAAAGAAGAACATCATGCCCCAGGTAAAGCGTCTTTATTGGACTGTCCACTGTCATTGTCGGACTAGATCCGACAATCTTTTTTACAAACACCTCCATCTCGTCATCGTCCAGCACGATTGCAACGCTTGTGTCCTTGTCAAAGTTCACAGCGTTTTCCAATTCCACAAGTTCACGAACATGCGGCAAAAGTTCATCCGCATACTCGTAATACATTTTTTCGCTGATGGGAATAAAGTCGGTCTTGAAATATTTTAGGCTGCCGGGGAGACCGTCCGAATACTTTGACTTGTCCTTGCGCTTTCCAGTGATTGCGGTTTTTAAGCGCTGATAGGTAATGTCCCTGCAAATGTTGTTTTCATTGTTGGTGCAGAGAATGAACTTGCGGTGGCCGCCGTCTTCCGCGTTGAGTTTTAGGACAGCATGGCCTGTTGTGCCAGAGCCTGCGAAAAAATCTAGGACAGTTGAAAATGGAGAATTGAAAGTTGAAAGCTGAAGGAAATCTTTTATCAAATCTATCGGCTTTGGATTATTGAACAGTTTATCTCCAAAAATATCTTTTATCTGTGAAGTTCCGTTTCCACTACTATATTCAGGTTTATAGAAAAATGACTTAGGTTTCTTACTTGGTAAATCGCCTAATTCCGGTCTCTGCTTTTTGTATATTGCGATTTTTCCATCTTCCTGAGAAATAATAACATTATGTTTTTCATTTTTAAATTTATCCTTACTCCACCTCCAAGACATTTCTTTTCCATCTGTAATCGGATAAACTTCGGTTGAATTTTTAAGTTTTTCATCAACGCTAAAAGTTCCATCTTCACATACATAAATTGGAAAAAAAAGATTCGGGCGTTTTTCGCGAGGTGCATTAACTCCTGTCGATTTTAGATTAGCACCTTTTTTATAAAAACCCATTTCATCAACTTCCCATCGGACAAACTCTTCATCGTGTTCATCTATTCGAAACAAACCTAAATTGCCTTTTATTTTATTCTTCGCATAAACAACTGTATACTCATGAGTTCCTGCAAAGCCATATTCATCTTGATTTCCTTTTAAGTTCATTATAGTTGGTATATTCGCAACAAAGTTTTCTTCGCCAAAAATTTCATCACAGATACATTTTAAATTCGATTGTTCATTATCATCTATAGATATAAATATGAATGCTTTTTCACTCAGCAAGCTTCTCGCAATCTGCAATCTTTTTTCCATAAATGAAAGCCACTTGGAATGTCGGAACTGGTCAGTGGAATCCACAAAATCATCATCATAAATAAAATCCTTGTTTCCAGTATTATACGGCGGATCAATGTAAATCACATCAATCTTTCCGCGGTGGGTCTTTTCCAAAAGTTTAAGGCTGGCAAGGTTGTCGCCTTCAAGCAAAAAGTTCAGCTCGCCGCCATTGTCCACAAAAAGTTTTTTATCTTCTATAAATACAGGGGCGTTCTCTTCCAAAAGCTCATCTATTTTTTCGCGGTGCTCTTCAAAAACAAGACCGTATTTTTTGCCGTTCACTTCGCGGCTAAGTTCGCCAAGATAGCCCAGCAGCTGCGAGGCATTTTTTTCGTCTGCATTCTTTTCTATAAAAGTTTTTATCTCTGCAATCTTAGAAAGCAAGGCTTCCCGCTTTTTGCCTGAAATATTTGTGGACATGATTATTTTCCTTGTTTACCCAATAAAAATACTTAATTTACAGTTATAAACTGTAATAACTTTTATTTTACAGTTTTTAATGAATAAAACAAGTGAAAATTCTTATTTAAAATAATAAAATATGGAATTTCAGGATGATTTTATTGCAAATCTTAAATCTTATAGAAAGGAAAAGGGCATTTCCCAGGAAAAATTAGCAGAAATCTGTGATTGTGCAACAGGAACAATCGGATGCATCGAATGTGGAAAGACATTACCCTCGTTTGAGATGATTGTAAAAATCGCCGCCGCCCTAAAAATCCACCCGGCAGACTTGTTTTTGCGCAACGCATCCACCACGGTTATGGAGGCAAAGGACAAGCTCCGCATGAAACTGCTGCCACAAATTGAAGAGTTTATCGAAAAAGAAATGTAGGCAAAATCAGACCAAAATTTGACAAAAGAGCTCGGATAGTGTATATTTAAAGAAACGGAGACGCTAACATCGAGCGACCGCCTCCGTTAAGCAAGATTGAAACCCGCCTAGAGTTAGTAGCTGCAAGGCGTTTTTTTTTATGCTCTAATCCTATTTTAACAGGAAGGTGAGCAGGTCTATAACTAGTGCGATAATTGCAATGACGAGCACAAATAAAATCCTGCGCAAAACACTCTATTCAAAATGATGTTCCGCTGCAAGGCCTAGGATGCGTCCGTTTTGTTCCTACTCTTATTCCCAGTAAAAATCGCCGGAAGAAAGTTCGCAGGTTTTGGGGTAGAACCTGTAATATCTTGAGGGGGCAAAGTCGTAAGTGGGAAGGCCTTTTTCTTCCATTGCCTTTTTGTCGCCGCCGCCATATATGTCTATGAGGAGGGAAGAGTCTTCATCCAGTATGAAAAGCTTGATGGTAGTTGAATCCTTTTTATAATAATACCTGGCCTTTATCATGTTTTCGTGCGCGTCTTTTAAATATGCGTGGGTGTACTTATACTTTAAGTTTTCATGTGAGTCTGAATGAACTGAATCCTGTATCTGCAAAATAATTTCCCTGTCCTTTTTGTCCTGCACCAAGGGGAGTGTGGCAGACAAAAGTTCGTCCAATTCCGCAAGGCAAAGCTTGTCGATTTTTGCAGCGGTTTCTGTTTTGCTTGAAGAATAAAATTCCTTTGATTCAAAATCGTACCACTTAAGGTCAGAAAGCATATCACAAACAAGGCCGTCTTCAAAGACCGAGAGAATGTAGCCGACGAAGCAAATGTCCCCAAATTGGTTTTCTTCCCTAAATTGCTTTATGTCCTTTACCAGTTTTTTTGCCTTAACGCTGTCCTTGAGCTTTCCGTCTTTGTAAACTGAAAAAAGAATTGCATCTCCGTCAAAATCCAGGGGCAGGCTTCCGTTGCAGTAATCTTCTACCAGAATGCTGGACTTTTCAAAAATGCGCTTTGCTTTTGGCTGGTTCTTTGGCTGGGACTTATGAAAGACAAGAACTGTTGCCAGGATAATTATGGCCGCAAGTGCAGAAAGAAGGATCAGAACTTTTTTCATTTTTTTATACATCCTTTTTGATTTATGAAATAATTATAACAGTCGGTCACTAAAAGTCAATCATGCGGACACACAGGAAATCCCACGCAAGGCCCCATTCACAATACTTTTTTTTTGCATAGTTAACAAATGACAATTGAGCATTATTGATTATTGCGCTATACTTGACTTTATGGCTTGTATTTTAGGAAAAAAACACGTATGCTGCACGCGCATTGAGCACCTTGGGGTTGTTGCAGGAAGGGAAGAAATTCTGCGCGACGTAAACCTGCACCTGCACTGCGGGGAGCTTACCGCAATCGTCGGACGGAATGGTGCGGGAAAGTCAACATTCATGAAGGCGCTGCTGGACGTAATTCCGCATACCGGCACAATAACTTTTGAAAGCGCCCGCAAGTCAAAATTCTTTTCTGCCGTCAAACCCCGCTTTGGTTATGTTCCGCAGTCGCTTGCCGTGGACGAGGCTAGTCCCGTAAGCGTGGAAGATCTGGTGCTTTCCTGCGTTTCAAAAAAACCCGTCTGGCTTCCGCATTCAAAGGCAGACAGGCAAAAAGCCTACGAAATTCTCCGCATGACAAACGCACAGTCTTTGGCGGACAGGAGAGTGTGCGACCTTTCGGGCGGCGAAATCCAGCGGGTAATGCTTTCGCTTGCAATCACGCCAGTCCCCGACATTCTTTTGCTGGACGAGCCTGTTAGCGGCGTTGACAGGACCGGGCTCAAGAACTTCTACGACCTGGTTTCTTCGCTAAGGAGAGACTACGACATTACGATTCTTCTTATAACGCACGACCTTGACCTTGTTGCAAAACATGCTGACAGGATTGTATTCATAAACAAGAACAGCGCGGTTTCGGGAACAGTGGCAGAGATTTACGGCAGCAAGGAATTCATCAAAGTCTTTGGAAAGATAGAGCTGAAGGACGGCAGTGACAGTACTGAAGCCCAGGAAGATTCTGACAGCACGGACGAAATTCAGGAAAGCGAAAAGGGGGACTTATAATGGAAAGAATTTATTCAATCATGAATTTTATCCTCCCCTTTGAATGGGCATCCCCCGACTTTATGAAGAATGCACTTCTTGCAGTCATAGTAGTCTGCCCTCTTTTTGGCACACTCGGGACGGCGGTTGTCTCCAACAGGATGTCATTTTTTTCCGACGCAATCGGACACTCTTCCCTTACTGGAATTGCAATTGGCGTTATACTGGGAATCAGGGAGCCTACGGTTGCAATGATGGTCTTTTCCCTGCTTTTGGGATTCGCGATAATAAGCGTGAAGCTAAAGGGCAAGGCTTCGGCAGACACAATAATAGGAGTATTTTCATCAGCATCGGTCGCACTTGGCATCGTACTGCTAAGTGCAACAGGCAACTTTGCAAAATACCAGCGCTACCTCGTTGGAGACATACTCAGCATACGCCCCGGAGAAATTGCCCTCCTGCTTATTGCGGCAGCGGGAATACTTCTTGTGTGGATCTTTTTCTACAACAGGATGCTCATCACAAACCTGCACCTTACCTTTGCAAAGAGCCGAGGAATACGCACATTTTGGATTGAACAGATATTCGCCCTTGTTACGGCCGCAACGGTAACGCTCAGCATTAGGTGGACCGGGCTTCTCGTAATCAACAGTCTGCTCGTTCTTCCTGCCGCAGCCAGCCGTTTTGTAAGCAGGACCAGCAGGCAGTACCTCTGCACGTCGATTGCAATTTCCTTTGCCAGCGGAATAGCAGGACTCATCATTTCCTATTACATAGGAAGCGCATCCGGGGCTACAATAGTCATCATCAACACGGTGCTCTTCGGATTATGCTTTTTGTTTGCAGCAATAAAGAGGCGGGTACAATGAATAATGTCAAGGCTATAATCTTTGATCTAGACGGAACCCTCTTGGACACACTTTGGGATTTGGCAGACAGCTGCAACAAGTCGCTTTGCACATGCGGCTACCCGGCGCGTACACTTGACGAAGTGAGGATGTTTGTAGGGAACGGACTTGGCAAGCTAATAGAGAGGGCCCTTCCTGGTGGCAGGGAAAACAGCGACTACGAAAAGGTTCTTTCCTGCATGAGGAAAAACTATGCGGAAAACTGGAACAATAAAACAAAGCCCTACCCCGGCGTCCTTGCTATGCTGGAAAAACTAAAGGCACGCGGAATAAAATGCGGCATTGTCTCGAACAAACCGGACGAACAGGTAAAGGAACTTGCACAGGTGTTTTTTAGCGACACAATTCAGGAGTCTGCCGGAGAAAACGAAAAGGAAGGAATCAGGAGAAAACCCTTCCCAGACTCAGTATTTACCGTGATGAAAAAACTTGGTGCAGAAAATGACTGCACGGTATATGCCGGTGACAGTGACGTGGACATCCAGACCGCGGCAAATGCTGGCATTCCCTGCATAAGCGTAACATGGGGATTCAGATCGCGGGATTTTCTGATTCAAAACGGAGCCAAATTTCTTGCAGACAATGTAGAAGAATTTCTTGACATAATCAGTGCGGAGATAAAATGAACAGAAAAATCGTAGAAGACCTTTTGATAAAACATGCGGCCGACAACAGCTGTGTCTTTGTTTTTCCAACTCAGACTGCATGCGAACTCTGGGCAGACAGAATTATTCTTATAAACGGCGTAAAGTCCGTTGCAACGCAGCGCTTTGTTGCCTGGGATGAATTCAAAGGCTCATGCGTACGCGGTGTAACCCAGGACAAAAAGGCAATTCCCGCAACCCTAAGAAAGATTTTCGTTCACATGCTGATTGACAAAAACGCAAGGGAGCATTTTTTTTCAAGTTTGATTCCTGCTGAATATGCGGAGGGGGCCACAAATTTTGCACCGTGGATTTCCTCTCTTTTACCAAGCCTAGCCCAGTGGAAAAGGCACGCGCAAAAGGCCGGCATAACGCCCGACCAAGAGGACAAGGACCTGGAAAAGCTCTACATCCTTTACAAGGATTTCCTTGATTCAAGAAATCTCTTTGAACCTGCATGGGAAACGCCTCCTCTAAAGGAAGACGGCAACAAGTACTTCATTTTCTTTCCTGAAATTCTAATGGACTGGGGCGAATACAAGGACATTCTTGAATCGGGAAAAAACATCACCATAGTAAAGGTTCCGCAGATTGAAGAAGAAGAAAAACCCGCCTGCCACTTTTTTGCAAACTCCCGCGAGGAACTAAGGAGCTTGGCTCTTTACCTTAGGAAAGCCCATGAAGAAAAAGGCATTCCATGGAACAAGATAGCAGTCTCCGTCCCGGACATGGAAACATACGCGCCCTACATCGAAAGGGAATTTTCGCTTTACATGATTCCCTGCGTAAAAAGGAACGGAAGTCCGCTTACCCAGAGCGGAGCCGGCAACTTCTTCCTGCAGGCGCAGCAATGTGCATCAAGCAACTTTAGTTTTGACTCGCTAAAGGCAATGCTGCTCAACAATGAGCTTCCGTGGAAGGAAAAGGAACTTAACGAGCAGCTGATTGTCTTTGGACAAAAAAACAACTGCCTCTGCTCATATGAATACAAGCAAAAAAAGACCGACGTATGGGAAGAGGCTTTCAGGCAGGACGGCAAGGAAGTAAGGCTTTTTAATTTCTACAAAAAACTAAAGCAGGACATAAGCAACTTTGTGAATGCAGATTCATTCAAAAAAATCCGCACTCAATACTTTATACTTCGCAATGATTTTTTCAACATGGAATCTTGCCCCGTCTTTTCCGACTTCATCATGAGCCGCTGCATCTCGGAACTTTCTTCCCTAATAGATTTGGAGGATGAGTATCCTGACTGTACTGTAAAAAACACCTATTCATTTTTTACCGAATACCTGAAGGACAAGATGTACGTCATGCAGACACAGGAGATGGGCGTACAGGTTCTTCCATACAGGCTTTCTGCGGCAGCCCCATTTGATCTGCAAGCTGTAATTGACTCAAGCCAGGCTTCCCTGCAAATCACTTACAGGCAACTGGGCTTTTTGAACGACGTAAAGAGAGAGGCACTGGGCTTTAAGGAAGACCCCAACGTGTCAGACCTTTTCATAAGTCTTTACAAGCTTTGCTCAGGTCACGATGCATATTTTTCCGCGGCATCAAAAACATTCAGCGGCTACGGAATAAGCCATGCATTCTTTAAGGAAGAAAACCACATTTCCACAGAAAAAAATTACGTTCCTTTCGGCATTTCCGAAACAGACGACTTTTACGCAGGAGAAAAAAACTGGATGCTGCAAAAAGAAAATTCTTCTTTTCCTCCGCAAATATCGTCAATAGAAAAAAACGGCTTTGCCTCATGGAAAAAAAATCAGTGCGAGAAAGCGCATCCGGCAGACGGTTCAGCCCTTGCCGAAGGAATTCCCAGGGACAGGCTAAAGGAACTTGTCGAGTCAAAATATTTCAGGCAGGGGATTCCCGTCATATCCTCAACTGCGCTAACCAATTTCTACAATTGCCCACGAAGCTTTCTGTTCGAAAAGATTTTGCAGCTAAATGAAAAAGACAACGAAGCAGAACTTATGGATCCCTTTGCCATGGGAAACCTCTACCACAAAATCCTTGAATTCTTCTGCAAGGAACTTTCCTCCCGCCAGCTTCCGCTCACAGCACCAGACAGCAAGCTCAGCGAAGAATACACGGAAATCCTTAGGAAAAGCACGATGGATGCAATAGAAACCTTCAGGGTAAGCCCGCTTGCAAAACAACTGATACTGACCACAAAAGAAGCACTTTTGCAGACAATGACTTTGACAGTGGCCGCATTCTGCTCAAAATTTGAAGGCTGCAAGGTAGTTGAATCGGAAGCAGAATATTCATACAAGAACGACAACCCTGAATACATCTGCACGGGTAAAATAGACTGCCTTTTAAAAAACGAAGACGAGGCTGAATTCATTCTGGTGGACTTCAAGAGCACGGACAATGCAGTTCACAAGGATACTTTCTATGCTTCCGAGGATGTTCCTGTTCCCAATTTTCAGATGCCGGTTTACATGAACCTTCTTGCAAAATCAGAGCATCCCAAGAACGTAGAAAACTGCACATTCTTCAGCATTTCAAGCCATAAGACTTTTGGAGTAACAGGAAGCCTTGTATGCAAGGAAGACATCGACTTTCTGCCCACGATGGAAAGGGTGAATTTTCTTATGCAGGATTTTTGCACCCGAATCAAAAACCTTGACTTTAGCATAAAGGATTTTGACATTGACTTTAACACTTGCCGCAGCTGTGCCTACAAGGCAGTTTGCCGCAGGACGTTTAATGTTGCAGGAGAGGAATAAGCATGGCAAGAGAATTAGATCTTTCGCAGAAAAGAGCAGTCAATGCAGATTTGAACTCTGTCGTAAGTGCGGGTGCAGGCTCGGGAAAGACAAGCGTCCTCTCAGCAAGGTTTGCCCACCTGGTTTTGGAAAAGAAATACAAGGTGGACCAGATACTCACGCTTACATTTACAAAAAAAGCGACAGTAGAAATGTACTCGCGCATTTATTCAACGCTAAAGGAAAAGGCACCTGAATGCACGGCAGACTTTTACAAGGCCAACATAAAAACCTTGGACAGCTACTGCGCCTACGTTGCAAAAATGGGCTGCCGCTTTTACGGGGTTGCCCCAGACTTTACGGAAGACAAGAATGCAGTTTACCAAAAAGTGGAAGAGCTTGCCCTGCCCTTCATCCTAAAGCACAGGGACAACTTTGCAATAAAGGCACTGGTGCAGACTAAAAACTTTGCGGAAATTGCAAGCGGACTTTTTGTAAAGCCCATACTTGAAAACTCAAGCGTTGCAGAGCCTATTGACTTTGACAAGGAAATAGAAGAACAGAGGAAAGAAATCAACCGGGTCTGGAAACAGGCTGCGGAGACGCTCTTAAAAACAACCTCTGACACTGTATCCGCCGCACAAAACTATTCAGGGAACATCACTGCCACAATTCAAAAGCTGCAGGAAGCAGTTGCAAGCATTGACATGCCGGAAATTCCTTCAATTTTGGAAGAAGACTTTGACGAAGCAAACATAGAGCCCACGGAAAGCTTTGTCGAATCATTTGACCCCATATTCAACTTTAGGATGCCGAGTGGAAAGTCAAACCCCGAGCTTGACGAACTAAAGGAGCTAATACGCGCAACGAGGGGATGCGTAGAAAGCCTATATCCCCTTGTAAACTATGTAGCCGGAGGAAAAATCATACAGGCACTCATTCCCCTCCTAAAAGAATTTCAGGAACTCGTAAACGGCATAAAGCGAAGCCATGGAATCCTTACTTTTGCAGACGTTGCTTCCCTTGCAACATGCGTCCTCCGCGACCATCCGGAAATACGCCTTGCAGAAAAGAAAAAGTACAAGG
This sequence comes from Treponema sp. UBA6988, assembly GCA_002448445.1. GTDB lineage: Bacteria > Spirochaetota > Spirochaetia > Treponematales > Treponemataceae > Treponema_D. The sequence continues at coordinate 34,442 of DJYC01000004.1, forward strand.
CAATAATGATAGATGAATTTCAGGACAACAACTCCCTGCAGAGGGACATGCTTTTTATGCTTGCAGAAAAAACGGAGCGCATGGAAAAAGGAATTCCCAAGGTTGAAGATCTTGAAAAGGACAAACTCTTTTTTGTAGGAGATGAAAAGCAGAGCATCTACCGTTTCAGGGGAGCCGACGTTACGGTATTCAGGAAGCTTTCAAAAGACTTTAGCCAGGGGAACATGGAATTAAAGACAAACTACCGCTCCCACCCTGCACTGATAGCTGCATTCAATGCAATATTTGGCGGAGAGGAATACACGGAAAGCTCAATAAAAGGAAGTGGCGGAACAGATAATGGCGGGCCAAACTTGCCCTCCGTCTTTTACAACATACGCACACCGGAAGAAGACGTGCCTGCATACGAAGCGGTCTATCACAAAGTAGACATACCTATGCAAAAGCAGGAAGATGCGAAAGACTTAAATCCCCGAATCCATTTTGCAGTCTACGGAAAAGATCAAGAGGAAGACAGGGAATGCCTTACCGGTGAAGAAGCGGAGGCCGCATGGGTTGCAAAAAAAATCATTGAACTTACCACGCCAGGAGAAAGTGGAAAGGCGAAATACAAGTATTACGACATCACGGTTCTTTTTAAGACCTATGCCCTGCAGCCATTATACGAGCGGACATTTCTCAACTACGGGATTCCCTACAACACGGAAGTCGTAACAGGCTTTTTTAACGACGGACCGGCAAACGACATATTCTCCTTTATGAGAATTTGCGCGTACAAAACAGACTCTCTTGCATACGCCCAAGTACTGCGCTCGCCTTTCGTCAACCTAACAAATACAGAGGTTAACGAAATAATTCTGCAAAGCCCCGTCCCCTTTGAAGCGGAGGCAAAAGGCATACTTTCCGGAGAAAGTCTTGAACGCTACGAAAGGGCCGGAAAATTCTACGAAGAGCTTTCTCTCTCCTCGCAGACGCAAAGCATAACAAGTACACTGGACTCACTTTGGTACGAATACGGCTACCGATACGAAACCATGTGGAACAGAAAGGTCAGCATGTATTCAAGTTTCTACGACAGGGCCTTTGAACTAGCCCGACAGGCAGACCTTAATTCAGAAAGCCTTGCGTCATTTACGGACAGCGTTCGAAGCCTTAACAACGAAGCAGAAAAGCTTGACAACATGGACATTCCCATAGAAAAGTCGTCGGGCGTTACCATAATGACCATACACAAAAGCAAGGGACTTGAGTTTCCAGTCGTATTCATCTGCGGCTCTCACAAAAGCAACCCCAATTCATCAAACTCGGCTCCCGTCTACTCCAGCAGAGAATTCGGCATTTCTATAAACACCCCGCCATGCAGTTCTTTTGCAGGAAGAGGCAAGACTTCTGAATTGAACTATTTCTACAATAAGGTGAATGAAGAAGAAAAAGCAATGGAGGCAGCAGAGTTGCGCCGCGTTGCATACGTTGCCGTCACACGTGCAGAAAGCGAAGTCTACATAACAGGTATTGCTAACAAAAACTACCCGTCTGATGGGGACAATGCACAGAAATTCCTCATAGGAGAAGGAGAAGATAAAGCAAACCCGGCGTCAATCCTTCAGATATTCTCTCCCCTCATTTATTTTTATGAAGACAGGGAAAACGCCCCCTTTACATTCGAAAACATTCAACCTATTTCACGCAAGGAAATTCCTGAGCTTGAATCAGGCTTGAGGGGGAACAGTGCAAAAGAAAAATACGACTTTGCAAAAGAAGCAGCCCCACTTTATGATGCGGCAAAGGAAATTCAAAAGGAAGAAGTCAAACCGCTCTACATATTCCCCAGCCTGCTGGAAAAGGAAAACCCATCTGCAAACGGAAGCACAGGTGCAGGCATATCATCCGTCTACGGTATTGATACTGAATCCGGTAGCATTCCATACAAGGAAATAAATGACATAGTGGAGTCAACAGGAAAAGACGGCAGGTACGCATTCAGTTTTGACTCATTCGGAACGATTGCACATGCATACATGCAGGCTGCGGTTAGCGCACAGGATGTCTTTTACCCGCAAAGCGCAGTTGCAGGCCTTGAAGGAAGCAAAGACAAAATAATGGCCATAGAAAGCATCTGCAAGCAAATGGCAGAAGGCTTTAAGTCTTCGGAAACAGGAAAAGCCGCGTTCGAAAGCGAATGGAAAAAGACCGAGTTCCCTTTTAAGAGCCGGATAGGGAACAAAATTGCAAAGGGAACGATGGACCTGATTTTTAAGAGCGGAGACGGAAGCTACACGATTGTGGACTACAAGACAAACCAGAGTGTGCAGCCTCAAATCTACTACACCCAGCTGGCCTCATACCGCAGGGCAGCCGCGCAAATACTTGGCGTGGGTGAAGAAAGCGTAAAATGCGTCCTTTACTACCTGCGCTTTGCAAAGGCAGTTGACATAAGCGGAGAATGCGCAAAAGTTGATTTGGAAGAATTTGCCCAGTAACTGGTTTTCCAAAGGAAAAAGGGGAATTTATTTCTCATTCAGAAAGTCCGCAGGCTTCCAGCGCCCTCTGCATGTGCTCAGGAAGAGGAACTGAAAATTCCTGAGTCCCTCCGTCAAGCGGCAGGGTTATTTTTGTGGCGGCAAGGCAAAGCCTTTTTATTCCATAGCGGCGGAGGATTTTGTTCAGCTTAAAGTTTCCGTGCTGGTCGTCCGCCGCAATCGGGCAGGATGCCTTTGCAAGCTGAATGCGTATCTGGTGCATACGCCCGGTTCCAAGCCTTATCTTTAGGAAGGACATCGCGACCTCGGGCAAAGAGGCGGTGGATTCAACAGTAAAAAATAGTTCCGCAGGCTGTTCCCTTCCGTGGGCAAAAACAAGGTCGCGGAGTGCTCCCTTTTGTCCTGCACCAAAGGACTTTTTCCCCGAGACTGGAAGGCCTATGCAAATCGCGCTGTATTCCTTTTTTACCTGGCCGCTGGCAATCAGGCCAGTCCACTTTGCGGCAGAGGCGGCATTTTTTGCAACAACAAGAAGCCCTGAAGTTTCCTTGTCCAGTCTGTGCACCAGATGAACCGGCTGCCCAAGCTGAAGAGCAAGTTCCTTGTCTAGAGGATGAGAAATTCCTACTCCACCTTGTACCGAAACGCCATTTGGTTTGTTTACAATAATGATTTCATCATTTTGGAATACTATGGAAAAGGTAGCCATTATACCGATATATTAGTTGAGGTAACGGAAAATGACAAGTGTAAAAAGAGTTTTTTGCTCAATATTGCTCTCTCTGGCAGCTTTAGAACTTCCGCTTGCTGCGGAGCGCATCTCCTTTAAAGGGCTGCAAGATGTCTGCGTTGACCTTCCAGAAGACTACTTAGTTTCAGGCTCAAACAAAGAGGGAACGGCCTACCAGCTTGACTACGCAACCGCACCAGTCACAGCCGTAATCCGCATATATGAAGAAGGACGCTTTTCTTCCGCAAAAGAAGCACTGGACACAAGCCTTGCAAACCTAAAGGCTCAGGGGCCTTCCAAAGAAGTTATGTGGAGGAACCTTACCGGAGCCACAGGTGAATTTGGCTTTAGGTTCAACACAGTAGAAATGAAGGGTAAGGCAATGGCATCCCTAATTCCAAACGGCAAGGGCTGCATAGTCTGCATAGCATGGTGCCCCGAAAACCAAAAAGAAAAATGCGAGCCATTCATCACAAGCTTTTTGGATGCAGTATACATAGACGCAGGAAGCTACTTTGAAAGCGGCATCTGGACCCAGTCCCTCTACCCGGAAAAAGACGAATGGCAGGAAATAACGCTTACAATAGACGGAAAGACAATAAACACAAAGCTACGAAAAAGCGACAAGGAAGCAGCTGAATACGTTGTAGACAGGGAATTCCAGACAATGTGCATGTACGCAAGCAGCCAAAAATGGAAGCAGGCATGGCAGCGCTACTACCGCATGATTTACAGGGACTCATTCCACAGGCTGCAGAAGGCTTCATTTGACATCTACAACGAGCTTGCCCCCTACTGCAAAGACGGAACTGACCTTGCGCAAAAGCTACTTACCTGGACGCAAGGCTTCTCATACGAAAGGGAAAAAACTTCCAGCGACTTTGCTGCCCTGCCCGGAATGCTACTCGGAGGTGGAAGTGACTGCGACAGCCGCTCAATGCTTTTAAGCGTGCTTCTTACCGGAATGAACCAGGATGCAATACTGCTTGTAAGCCGCCAGTACAGCCACGCCCTTTGCGCAATCACGTCAGGACACCAGGGCCACAGCTTTAAGTTCAACGGAAAAGACTACCTGATGGGAGAGACCACAAAGCAGGGACTTACCTGGGGTATAATTGCCGCAGACCAGGACAAGCAGGACAATTGGGTTCCTGTAATCTTCCCCTAAAAAAGCTATCCTGCAAGCTCGCTAACAACATAAGTTCCGTTGTGGATTTTTTCCACCAGCTCGCTCTTTAGCATGGGCTTTCCAAAGAGATAGCCCTGTAGCCTCTGGCAGCCGATGGAGCGCAAAAAGTCATAGGCTTCATTTGTCTCCACCCCTTCAGAAAGCGTCTTCATGCCAATTTTTCCCGCAAGGTCCACGATGCTAGTAAGAATGGGCTGGCTCTTTTTGTTTTCAGAAAACTTGGAAAGGAAGTTCATGTCTATCTTCATCATGTCAAAGGAATAGTCTTTAAGAACATTCAGGCCGGAATAGCCGGAACCAAAGTCATCCAGCCAGAGTGAATAGCCCCTTTCGCGCAGTTTGTTCAGCATGCCGGTAAGCTTGGCATTTCCCTCGCCCAGCATGGACTCTGTAACTTCAACATGAATCAGGCCCTTGTCTATTCCGTACCTTTCCATGCAGGAATCAAGTTCATCAGCAAGGTTTAAAAGCTCAAAATCCAGCCGCGAGAAATTTATGGAGATGGGGAAAACCCTAAGCCCCTTGTCCATAGCCTCACTCAAGTCGCGGCAGACAATTTCCAGCACAGCCATGTCCAGCTTGTGAATCAGGTGGTATTCCTCCAGTATGGAAATGAAGGCTCCTGGCTGCAAAAAACCAAAGTCGGGGTCATCCCAGCGGGCAAGAGCTTCCGCACCGCAGAGCTTTCCGTCGGCAGCCCAGACGACCGGCTGGTAGAAGACCTTGATGTAGCCGTTCTTAATGGCATTGTCTATGCTGTTTACGATATATTTCTTTCTATTAAATTCCTTGTGCATCATGGTGTTGTATTCAATATAGTTAACCGTGTAGTTCTTCTTGATTGACTCGCAGGCATAGCGGGCATAGTCACAGGCGCTTCCCGGGGGCGTAAACTGGTCCTTGGGCATGTAGAAGCCGGCCTTAAGAGTCATCTGGACGTCGCTCTCCCACTTGCGGATTTTTTCGTGCAGGCTGTCAAGCCTTTGCTCAAGGTCCTTTACTTCCGCAAGCACTATAAAGTGGTCATCCGAATAGCGCGCCACAAGTTCATCGGGAAATTCTTCTATAATATACTGGCCAAAAATCTTAAGGAAGGCATTGCCAGCACTAAAGCCGTACTTTTCGTTGTAGTTCTTAAAGTTGCCAATGTCCATAAAGACAAAGCGCCAGTTTTCAAGAACCACTTCGCTTTTCTTAAGGAATTCCATGGCGTCATACTGAAATTTGTGAAGGTTTGGAAGGCCCGTAAGTTCATCCTGGGAAGATTTTTCGCGCACATATTTTAAGAGCGATTCAAGCTTCTCTTCCTCCTGGGCGGCACACTTTTTCTGGTAAAAGGTGTTCAGTGCGCAGGCATAAAGGAAAAGCCAGGCGGTAAAGGAATTTATCTTTGTTCCGTAGTAGACCGGCCCCAGACGGCTCTGCAAGTAGATGTAAATTCCAAAGGAACCAACAGAAATTAAAAGCGACTGCAGGGGTGTCCAGGCGTAAATGCAAAGCACAAAAATTTCCATGGTAAGGAAGGCAAAGACCTGGCTCGTGGGGTTAAGGCTTATGTAGGACATGTAGAGGCCAAAGCTTATGGAAACCACGCAGAACAAGTCCTTTACAAGCTTTCCAAGGACGCGGCTTTTTGTCTTGCCCTTTTTGTAGAGAAATGAATAGAAAACCAAAATAACTGCTGCGGCCAAAAGGACAAGATAAGCGCAAACGTGCTTTCGGATCCAGTCAGAATCCTGAATGACATCTGTTAAAATATTCTTAAATTCAAGACGCAAAAGCATGAAGATTTCCAAACAGATAACCGTCACGCCTATAAAAAAATTCGATCTTATGTCGGAGTTGAAGAGGAAATCCTTTGTATAGTCTGAACTATGAGATAAACCATAAAAAAAGTCCTTAACCTTAGAAAGAAAACTTTTTTTCATCCTTCCTCCAGAAGCAAATTAAGACGCACTAACATGACAAAGTTCTCACTGCCATGTCCTTCTATTATAACCTACTTTCTGGAAAATGCAATTTTTTTAAAATATTTTTAATTTGCCAGGCAGCCGTCCCGTCACCCTAAGCTTGACTCAGGGGCTGTGTAAATTGCGGTGCCGTCTTTTACAGATCCCGAAACAAGTTCGGGATGACGGCATTTTTACCTAGGATGACTTACTATTTCTTCAGGTATTCAACAACAAGCTGGCCCATCTTCTTTGTGCCAACAAGCTTACCGGCGGCCTTTACCTGGTCGCGGGAAGAGCCTGCTATGTCGCCTGTTCTCCAACCGTCTGTAAGCACGCGGTCAACTGCGTCTTCGATTGCCTTAGCTTCTGCTTCGAGGCCAAAGCTGTAGCGGAGGAGCATTGCTGCGCTAAGAATTGTTGCGAGCGGGTTTGCCAAGTCCTTGCCTGCAATGTCCGGGGCAGAACCATGGATTGGTTCATAAAGGCCTGGGCCACCTGCACCAAGAGATGCAGATGCAAGCATTCCGATTGAACCTGTAACCTGGGAAGCTTCGTCCGTCAAAATGTCACCGAACATGTTGCTTGTTGCAATTACGTCAAACTGGCGGGGGTTGCGCACAAGCTGCATGGCGGCATTGTCTATGTACATAAAGTCAAGGGTTACGTCCTTGTAGTCTGCGTGGACAGTCTCTGCTACCTTTCTCCAAAGGCGGCTTGAGTTAAGGATGTTTGCCTTGTCAATTACAGTAAGGTGCTTCTGCCTCTTCTGGGCAAATTCAAAGCCCATGCGGACGATTCTTTCAATTTCTTCCCATGAGTACTTCTCTGTGTCCCATGCGCTCTTTCCGTCGGGGGCTGTTCCGCGGTCACCAAAGTAGATACCGCCTGTAAGCTCGCGGATAACAAGAATGTCAAGGCCAGCGCCAACAATTTCGTCTTTGAGTGGGCATGCGTCTTTGAGCTGCTTCCACATGACTGCCGGGCGAAGGTTTGCAAATACCTTCATTCCGCCGCGAAGTCCAAGCAAAGCCTTTTCCGGGCGGATTTCAGGGGCAACGTCGTCCCACTTTGGACCACCAACGGCACCAAGCAAAACTGCATCGCTCTTAAGACAAATGTCCAACTGATCCTGGGGAAGCGGCTTACCCCACTTGTCTATGGCGGCACCACCAGCTATTACGTTGGTATAGTTAAACTTGTGGCCAAATTTTTCGGCGACAGCATTCAAAACACTAACGCCTTCTGCAACAACGTCAGGACCAATTCCGTCTCCAGGAATCAAAGCAATATTCTTTTCCATAAAAAACCTCATTTTTCCAAAGGCCTTTAGTGGTACTAAAGCACCTTTAGTATTTTTTTCCTTCAAACTATAGCACTTTTCCGCCTAATAGTGAATAGGTTGCCATTAGGTTGCAGAGGGTAAGTGCAAGTCTAAACGAAACTTAGCAAGCATTAATCCAAATGCGGAAGCAATTCCATTCCCGGCTGAAAGCACGTCAATGCAGCGGAGCAGGCGGGGCAGGGATTGGAGCACCGCGCAAAGCGCGTTCCGGAGGGAGGAGCAAGGCGACGAGTGGAGGAATGGAGCGAAGCGGAAGTGCGCAAAGCCCACACACGGGGCACACCGGGCAGCAAAAAAAATGGGGCGGATGACCATGCACGCGCCCCAAAAAAAGAAAAAAAATTTAACTCACTTAGAAACACTGCCTTACAATCCAGCGCACGCGGAGCGTATTCACGATGTTCCTTACAAATTCGTCCAGGAGGACTGCAAGGAAAACGCCAAGGATTCCCCAGCCGAATACTTTTACAAAAAGGAGCGCCATTGAAATTACGAATATTGTTCCTGCAATCTGGGTTTTGAACATCCAGAAGGGGTCTCCGTAGCCACGGATTGAGTTTCCCGCGATGATATTGCCGCTCTTGGAAAAGAGATTCAGGCACATAAGCAGCATGTAAAGTCCGCACGTAGATATAATCAGCTGGTCCTTGGTGAATATGCTGATGATTGGGCCGGGTATAACAAGGCAGAAGACAAGCATTACCGCGGAACAGGCAAAACTGATTAAAAGCGCATTCTTAAAAACGCCGCTGAATTTGCGCACGTCCTGAGCACCGGTTGCCTCTCCTGTTAAAGTCATTGTTGCGTTGCCGATTGCACCGATTACGACGACGACAAGAAGCTCAACGCCAAAGACCATTGAATAAATTCCGGCCGCAACTTCGCTTATGGAATTCAAAATTACGACAAGGGCAAGGTTGCCGCTGTTCCAGAGCAGGTCTTCCAGCGCAGTGTTTATTCCAAGCTTTACAGAGCGGGCAAAGGGGGTAAGGGGCGCCTTTATTACGGCAGATAGCCTTGGCCTTGTAAAGAGCTTCTTGCTTGAGATGAATATAATGGAAGCAATAATAACGCCTACGTATTCGGAAATTGTGGTTGCAAGGGCAGCTCCCCGTATTCCCATTGCGGGAAAGCCCAACTTGCCAAAAATCATAATCCAGTCCAGGAGCACGTTCAAAAGAGAGCGCACAAGTCCGAACCATACAAGGGGCTTTGTGTAGTTGGAAGTCTGCATGATTACCATGGTGGAAGCTTCAATTCCAATCACAAGGAAAATGGGCATAAAAAAATGCAGGTAGTCCATGCACATGGGAAGGACTGTTGCGGAAGCCCCCATCTTTGTAAAGACAAGCCTTCCGAAAATCAGCCAGAATAAAAACAGGGCAAGGGAAAGCGCGTTGGTCCACTTTACAAGTGAAGAGGCGTAGTTTTCACATTCATCCATCTGCTTGGCGCCAACCTTTTGGCTTATTATGATTGAAGAGCCTACCGTAAGAGAAAAGCAGCATGAAATAGTAGTCCATATAGCGGAATTTACGTTGCCCAGGGCGCTCATGTAGAGGGGGTCAACATGCCCCAGAAAAGCCCTATCTGTAAGCATCTGAACCTGGTTGATGATGTTGCCCAGGACAATGGGAACTGCGATTTTTAAAAGCGGATGCATATAGTTGTTTTTCATAGTTTATAGAGAGTATCTGTTTGCAATTTTATTGTCAATCAAGGGCAGCTTTAATGCAAGGGGGTACACAGGAAAACAAATTAAAGGACAGTCAAAAGTAATTGTGTATCAAGGATAATCCAAATGCGGAAGCACTTCCATTCCCGGCTGAAAATGCGTCAAAAAAGCCGAGCGCGGATACAAGGTATCTGACTCGCTACGCTCGCTCCGCGCAAATGCTTTTTTGCCGCCTTTTCAACCTCCATTCCAGTGCTTCCGCACATTGGTTTACTACATTGCATTTCCTGTTTGTGCCGCAAGGCGCAGTAGAAGCAAAAAGCCCGCTCCCGAATAATATAGAAAGAAAAAACTAAATCTTAAAGCCAAAGAGGCTTGCAATGGAACTTGCAAGAATTACAGCGATAAAGACCGGGGCAACGAACTTTATTACAAAGTTGTAGAGCTTTTTCATCTTGAATGAAGAAGAGCCTTCCACTTCCTCCGCAATCTTTGCAAGGCCAATTCTGCGCACAACAAGATAGAAAATAAGGAGGGCGGCCAGTGGCATCATGATTGAATTTGTAAGGAAGTCAAAGAAGTCAAGGATGTCCATGCCGAATATCTTTACAAAGCTAAGGCTGCTGAATCCCAGTGAGGAAAGAGAGCCAAGGGCAAAGATAAAAAGAGTCATTACGATGCAGGCAAAGCCTCTCTTCCACTTGAGCACGTCGCACAATGTTGAAACTGCACATTCCATGAGGGAGATGGCGGAGGTAAGGGCCGCAAAAAGTACGAGCACAAAGAAGAGTATTCCCACCAAGCGGCCGGAAAGCATCTGTGCAAAAATCTTGGGAATAGTAACGAACATAAGGGAAGGACCGGCATCGAGCGCCTTTGGGTCCCCGCCAGAAAATGCGAATACAGCCGGTATTATCATAAGGCCTGCGAGGATTGCAACGAGTGAGTCAAAGCCAATAACCTGAACGGTAGTCTTTTCTATGTCAACATTCTTTTTCATGTAGGAACCGTAGGTGATGAGGATTCCCATCGCAATGGAAAGGGAATAGAACATCTGCCCAAGGGCAACCACTACAGTCATCCATGAGAAGTTTGAAAAGTTGGGAATAAAGAAATACTTTACGCCCGCAAGTGCGCCCTTCCTTGTTACTGAGAAGCATGCAACTACAAGGGCGAGTACGGCAAGAAGAGGCATCATCACTTTGGAAACCTTTTCTATGCCGTTGTTTACGCCTGCAAGGATTACGGCTGCCATCACAATTGCAAAAATCAAAAAGAAAACTTCGGCAGAAATGGGGTCCGTTATGAAGGACTTAAAGAAACCGTCCTGGGCCATAGCCTGGGTGCTGCCCTTTATGTATTCAAAAAGGTATTTGCAGACCCAGCCGCCGATAACTGAATAATAGGGAACAATCAGCATGGGGATAATTGCGTTAATCCAGCCGCCTGCCTTAAGCACACCCGACTTTCCGAACTGGGAAAATGCTCCGACCGGGCTTTTTGCCGTCATGCGTCCGATTGAAGTTTCACTGATAATCATTGCATAGCCGAACGTTACTGCGAGGACAACGTAAACAAGGAGGAAGATTCCCCCGCCGTAGCGCGATGCAAGATATGGAAAGCGCCAGATGTTTCCAAGACCAACGGCAGATCCAGCCGCCGCAAGCACATAGCCCAAGTGACCGGAAAACGTTCCCCTTGAGCCTTTTTTTTCAGATGAATTCATAAGATTCCTCTCACAAGTATTTTGCCTCCATCTTAGCAGGATTTTGCAGAAAGGTCGAGGGTGGAAAAAGTTAGAATTTGGACGCCCCCCTATATGCTCTACCATTCATTAATCGGCTAATTCGACAAGCATACGGGGGCAAGCCCCCTTTCGTGTTACCGCCCTTCCGGGGTTCCGCGGG
>DJYC01000039.1:0-3753 GCA_002448445.1 Treponema sp. UBA6988
CCGGGGGTATCCAGGAATGTGATCTTCTGTCCGTTGCACTTTACCTGGTAAGCACCGATATGCTGTGTGATACCGCCTGCTTCGCCCTCTGCAACGTTAGCGTTTCTTATTCTGTCGAGTATGGAAGTCTTACCGTGGTCAACGTGACCCATTACGGTAACGATAGGAGGCCTTACCTGTACGGTTGAATCCTCGCCCTTTTCGCTTTCGATTACAGTCTCGTCGTAAAGACTTACGAGGTGAACCTTACAGTTGTATTCCTCCGCGAGAATTGTAGCAGTGTCGCTGTCTATGCTCTGGTTGATTGTTACCATCATTCCCATGGACATGAGCTTTGCAATAATCTCGTTTGCCTTGAGGTTCATCTTCTTGGCAAGATCGGAAACAGAAATTGTTTCCATAATATCTATTGTTTCTGGAACTACGCTTGCCTGAACAGAATCCTTCTTCTTGTTCTGGTAAAGCTCGTCCTCGTCAAAGAAGTCTTCCTTGTCCTTGCGGTTGTAAACCTGCTTCTTTCCCTTGAACTGCTTCTTTGCCGGAGCCTTGTTGCCCTGCATGGAAGAAGCATCGCCAAATGGACGGCCACCACCCTGTCCGCCAAAACCGGGTCTTGGGCCAAAGCCACCCTGGCCGCCGCCACGGTTAAAGCCACCGCCCTGACCGTTATTGTTGTAGCCACCGCGGTTGTAACCACCACCCTGTCCGTTATTGTTGTAACCGCCACGGTTGTAACCACCGCCCTGACCGTTGTTGTAGCCGCCACGGTTGTAGCCGCCGCCCTGACCGTTGTTGTAGCCGCCACGGTTATAGCCACCGCCCTGGCCGTTGTTGTAGCCACCGCGGTTGTAGCCGCCGCCCTGACCGCCATTGTTTCTGTCGCGCTCACGGTTCTGGTAGCCTTCGCGAGCCTGTGTACCGGTAAAGCCACCGTTACCACGCCCGTAGTTATTGTAGCGTCCGCGTGAAGGACCGCTCAAGTTTCCGGCCTTTACGTTTGGACGGGCACTTGCAATTTCAAAAGTTGTGCGCTGGGGACGCTGCTGGACCGGCTTCTGCTCCTCGCTTTCTTTCTTTGCGGATGCAGCAGGAACTTCTGCCGGAACTTGAGGAGTCTTAGGCTTTTGCTCTTCGGTTGAAGGCAATTTTTCCTTCTGGATTTCGGAAGAAGGGGTTTCCTTCTTCTGTTCTTTTACAGCAGCCGGGCTGGATGGGCTTGCGGGAGACTTACGCTTTACCACAAAAACCCTCTTTTTGGGCTGTGCCGGTTTTGAGTCGCTGTTCTTCTCTTTCTTAATCAATACTGCTTTGGGCTTGTTCTCTTCTTCAGCCATATAATCCTTTTTCCTTACTCCTGTTCCTTTTCAAGTTCCTTCCGGCTACGCCTTAGCGTCCAGAAACTTACTGCTCCCCGCCAGAAGAAGATTCATCTGGTTCTGCGCCATCCCCATCTGCAGAATCAGCGTTATCTTCATATTCATCAACAAATTCTACATTCTCGTTGATGATCCTGTTGATTTCTTCTATTTCTTCGGCAGAAACACCTTCTACCTTGCTTGCAGAACCGTCATCATAGGCAGCCATGAACTGCTCAATGTCTTCTATACCGGCAGCGGCAAGTTTTTCTGCAACAGCCTTGTCCACACCAGGAAGCTGGGCAATGGTAGAAATCTCTTCGTATTCCTCTTCTGAACTGCTTTCCGAAGTTCCGCCAAAGAGCTGTTCGGCAGCCTTTCTTGTGTCAGTTTCCGTAAGGTCCATTTCTGCAGCCTGCTCTTCTGTCTTAACGTCAATGCTCCAGTCACAAAGGCGGTTTGCAAGACGGACGTTCTGTCCCTGCTTTCCGATTGCAACGGAGAACTGGCTTTCGTCTACAATGGCAAGAGCCTCTTTCTTTTCTGCATCCAAAATAACGACACGCTTTACTTCCGCAGGTGAAAGTGCGTTCTTGATAAAGACGTGAGGATCATCGTCATAGCGGAGGATGTCTATCTTTTCGCCGCCAAGCTCACGGATTACGTTCTGGATGCGCATACCCTTAAGGCCTACGCATGCACCAACCGGATCCACGTCTGCCTTGGTGGAAGTAACCGCAATCTTTGTCCTGTAGCCAGCTTCGCGGACAACTTTGTATATAGAAACAATTCCGTCGCTAACTTCGGAAACTTCAACTTCTATGATTCTCTTTACGAATTCCGGGTCTGTACGGCTAAGTATAAGCTGGATTCCGGTAGAATTCTTACGGATTTCCTTTACATAAGACCTGATTCTTTCGTTCTTTTCGTAGCTTTCGTGAGGAGCCTGGTACTTCTGGGGAAGAACACCTTCAACCTTTCCGAGGTCCACATAGATGTTGCCGTTGCGCTCCCTCTGGTAGTAGCCGATGATTACCTGGCCAACCTTATCCCTGTATTCATTGTAGAGGTTGTCCTTAAAACTTTCGTTAAGGGCCTGGTGTGCATTCTGCTTTCCAACGGAGACTGATGCGCGGACGAAATTCTTTGGGTCTACCAAAACTTTCATTGTGTCGCCGACAGCAGCATCATCTGCAACCTTACGGGCCTCTTCCAGTTCTATCTCCGTAGCAGGGTCATAAACACCGTCAACAACTGTCTTCATGGCATAGACAGTGACATCGCTCATGTCATCTGCAAATTCAACGACGCAGTTATCGCCAGCGGCAGGATAAGTTTTCCTGTAAGCCGCCTTAATCATGTTCTCAATTGTCTGCCTGATTGAATCCTCGCTGATTCCTTTCTCTGCAGAAAGCGCACGGATTGCATCTGCCATTTCTGACATATCAAGCCTCCCTTTTAATGTAAAAATTTTGCCTTTGCAATATCTGAATAAGGAATGTCTTTTGAACCTTCCTTTGTTTTTAACACAAGATGTTCTGTATCAGAACCTTCGATGGTTCCAGGAACCCAGTCGCCAACCTGCCTGTCCCAAACCTTAACTTCCCTTCCTGTAAAGAATGAAAATTCAGCGGCATTGCGAATCGTACGCTCAAGCCCCGGAGAACAGACGCTCATGTAAACATTGTCCTCGCTTTTGCCAAGGAAAGCAATCAAAGCCGGCATAAGGGCACGCTGAACCTTTGAACAGTCCGACACGCCAATATCTTTTTTAGGGTCAAGCGACGCTATTACGGCGGTAACATTCACATTGCCCCCCTGGGGAACAACCTGAAGTTCAATCAGGCGGCAACCCGCTTCTTCTACAATGCGCGAGCTTTCCGTAAAATAAGGAATGGAGTCTGCAGCAATATATTCCAAATCGAAAAAATACCCCTGCCCCGAAAATAAACCGGAGCCTTATAATAAAAAAGGAGCCGTTTGCGAGGCTCCATCTTAAAGAATATTAAAATGTTATATTACATTAGCATTTTTTAGCAAATGTGTCAAGTAAATATAGGAAAAAATGTAGAAGGTAAGTGCAAATCTAAATGAAACTTAGCAAGCATTAATCTAAATGCGTAAGCACTTCCATTCCCGGCTGAAACCGCGTCAAAAAAGCCGAGCGCGGATACAAGGTATCTGACTCACTTCGTTCGCACCGCGCAAATGCTTTTTTGCCGCGCTTTCAGCCTACATTCCAGTGCTTCCGCGCACGGATGCGCGACTTAGCAGCCCGCAGAATTGCGAAGCAATTCTGCGATACCAAAAAATCCACGGATGGATTTTTTTGAGTCCTACGCCGCCATGGAGGGGCCCGCGCAAGCGGGTTGCGAAGCAATGGAGCCGAAAGGCGGAA
>DJYC01000039.1:3810-9378 GCA_002448445.1 Treponema sp. UBA6988
CGGAACCCCGGAACGGCGGTGACGAAATGAATTGTTCAGTCGAGTTAGTCAAGAGGCGGATGGTAGAGCGTGGGAGGCTACCGTCCTATAAATAAAAGAAGAAAGAATAGATTAGAAGAAGCAATATGCCAAGCAGTATTGCACCGCCAATGTCCGTAAGCCAGTTTAGGCCGCAAAGGGTACAGCTAATGATTCCTGCCAGCATAAGGACCATGCATATAGCGATAAGTATGCGCCTTAGCTTTGTTTTTTCGTCAAATATGTCTGCAATATGAAAAGACGTGCTTCCCCAGGCAACTACGGATAAAAGTACGTAGAAGGCAGGATATGACGGGGAAGGCTTTGTTTTTCCGGGCAAAAGGACTGGGCTGTAGTTTACCACCAAGTAATGGAAAATAACCAAAGCAATGGCTGCAAGCACATACAAGAAGAAGCTCGCCGCAAGGTTTTTGTCTGTACCAGCACCGTCAAAGCCCCCCGAAAGAATCATGTCGCGCACAAAAAGGCCAGCCCATAAGGCACAAGCTGCCATAGACAAGTATCCAAAGATACGGGTTAAATTGTACCAGAAGGGTGAATAGCCAACTTCTTTGCTGTAATGGAAGAGGTTTCTGAACCAGATGTTCACACGGGAAAGGCCAACTTCTGCTGCATCCGGTCCTACTTCCGCCACGTTGCAAATCTTTAAGGCAAAAGTAAGCACAAGGAACCAGAGGAAGGCGTTTTTTAAGAGGAAGCCCCTTCCTTCGTCGCTTATCGTTAGCCGTCCGTCGTCAATATAGATTTCCTTAAAAATATTCATGGTTTGCTCCTATTACAGCACTATTGCAGTCTGTAACTTTAATGCGCTCATCTTCATTTTTCTAATGAACATTAATTATATGAACATTATAACACAAAATTTTGTGAAAACCACCCTTCTGTTACACCGCACGCACTTGCTGCACAGCCCCCACTTGCTAGGGTGTATGGGCTTGCACTGGCAGCAGGAAAGGGGTTGTTGGCAAAACTTTGTTGGCAAAAAGTTCAAATTAGTTTGATTTTTTTGGAGTCTGTAATATAATGATTTATATGATTTAAGACGCGTTTTTAGACGGAGGTGCATCCTATGAACCGCAGAATTTTCTTGGCACTTTTCTTGCTTTTCTTTTCCGGGGCTTTGTTTGCAAGCGAATCACTTTTCTTCCAGTGGAGGTTCCGAAAGCTGATTCAGGACGATTTGGGCGACACATACGAGGTCTTTCTCTACGAGTCTGCAAATGACGAAGAGCACCACCTGCTCTCGCTTCCAAAGTACCTTGTGCCTATGGTAAGCGACTCAACTTCATATTCAAAGGAAGGGGAAAGTTCCATCTCCGACGTTTACTCTTGGTATGCAGGCGGCGGAATTGGATTTGCACTCTTTTACACCGATGGAAAGCTTGAAGTTCACAAAGTTTATTTTGAGGAATCAGAAGAAGACAATTCGCCTTTTATGGAAAAAAAGCCGCTTGCAGTTATACACGTTGGAAATGTGGACAGGGCCATACAAAAACAGGCAGAATATGTTGACATTCCAGAATTTTCGCGGACGCTAAAAGTTGAAAAAAAGCATGTTTTTGGCGACGACGTTTTTTACCTGCAAAGCATGCTGGTGAATTTCTTTGGGCAAAAGATAGACATTGATGGTTACTTTGGAAAGCAGACGGAAGCTGCGGTTAAGAAGGTTCAAAAGAAGCTGGGACTACCCCAGACTGGTGTTGTAACAAAAGAATTCTGGCAGCTTCTGGAAGACGCTTCTTCTGACTATTCAGCGGAGTACTAGTAGCATGACAAAAAAAATAATCTCAAAGTTATTTTGGATATTAGCTCTAATTTTGTTTTTCTTTTCTGTTTTGATCAACATTTTCTTTTTCATTTTTATTCATCGATTTAGAATTTCTGAAGACAGATTTTATTTACAGAATTCAGAAATAGGGCATTGTTTATCAATTTTCTTTGATTTAAATGATTATGATTTTAGATTTTTTGATAATGACGAAAGCAAGTGGAATGTATATTGGAATGATGAAATCATCTTTTCAGAGGGAAAGTTAAATCGAAAAAATATCAAATCTGTCAGGTATCAGTATGGTGATAATACTGTTTTAATTAAAAATGGTGAAATCCAGAAGAAATTTTATTTCTATAAATATAACAATTGGAGTTTTTATAAGTTCAAAATTGTTGCAGGTAAAGATAATGTAAATTTTTATATAGATGAAAATGAAGCCGAAATATGTATTTATTAGTCACCATCAATAACAATTGATATAAATTAAAGTGAGGATAAAAGGAATCTGGTTGATGGAACAGAAAATCCATCTGTTGCAAGGCAAACGTATAGCACAGTTTTCAAAGTCGGCAAACTGTCATGCCGTTTGAGGTTTAAAACAATGTTATGTGGACGCCAGCACTGTGGCGCAGATGGAATAAACGACCGTTGGGTAAAAATTGAATATAAAAAAGACAAATATGGATGGGGCGTTGTCGGAGGGATTTTTTGCTCTTTCTTGCCAACCTATAAAGAGCCATGGACGGCGGCTTAGCAACATGCAGAAGCGTAGCTTCTGCAATCCACGGAAAATCCAGGAGGGATTTTTCGTGGCGACGTACGCCGCCATGGAGGGGCGCGCAGCGTTCCGAAGGAATGGAGCGATAGCGGAACCCCGGAACGGCGGTGGCGCAAAGGCACAGGCGGTCGAGTTAGCCAGGCATCTAAATGGTAGAGCATAAAGAGGTACCGTCCAGAAGAACATCATTTAAAAAACATTTTCTTGCGGTATGAAATTCCCTATGCTAGAATTAAACAAACGGAGGTACTGATGGCCATTAAAAAGTCAGGACGAATTTTTAAGGTTCTTTTGCTCGCGATAGCGGTTACCCTTGCGGGAAGCTCTCTTTCTGCAGGTGGAACAAAAGACCAGGGCAAGACTAGTTCAAACAGCACCGTTGCATCATCAGATTCCCAAAGGGTACAGTCTTCATATTTAGGTACAAAAGCTCCAAGTGCAGAACGCAAAATTGGCGACATAGTGTTTACAGACGGAAGTTCAATTCCCTATGCAAGCAACATACAGCTTACCCCTGCACAGAAAAATGTGGCGGTTGCAGTTATTTGCTACGTTGGAAATGATTGCTCCGACGACGGAAAAAGGCAGGTTCTGGGCATAGGGCTTTGCCAGTCAAAGGGAAAGCTCAAGCTTTGCACGCAAGATGCCACCCTTGCATACCGCTACGTTCCATCTCTTTTGGAAGACAAGTTGCGTTCAGGAAGCAGTGCCTTTGCAAAGATAGGAGAAAGTTTCAGTAACAATGGCGACTGGGACGACACGGATGACGAAGCAAAATACCCGGCATTTGCAATGGCAAAGAATTACGCAAACCTCGCAGAAAGCCATGCGGCAGGAAGCGGATACGCTACAGGCTGGTACATTCCCACAAAAACGGAAGACTCACGCATAAGAAGCTATTCTGTTCTTTCCACGGTGAATGCGGCGCTGGAAGCATGCGGGGGATCAAAACTAGAGGGCGGCTCATGGTGGACTGTTAGCAACATAAACGAGGAAAACGGTCTTTTAACAACAAAGGCCACCGACTCACGCCAGGCATACTTTATCCGCGAATTTGCAGAAGGAAGCCCGGCAAAAGCAGAGGAAGCAAAAAAGGCAGAGGCCAAATACACACCTGCAAAGGGACGCTACATAGGCTCCAAGGCCCCAACGGAAAAGCGCAAGGTTGGAGACATTGTCTTTAACGACGGCAGCGCTGAACCCTACGCAAAGAACCTGCAACTTTCCGACTCACAAAAAAAGTCTGCGGTTGCAGTCATTTTCTACGTTGGAAAGGAATGTTCTGACGACGGCAAGGAACGCGCACTCGGAATTGCAGCCTGCGGTGAATGGGCAAACGTGGGCAAGAACGACCGCAAAATGATGCCTTGGTTCTACACACAGGGCAAGGACACAAACGTTGCATTCTGGCAGAATGTTGCATCTTTGCAGCCATCACGTACAAAAAACGGAAGTCAGGGGGTGCAAAAGCTCTACGACTTTATAAAAGAAAACGTCATTACAGCTGAAAGCGGAATAATACAGATTGGCGGTGCCAGAGTGGTAGAAAACCAGGACTGGTTTGAATTCTACAAAACAGTATTCCCAGTCTTTGAATCCGCTGAATATTTTGCCCAATACAGAAAGCTTCCTGTTTACGGAACAGAATACGAGGCCAATTGGTATGCCCCAACAATAGCGGAACTCAAGAAAGTCTACGAGGCAAGGGCCACGGTAGAAGCAGCACTATCCCTTTGCGGAGGAACAAGACTTAGCGGAAAGTATTGGTCAATCTCCCAGTGCGAAAAGAAAGACTGGTGCGCCTACGCCTATGACTTTAGCTGGAATTCCGGCCTTGTGGAAGAAAACAAGAGCTGGCAAAATTCAAAGGTAATAGCCATTAGGGAATTTGCAGCAAAGGCACCAAGCAAGACCGCAGACAAAAAGCTCCTAAAAATAAGCGGCCTTTCAAACGTCAGCGGTTCAGATCCAAAGACGCTCCCAATCCCAAGCGTAAAAAGCAGGGCAACAAAACTTTCCCCGTCAAAATCCTACATCGGAACAAAAGCTCCGTCTACACCAAAAGCAGTTGGAGACATAGTGTTTACAGACGGAAGCGCAAAGCCCTACAAAAAGGGAACAAAGCTTTCCGCAGAAGAAGCAAGCTCAGCCATAGCCGTAATCTTCTACAAGGGAAAAGACTGCTCATACGACGGAAAGGAACGCACCCTTGGCATAGGCCTAAAAAACGCAAGGACTGTTGGCAGCCTAATCACCCGCGACGCAAAAGGCCCCAAAATCATAAAGTCAGCAGGCAATATATGCTGGTGCACAGAAGACGCATCCGCAGCCCATGTGGACATGCTACCGCTAAAATATGGCCACCACAAAGACGGCTCTTATGCGCTCGAACAGATATCAGCCTGGCTTAAAAAATACGGCAAAAAAGACGACACATCTGACCCTGCAAAATACCCGCTCTTCTACTGGGCAAAAAATTACGCAGGCGTAGAAGGAAGCAAGGTGGGCTCCACCCCATTCGCGGACGGTTGGTATGTTCCTTCATCAAACGAAATGTTAAAGCTAAAGGATGCACTGCAGACCGTGGACGAAGCAAGAACTCTTTGCGGCGGAGACAGCCTAAGGCAGGAAATCTTCTTTACATCATCCACCCAAAGGGCAGAAGAATGGGATTGCGTTGTAATATTCGGCAAAGACGGAATCTACGCACCGCCAAAGTGGACAGCCGGAGGAAACAGCCAAACCGTGTGCGCTATCCGCGAGTTTGATTAGGATTTTTTTTCTTTTTACGGAGCGCAGGCCATTTCAAACTGTGTCCGGCACTCCGTGACCGGCCAAACCTCCGCAGCATTTTATCCGGCAAAACAAGCAGCGCCAAGGACGGCGCGTCAAATGTTAGAAGAATAGCTGGCAAGTTTTCGCCAGAAAACTTGCGGGATAAAATGCCACGGAGGGCATTTTATCCCGCTTTCCAGGG
>DJYC01000039.1:9502-19987 GCA_002448445.1 Treponema sp. UBA6988
CGGGGCTAGGCTGGTGGGCAAGAACACTGCAAAAACAATATGGACTTTTCTTCTATTAATGTTTATACTTAAGCCACATTTTTTTTTGGCGAAGTTTACATGGACAAAGTTTTTTTTAACGGAAGATTTAATAATTTGCAGGATGTGGATTCCTCTTTTGACAAGACCGCAGCGGAACTTGATTTTTACAGAATACGCTCCCTGGTTGCCCAGAATGCCGCAAGCGATGAAGGCAGGGAATTTTTTGAAGACATAAACCCCAGCACGGATTTTTACGAAGTGGAAAGACGCAAGGCCA
Source organism: Treponema sp. UBA6988 (assembly GCA_002448445.1). Classification (GTDB taxonomy): domain Bacteria; phylum Spirochaetota; class Spirochaetia; order Treponematales; family Treponemataceae; genus Treponema_D. The sequence goes on from DJYC01000039.1 coordinate 9,801, forward strand.
TGGGGCGCGAATGGAATTCATACTTATGTTCCACCCGTCCGCAGGCAATCAGCTATTGGCCACCGGTAAAAAAAAGCTTTGAACTTTTGGGAAAAGAAGGAGCACAGCTTTCCGCAGCCCAGTTTTTTTCCCTTGCACAGTTTTTTACCTGCTGCACAAAAGCAGTCTCCCTTTTGCAAGAAGCATCCACAGAATTAAAAATACCGGAGCTTCTAAAAGCCTCTTCTTCCATAGACAAAAGCCAGCTTGATATGGCCGCAAAGAAAATTTTCAGCGTCATAGATTCAGACGGAAACGTAAAAGACCTTCCAGAACTAAGGGAAATCCGCGGAAGAATTTCTTCCTTGCGAAAGGAGGCAGAAAACGCATTAAGGCGCTACACATCAGACACAAGGCTTAGCGGAGTCCTCCAGTCAAACGTGCCCGTACTAAAAGGCGGAAAAGAACTCCTTGCAGTCCGCTGGGACAGAAAAAGCGAAGTAAGCGGAATAATCCACGAAGTAAGCTCTTCGGGACAAACCGTCTTTATAGAAGTAGAAGAAGCCGTAAAGGCAAACAACTCACTTGTCCAGGCCCAGTATGAGCTAGAAGAAAAAATCCGCACCATACTAAGAAACCTCACACTGGAAATAGGATTCTGCAGGGAAAGCGCAAGACAAGCCCACACCGCCATGATTCTCTTGGACACAACCTTCGCATGCGCAAGATGGCAAAAAAGCGTGCACGGTGTCTTTGCAGAAAACTGCGACCTGCAAAAAGAACCGCCAAGCATAAAAGGGGCACGCCATCCCCTTCTCGGAGACAAGGCAATTCCAGTAGACATAAACTTTATGGACGGAAAGCGGGTACTTATAATAACAGGTCCCAACACAGGCGGAAAAACCGTTACGCTAAAAACAATAGCCTTATTCGCTTTAATGAACCAGGCAGCATTCCCATTGCCAGCAGAAGAAGGAACAAGGCTACCCTATTTTGACCGCGTATTTGCAGACATTGGCGACGAGCAGTCAATAGACGAAAGCCTATCCACCTTCTCTGCCCACATGAAAAAAATCGCCTCCATGGAAAAACACGCTACGGAAAAAAGCCTTGTCCTTTTGGACGAACTTGCAAGTGGCACAGACCCCCAGGAAGGCGGAGCAATCGCAATGGCAGCCCTGGATGAATTCATCGAAAGAAAGTCATTCGTAATAGTTACCACCCACCACGGAATACTAAAAAACTACGGCTACACAAACCACTCATGCGTAAACGCAAGCGTTGAATTTGACCAGCAGACCCTAAGCCCAACCTACCGTCTTATGATGGGAGTGCCCGGAGAAAGCCACGCAATAGACATAGCAATGCATTCAGGCCTAAGCAAAAAGCTCATCCAAAAGGCAAAGGAATACATCTCCACACAGCAGGCAGACGTTAGCGCACTCATAAAAGGCCTTACCGCCAAGCACGAAGAGATGGATGCCCTTATCCGCGAACAAAAAGATGCGCGCGACAAGCTTGCAATAAAGGAAGTGGAACTTTCCGAGAGGGAAATAGAAGCAAAGCAGAGGGAAATAGAGCTTAGGGAACTTGAAGCCAAGCAGAACTTTGCATCCCTAAGAGAAGCAAGAAGCCGCCTTGAAAACCTTGTAAGGGAACTCCGCGAAGGTGAAATCACCAGAGAGAAAAACCTAAAAGTGCGCCAGTTCATAAAGGAATTTGAAGAGGAAGCGGAAAAGAAAGAAAGCCAAATAGAAGAAGAAAGGCTTGCCCTAGAAAAACAACAGGATGCCCTAAAAGAAAAAGAGGCCTTCTTTGCGGAAAACGGAATAAAATTCACAAAGGAATCAAGGCACTCAAATTCATCAAAGTCATCCAAAAAAACAAAAAGACGCATCTCCAACACGGAGGCACTTAAAAGCGCAAAGCCAATTCCAAAAGAAGAAAATGACCGCTACGCAAAAAAAACTTTCGAGCAGCCCAAAAAGATAATCCCCCAGCTTGCACCCGGCGTAGAAGTCTTGGCTGGCAGGGAAAGAAGAAAGGGAACCCTTGTCCAAAAAGAAAAGAACGGCGAAAGCTGGAGCGTACAGTTTGGGGCAATCCGCATGAGTGTTCCCACCCGGCAGCTTCAGGCACTTCCGTTAGAAGGCACAGAAAGCGGACAAACACAGGCAATTCAAAAGGCAGACTATGTGCTTGAAAGCGCAGCCTCATCCGAAGGCGACTCCCGCCCACAGTTTGAACTAAGGCTTTTAGGCATGAGGTACGAAGACGCAATAAAGTCTTTGGAAAGGCAGATTGACCTTTGCACAATAACAAACTTTGCAAACTTCAGCATAATCCACGGAAAGGGAAGCGGCATTCTTCAGCAGGGAGTCCACGACTACCTTTCGCACCACCCCGCGGTAAAAGACTTTCACTTTGCCCGCCCGGAAGACGGAGGAACAGGAAAAACCTATGTTGAACTTCACACCTAAAAAAAGGAAATTGGCACCCCCCAAAACAAAACTAAAAGGTAGCAATCTGGAACTCAATCACAAACACAAGATTTCCGTCACCCTGAACTTGATTCAGGGTCTCTACCGTCCTATACTTTCGCCCCGTCACCCTGAAATCGCCCCACGTCACCCTGAACGGTCGCTGAGCCTGTCGAAGCGTGATTCAGGGTCTGTTTCCACAAAGCCCTACCGCATCTGCAACCCTGCACCCCGTCACCCTGAACTTGCCCCACGTCACCCTGAACTTGATTCAGGGTCTGTCCACACACAAACAAACAGATTCCGAATCAAGTTCGGAATGACATTCTGCACAATATTCTCCATCCTAACCGCCATAATCCCCGGAAAATTCGCCCCAGCAGAATCAACCGCAAAAAAAGACTTTTTCTCCTCCCCACATTCAGGCCAAATACAAGACATAAACGGATTCCTACCCGAACAAGTCTACATAAGAACAAGAACCCAGTCCTACTGCACATACGGAGAATTTGCCCTGGTAGACGGAAGAATCTATTTCAAAGAAAAAGGAGAAAGCCAATGGAAGCTCTTTAAGCAAACAGGCCTACCCCACCCCGACCCATCTTCAACAGACAAATTCACCCCGCCAGCAAGAATAGAAGAAATCTGCGCGGACGGAGACAGCTTCTACGCATGGGACGGCGAAGGAACCCAGTACTACATCTACCTTGCAAAAGACGGCAAGCGCAAAGACAGAAGCTGGCTAAGAAAATTCGGCTTTCCAAAAAACACCTACCTTAGCATGAACGACCTTGTAAAAAACTACAGGGGCTGGAGTATGGGAGCCAGAAGAATAGAAGTCCTTTGGCACGAAGACCGCTACGGCAACCCCCACCACTACGGAACAATGGGACTGGAAACAGTCTACTTCCTTACAAGCGACGGCCAGCACATAAGGTTTGCAGACTCAGGCCTGCCGCAAGACCTTAGCAGAAGCGTGGAAGTTCCCCTTAACGGAGCATTCATAGCGCAAAACATAAGTGTCTCCGCAGACAGCATATTCCTAATCGGAAGCAGGGGCAGCATGTACACCCGCCTGATTGACTTTGACACCATGGGATGCGACCCAATGTTCTTCCAATATACATACGACAAAGTAGAACAAAAATACAGCGGAAGCGAATACCTTTCAAACTATTCACCCTGGGCACTCCCCGCAGAAGACTGGATGGAGCAGCCAAAGATTCCCCTCTACGGACAGGCAAGGCTCACCAAAATGATAAGCATAGCGCAAAACGGCCACGGAAACGCCGCAAGGGAACTGCGGGTTGCAGGAAGAGACCAAAACGGAAATACAGGCTTTTACCACAAGCAGATTTTTGACAATGAATGGAGCTTTACCAAGGCCAACCTTATTCTGGACGAAAGCCTTTTCCTTGACCCGTCCCAAGAAGAAATAGGAAAAAGCGACAACATAGAATATTCAGGCCCCCTAATCAAAAACGGAAAACCGCTTGAAGGATTCAGATGCTTTATTTCGGGAGCAAGCCTCTGCTCAGAAGACGAATGCAGCCTTAACATAGCATACAAAGGCGAAAGGTGGAAGTGCAGGCTCTTCGCGGTAGAAAAGTGGACCTACATGCAGCGCTACGACCCTGGCCGCGACGAAAGCCTAAGGGACTACTTCATCACCCCGGAATTTGACCAAAAGGAATTCGACAGCTACTCCCCCGAATTCTCTTCCATACTAAAAAAACTCTTTGGCGAACGGAACCACAAGCTCTTCGTCTTTTCTGCAAAGGCATCGCTTGAATACTTCCAGATAACGATCAACGGCTCCGAGGGTGCAAGCTTTCTTTCCAAAATTTCGCCCCTTGAACAGCAGCAGGACACATACGTAATCTTTCTTACAAAAAGGGGAATCTTCCAAAGGAACACAATAACCCTAAGAACCGCAACCCTCTTTCCAAGAAAGAACTGGGAAAAATACTTCCAGCCAGAACTTACCCTGCAAAACGGAAAAAGCTATTCCATAAAAGAAAGAACACAAGTTCAAAATGTAATAGACCTAAACAAAAAATGCGCGGACGAACTAAAAAAAGAAATAAATGAATCCAAAAAAACATCCAGCAGCGCAGGCACTTCGCGTTGGGGCTACAGCATCATAGACCTCATTACAAGAATCACCTTCCTAAACCGCCTTAATTTCCCCAAGATAAAACAGGTAACATCTTTCGGAAACCAGATAATGACAAGCAACGCAGAAAACTTTGCCCAGCTTGCATCCTACAAAGAACTCATCTATTCAAACATACTGGACTTGGTGGAGCGTCGCATTCACAACTACTCAAAAATAATAGAAGACTTCGACGCAAACAAAATAATCTCCACGCTAAATTCAGACGCAAAAGATTCTTACGTAGACTACTTTGACACGATTTTCCTGCCCCACTACGCAGAAGAAAAAGACAAGGACGGCGGGGTTATGGCAAGCGTACAGATAGCAAGTGAAACGCCCTTTGTACCGGCCTACGTATTCTTCTCCACCGACGGCTCCATGATTATCGTGCTCCTAAAAGATTCAATCGGAACCATAACGAGCCTGGAAAAATTGCCCTCATCCGCAGAAGAAGCAGAAAAAATCTTCGCAGAAAAACCCGTAAAATTCCAAGTTGAACTCTTGCTCACAAACTTCAGCGGCACGGAAAAAGACCGCTCCGTACTCAGCAACAAAAAAAGCCCCGAATGTTTCTACGACACAGGCACCCTCGAATGGAACGGAAAAAAGCTCACCATAAAAGCAAGAACCGCCCTCTACAGCTACAAGGAAATCTTCTGCGGAAAATAATTCTATCTCCTATTTTTTTGGACGGTACCGTTAACCGCTCTACCATTCACGCATTGGCTAACTCGACACCCATGCCCCTGCGCCACCGCCCTTCCGCCCTTCCCTAACGGTCATTGCCGCTTCGCGGCAACTAGCGGGGCTCCACGGCGGCGTATGACCAAAAAAAAATATCCCCTAAACAGCCTGTCATGCCGAACTTGATTCGGCATCTCTTTACAACATAGTGATTGTCATACAAAACAAGAAAGCCCCCGTTCCCTGAGCCGTCGAAGGAAACTTTTTGCACAAGATGTGTCATTATCGGACTAGACCCGATAATCTGCTTTTAGAAATTCAGGACTGCTTAAATTCAAAAATAATCCTATTATTCGTCATCCAATTCCGGAATGCGTTGCTTTAGGGCCGCCATAAAATCCTCACCGGAAACGCCTTCCCTAAGACATGCAAAAATGCAGTTGTCGCCCGCAACAGTTCCAAGAATCTCATCCATGTTCAAAGAATCCAGCGCATTGGAAACAGCATCCGCATGACCGCCAAAAGTCTTTATAACAACCGTACTTGAATTATAATCTATGCTAACATAACCGCGCAAAAAGTCCTGAATATAAATCTGCTCGCTCTCACGCCTCTCGTCCTCATCAGGAAGAGTATACACGTAACCCGCATGACCGTCACTCACCTTGCCAACCTTCAAAAGCTTAAGGTCGCGCGAAAGAGTTGCCTGGGTAACCTCAAAACCCTCCTTCTGCAGGTAGCCCAAAAGCTCCTCCTGGCTCTCTATGCGGTAGTTTTTTATCAATTTGCGAACGGTCTTAAGCCGTGTAAGCCTCTCTTTCAAAGCAAAACCTCTTATGCACAATTATGTATATTTATGCAAATTTAGTCAAGTAGAAGCTTTTTCTACAAGTGCCCCAAAAGCTCAATAATCTCTTTCTTTATCCCTTCCCTAACGCTTGCCAAATTACCAGCTTGCGAATCCGGAAAAAAATCGCGGGGACTTACCTCAAGAGCATGTGCAATGCGAATCAAAGTCATTGCAGAAGGTTCCTTCTTCCCCTTCTCAATATTGGCAATAAAACTTTGCGACATATTGGCAGCAGCGGATAAATCCAACTGAGAAAATCCCTTCGCCAGCCTAATCCTGCGTATCGAATCCGCCACGTAAGCAAGCATTTCTTCATTCGTCATGCAGAAATAATAATATCCTATAGAGCCTACCGCCAATTTCCTATAGAGTATTTTTATATTGACAGAGTATAAAACAGGACTTAAAATATAATCCAGAAAGCCAAGGAAAAGCTGACTAATCCAATTCGCCAGCATTTCCTTCCCAAACAAAGCAAGTTTTGCTTTCAAAAAAAAATTTTACTAAGGAGGATTTCGCCATGAAATCTATGAAGAACATTAAGCCGTCGTATGCGGTAAAGTTAGGAAAGGGTGTGTTTATGGGAGTTACTATTTACTGGATATGTTCCAAATGTGGTAATCAAATACCGACAACTAATATGAATTACAAACCAAGCCCAACTAGCGGAGGAAAATGTAAAGACTCCAAATCTGGAAATCATGTTTGGAAGAAGATGAAATAAACATTCTCCTTCATGTTGAACTGCAAAATGTATGAGAGGCAATTTCAAAACTCTTCTGACATTTGAAACTTTCACAGGAGTTTTGAAAACAAACACTTTACAAACTACATATTTTACAGAGGTATGAATTTTGAACAAAAACTTTTTTACACAAAAACAGATTAACGAATTGTTTGCGGGACAAGAACGAAGATTATTGCGATACTTAGCAAAATATGGGGTAGAAATTCCAGAGGACGACATAAGACAGCAAGAGGAAGATTTCGCAAATGAACACGCCATGGATGCATCTGAACTGGGGTTTTGGGATGCTTATAAAAGTGCGTTCAATCAACGAATTTAGAAGATAATATTTATTGAAGAGGAATCATGAATATTGGAGACATAATATCGGTTGCTTATCAAGGACAATCACGCAAGATGATTGTTCTTTCATACGAAAAAAGAATAATCAATGGATACAGTTATACTGTTTACAACATAAACGATATCAATGATAGTGCAAACAAAAAATTACTAAACCATAAACTTTATGTAAGGGAAGATGCATCCATAAGTATGCAATTAGATATGGAAGGACACTTGGTTGGTTCCGAATCAGAAATTCAAGGTGGCGATTATTATATGATATGTGATAAAACTAAAACAATAGATAAAGACGTGAATCAAAACATTATTCTTTAAGAACACAGCCCCATGACCGACCACCACATCCACATAGGCCAGTTCAACGAACTCTACTACGACGCACTGGAAGTCTTTGAAGCAATCGAAGAAGCCGGGGCAAAGTACGGCATTGACGAAGCGCGTTTTTCCTCCACATCAAGCTGTAGGGACGACGTGGAGCTTTTGAGGATCGAAGAAGAAACAGCCTACGCCCTCTCCTACTCCGGCAAGCTAAAAGTGCGCCCATACCTCTGGTTTGTTCCGTCTTACGCAGACAAAAACATCTCCGTCTTTTCCGCAACCAAAACCTTCGACTACTGCGGAATAAAACTTCATCCGGCAGCGCAAAAATGGAACTTTGAAAACCCCCGCCACAAAAAATGCATGGAAGAAATCTTTGACTGGTCAGCCCAAAACAAAAAGCCTGTCTTAGTTCATTCGGGAACAATTCCAGATGACTTACCCACAAGGTTTTCGCCATTCGCAATTGAACGCCCAAATTCCGTCCTAATCTTGGCACACTCAAATCCTGTAAAAGAATGTGCAGAACTTGTAAACACCCACAAAAACATCTTCTGCGACACCGCCTGCATTGAAGAAAAGAACCTCAAAAAACTCCGCTCACTTGTCCGCGAAAAATCAAAAATCCTTTTCGGAAGCGACTTTCCTGTTACCCACTATTTTTCAACACATTACTTTAGCAAGGAATGTTCATTAAAAGAAGAATACTTTCTTGACTGCAAGATTATGCCGTAAGCTATTTCATCATGTCCAATGCTGATTGAATAAGGTTTTCACTCAACCGAATATTGCTCTGCTTCAAAAAATCAAAGCAACTTTTTGCATCTGCTTTTGAAATCATACCTTCGTCATTAGCCTGAACCAAAATACCCACAGTTCCAGTAATAGAAATTCCAAGCTGTTGTGCAACTTTTCTACCTCTGCGCTCATCTATAATCAATACATCAGACAGTTTTTCTCCTGCAAGAACGATAGCCTCACTTTCACCATCATCAAGACCGCTTACGGCTTGCAAAATCTGAATAGACTGCTTATTTTGAACTGGAGAAACTTTTAAGAAAGGGGCTTTCTTTACTTCTTCGGCCTCTAAAGCAAAACTCTGATTGGTAGTAAGTTCTCTGTAAACAGCCTCAGGAATCAATACTTCGTGAAATAATTTTTCTAGCAAATCTAGGCGGTTTATTTTTATAAGAGAAATCAGCGGAGTAGTATCAGAAACGATCGTCATACAACATTTCTACGGAGCTCTTTTAATACAGCAACATCACTTTCTAGTTCATCGCTTGTCTGATTAAGATATGGAAGTCCAAGATTGCTGTACAATGCAATCAAATCCATTTTGTGAATACCAAGAATCTGTGCGGCCTTGCCATAAGAAATAGTATCGTTTTGAATATAAGGAAACAAAATCATTGCATTGCGGATAAGGTTTGTTTTTTCGTCATCTGAAACCATATATTCCACCATATTCTTTGGAACATCTATAGAAACCGCTGTCATAGTCATAAAAATAGCCTCCTTTTCAAAATCAATTTCGATAGCATTACCGCATAATTTTACAATTCATCGTTATAATGCCGAGGGGCATTTGCAAATGTTTTGTCAAGTTAGGTGGGGGTGTGCCAAAGAAGCAGCTGCTTACTGCTGATGGCTAAGGCCAGGGGGAATCGCAGCAAAGCTTCAAGCGTGTGCTCCTCCCCCTTAGAATAAGAAAAATTAGAACTTTTTGCCCATGACTGCGCGGACGATTGCAATAAGGAGACAGGTTCCCGCAACGCCTACGATGAGAGAGCTTACAAGTCCGCTTCCGATGTGGATTCCGAGGGCACTTGCCAACCAGCCGCCGATTGCGCTACCGACAATACCAAGAAGGCATGAAAGCCAGAATCCGTGGGCAGACTTCATGAAAATTCCTGCGAGCCAACCGATAAGGGCACCCACAAGGATTGTAATAAGAAGATTCACCATAAAAATTCCTCCATACGGCAGTTTAGTGTTTTCCGCTTTGCATCATGCTTTTTGCAGAAAAATGCCGCTAACTTTAGTATAGCATAATTTTTTGATTTTTGGTATATTTAGCTAACAATTTTTATCAGGGGCTTTAAAATGGCAGAAATCGCATGGAACAACCTAACATCTCTCGAAAGCTTTAAGAAACTCCAGTCGCTCAAAGACTCAGTTTCCATAGCAAAAGAGCTTAAGGCTGAAGGCGCCACAAAACGCGTTTCAGAATATTCAATCAAGATGGGCGCAGGTCTCACCTACAACTACGCCGCAAAGGCAGTTGACGGCCGCACAATCCAGGTATTCAAGGACTTGGCAAAAGAGGCACAGCTTCTTGAAAAGTTTGAGGCTCTCTACAATGGCGATGTTGTAAACACAGGTGAGGGCCGCATGGTTCTCCACCACCTTACAAGAGGCCAGCTTGGCAAGGACGTAATGGCAGGCAGCACAAACAAGAGGGCTTTTTACGTTGAGCAGCAGAAAAAAATCGCTGAATTTGCAGAAAAAGTCCACTCAGGCGCACTTGTAAACGAAAAGGGCGAAAAATACACAACCGTATGCCAGATTGGAATCGGAGGAAGCGACCTTGGCCCGCGCGCAATGTACCTTGCACTTGAAAAC
>DJYC01000042.1 GCA_002448445.1 Treponema sp. UBA6988
CAATTTTTAACCATGAGTTTTCTGTGAAAACTCACCTTTTTTTTACTCTAACAAATGACGCGCCCTCCTTGGCGCTACTTGTTTTACATTTATTGAGCCGGAACCCTGGATTTCGCAACGAGCATGAATATGCGAAGTTTCAAGCGAAGCCCGTGGCGCAAAGGGGCGTTCGGTCGGATTAGCCGTTCAATAATATGGTAGAGCGGTGCAAGTATCGTCCAGAAAGGCAAAAGATAAAAAAAACTTAAGGAAAAAAGCGAAATATAACAAAAAATTATAATTTTTTAAGAATTCTTTTTTTTTAGATTTGTATAATATATAGGTATGAGAATACTTTTAGTAGAAGACGAGGTCCGCCTTTCACAGGCTTTGGTTGAGATTTTTCAGAAGAATAAGTATTGCGTTGATGCCGTGTACACAGGCCCTGAAGGTCTCAAGTACGCTCAGAGCGGTATTTACGATGCCATTGTTCTGGACATAATGCTTCCCGGAATGGACGGTATTACGATTCTGCGTACACTCCGTGAGGAAAAGAATGACGTTCCGGTTCTTTTTCTTTCTGCAAAGGATGAAATTGCAGACAAGGTTAAGGGGCTTGACTGCGGCGCTGATGACTACATGACCAAGCCTTTTAGCACTGATGAGCTTTTGGCGCGCGTTAGGGCACTTACTAGGCGCAAGGGCGAGGTTAAGGAAGACACCCTTACTTTTGGCGACCTTACCCTGGACAAGAACAAGTGCGAGCTGCAGAAGGTTGGCGGTGCGTCCGTTAAGCTTTCCCTTAAGGAATTCCAGATTATTGAGCTTTTGTTTGAGGCACCCCATCAGGTTATCAAGAAGGAGCGCATTATAGAAAAAATCTGGGGCGGAGACAGCGATGCTGAATACAACAACGTGGAAGTTTACATTTCCTTTATCCGTAAGAAGATGGACTACCTAAAGGTTCAGACTGTAATCCGTACTGCCAGAGGAATAGGTTATTCTCTTGAAGAAGGAAAGTGATTTTGTTCAGGATGGCGGCAGGGGGCAGAATGCTTGCCAGTCCAAGACGCAGGCTAAGAAACCGGATGTTTTTCTCAATTTAAGGCTAAGGTTTTGCTTTACCATGCTTTTTGTGGTTTTTGTGATATGCCTTATTTCCATGAGTTCAATAAACGTGTACCTTGCTTCTTCTAACCTGCAGAATGCCAACTATTTCTTGAGCACGATTGCGGAGAATAACGGCTACGGTCTTGCGGCCCCGGTTTCCGACATCCATACGGGGCGGGGCAACGAGTTTTTGGTCTGGCAGTACAAGGAGGCGGAGAAGATGAAGCTAAAGCAGCTGCAGTCTCCTCTTAACCGCTTTCTTGAGCGCATTTTTATCTTTAGGCCGACATTTCTTGTTTTGAGGGATTTTTACAGTGCACGGCTGGATTCTTCGGGCAGGGTTATAAGGACCATTTCTCCCTTTGGTTCGGACACACTAAACTCGCAGGCTTACGAGATTGTGGCGGCGGCTTTTGCTTCCGGAAAGAGGGAAGGGCGCTACAAGGATTTTTTGTTCCGCATAGACGATGCACCCTACGGCTATCTTTTTGTGGTTGCTGACCGTTCAATGGAATACACCCAGGAGAAGCATCTTTTTGTGGGCACCGTTACTGGGCTTGTTTTTATGCTGCTTCTTGCTTTTGTTATTGTGTGGAACTTTTCGCGTATTGCGGTAGAGCCGGTGGAAGAGGCTTTTCTTAGGCAGAGGAATTTTATTGCTGATGCAAGCCACGAGCTTAAGACTCCCATTGCGGTTATTGGTGCAAACATAGACGTTGTTGAGCAGGAGCTTCCGGGCAACAAGTGGCTGGGCTACATAAAGACGGAAAACAGCCGTATGGCAGAGCTTGTAAAGAACCTGCTCTATCTTGCCAAGAACGATGCGGACAGAAACAACCTTTGCATGATGAAGTTTGACTTTGCAAATGCGGTGGAAGGGGCGGCGCTACCCTTTGAAAGCGTTGCAATGGAGCAGGGTAAGTCCATGGACATTTCTGTTCCGGAAGAACCGCTTTGGGTTATGGGAGATGAGTCCCACATTAAGCAGGTTGCGGTCATTTTGATTGACAATGCCATTAAGAATTCCGATGCGGGGGCTGTTATTAAGATTTCCGTAAGGGCAGAGGGCAAAAAGGGCTTTCTTACGGTTTACAATACGGGTCGCGGTATTGCGGAAAAGGACATTCCCCAGATTTTCAACCGCTTTTACAGGGCAGATTCCTCCCGTGCGCGTTCAACCGGCGGATACGGTCTTGGCCTTACCATTGCAAAGTCCATTGCGGACAGCCACCGGGGTAAGATTACGGTAAAGAGCGAAGAGGGCAAGTATGCGGAATTTACCTTTATGATGCCGTCATGTTGACTTTTGTTTCTACGTTCAATATAGTTAACCCATTCTTTGTATTTTTTTTAGAGGCTTATTATGATAAAGAGAAATGAAGGTTTTGCAAATTTAACGGCGGGTTATCTTTTTCCTGAAGTGGCAAAAAGAAGAAAGGCTTACCAGGCATCCCACCCGGACGCAAAAATAATAAGTCTTGGCATAGGCAACACTACGGAGCCTCTTTCTCCCCACATCTGCAAAGCTATGGCAGACTATGCAGCTTCTCTTGGAACCAAGGAAGGCTATTCAGGCTACGGTGACGAGCAGGGGCTTACCCAACTGCGCGCAAAGATTGCCCAGGTTTTGTACAACGGCTTGGCTACAGAAGACGAGATTTTTATTTCCGATGGTGCAAAGTGCGACATTGCAAGAATCCAGACCCTTTTTGGCCGCGACACCCCCATTGCGGTTCAGGATCCTGCATACCCGGTTTATGTTGACGGAAGCGTTATTACTGGTGCCGCCGGGGAAGCAAACGCTGACGGTTCTGGTTACAAGGGCGTTACCTACCTTCCCTGTACGGCAGAAAACTCCTTCTTCCCCGACCTTAGCGTAATAAAGAGCGGAACACTCATTTACTTTTGCAGCCCCAACAACCCGACCGGAGCGGCAAGCACAAGGGAGCAGCTTAAGAAGCTTGTTGACTATGCGCTTGCAAACGGCTGCATAATCATCTACGACAGTGCCTACTACGCATTCATCCGCGACTCAAAACTTCCGCGCACAATCTACGAGATAGAGGGTGCTAGAAAGTGTGCAATAGAAATAAACTCTTTCTCCAAGCTGGCTGGCTTTACAGGAGTACGTCTTGGCTGGTCTGTAGTTCCAAAGGACATTAAGTTTGCGGACGGAAGCAGCGTAATAAGCGACTGGAACCGTGTAATGACCACTTTGTTCAACGGAGCAAGCAACATTGCCCAGCACGGCGGACTTGCAGCCCTGGACGAAGAGGGAATCAAGGAAACAACTTCTTTGGTGGACTACTACCTTGGAAACGCAAAGCTTATGAAAGAGGCACTTACCGGCAAGAACTTTGCGGATGCTGGCGTAAAGGTCTACTACACTGGCGACTCACCCTACCTTTGGGTATACTTCCCCGGATGGAAGAGCTGGGACATCTTTGACAGAATCTTGGACGAATGCCGCGTAGTAACAACTCCAGGAAGCGGATTTGGACCTGCCGGCGAAAGCTACCTTAGGTTCAGCTGCTTTGGACACCGCGAGGACGTAGAAGAAGCCTGTTCCCGCCTTTCTAAATTCAAGCTCTAGTTTTTCTTCTTTTTTTGGACGGAAGGTCATCTTTAACTATGCCCGGCACTTCGTGGCCGGTCAAACTCCATGCAATTTTTACCA
>DJYC01000069.1 GCA_002448445.1 Treponema sp. UBA6988
ATGCTCCAGTGCCGCAACGGTAAGCGCACAGGTGCAGCTGCTGTTAAGATGGCAGTTGACATGGTTAAAGAAAAGCTCATCACAAAGGAAACAGCTCTTACTCGCGTAAAGCCAGACCAGCTTGATCAGCTCCTCCACCCGCAGTTTGAAGCAAAGGCTCTTAAGGCAGCAACTCCTTTGGCAGAAGCTCTTAACGCTTCTCCTGGTGCAGGTGCAGGCCAGATTGTATTCACAGCAGAAGAAGCTGTTGAATGGCACAAGAACGGAAAGAAGGTAATGCTCGTTCGCAAAGAGACATCTCCTGATGACATTGCAGGTATGTACGTTGCAGAAGGTATCCTTACTTCTACTGGTGGACGCACATCTCACGCAGCTGTTGTTGCTCGTGGTATGGGAACTCCTTGTGTTTGTGGTTGTGCAGCAGTTGTATTCTCTGGAAAAGACGAAGTTACTATTGGCAACAAGGTATTCAAGAAAGGCGACACCATTTCTATCGACGGTTCAACAGGTAGAGTATATGCAGGTCTTATCCCTGTAACTCCAGCTTCTGTTTCCGGCGACCTTGAAACATTCCTTAGCTGGGCAGACGAAGTTCGCGCAAAATCTGTTCGCAAGACTCCATCCGGAAAGGTTGTAAAGGGATTCAACGTTCTTGCAAATGCAGAACAGAACGAAGCTCCACAGGCATTCCGCTTTGGTGCAGCAGGTATTGGTCTTTGCCGCACAGAGCACATGTTCTTTGACGAACCAAAGCTTACTTCTTTCCAGAAGATGATTATTTCTGACAGCACAGAAGAACGCAAGAAGAACCTTGACAAGATTCTTCCTTTGCAGCAGAAGGACTTCTTTGGAATCATCAAGACAATGGAAGGCCGCGCTGTTACAATCCGTCTTCTTGACCCGCCGCTCAACGAATTCATCCAGGCAAAGACAGATGCAGAGGCACAGAGCCTTGCAAAGAAGCTTGATGTAGACGTTGCAGTTATTAAGGCAAAGTTTGCAGACCTTGACGAACACAACCCGATGCTCGGTCACCGCGGATGTCGTCTTGCAATCACATATCCTGAAATCTACGAAATGCAGGTTGAGGCAATCGCCCTCGCAACAGCAGAAGCAGAAAAGAAGGGAATTAAGCACGATGTACGCATCATGATTCCTAACGTAACAACTGTTAACGAACTCAAGCAGATCCGCGAACAGGCAGAAGCTGTTATTGCTAAGGTAAACAAGGAAAAGGGAACAAAGCTCAAGTTCCAGATTGGTTCTATGATTGAATTCCCACGTGCAGCCGCAACAGCAGATCAGATTGCAGAATATGCAGACTTCTTCTCATTCGGTACAAACGACCTTACACAGACAACATTCGGCTTTAGCCGTGATGACTACTCTAAGTTCATCGATTCTTACCTTGACCAGAAAGTTCTCCTCCATGATCCGTTCAAGACATTGGACGAAGACGGTGTTGGAGTTATGATTGGTCTTGCAGAAGAAAAGGGACGCTCAGTTAAGTCTGACCTTCACCTTGGAATCTGTGGTGAGCACGGTGGAGACCCAGCTTCTATCGAACTCTGCTACAAACTCGGATTGAACTACGTTTCATGTTCTCCATTCCGCGTACCGGCAGCTCGTTTGGCTGGTGCACAGGCTGTTATCAAGGCAAACGCAAAGCCTGCTGCAAAGAAAGCTCCTGCTAAAAAAGCTACAGCTAAAAAGGCAACAGCAAAGAAAGCAACCGCTAAGAAAGAAGTAAAAGCTTCTGCAAAGAAAGCAACTGCTAAGAAAGCTGTAAAGGCTCCTGCAAAGAAAGCCACAGCTAAAAAGGCAACAGCTAAGAAAACAACAAAGAAATAATTCTTTGCCAACTCTTGGTTGAATCTTGAATAATGCCCCTTGGATGTATTTCCGAGGGGCTTTTTTGTAAAACAATAAAATTAAAAAGAAGGCATTGATTTGAAAAGCATCTATAATTTCCACACCCACACAGAATTGTGCCACCATGCAAAAGGTAAGCCAATGGATTATGCTGAGCAGGCTTTGCGCGACGGTTGCACAGCCCTTGGATTCAGCGACCATTGCCCCTATCCTGCGGAATTTGAAGACACATGGCCTCATGTAAGAATGTCTGTAGAAGAAACGCCGCTTTATGTTCAGCAGGTAAAAGAGGCAAAAGAAAAAATGCCTTTCCCTGTGTACCTTGGCTTTGAATGTGAGTGGGATCCCCGCTACAAGAGCTGGTATACGGACGAGCTAAAGGGACGCTTTGGTGCGCAATACCTTGTGCTTGGTTCCCACTGGTTTACGGACGGAAGCCTTCACCGCTACATTCCTGAGTGTGCGGAAAGCAAGTTTCTTAACCGCTATGTGGATCAGACAATAGACGGAATGCGGAGCGGAGTCTTTGCCTTTTTGGCGCATCCGGATCTTTTTATGAAAGGCTACAAAGAATGGGATGACCAGTCCAAAAGCTGCCTAAAGGCTATTCTTGATGCGGCCGTAGATTTAAATCTTCCAATAGAAGTGAACGGTCTGGGGCTTTCCCGTGAGCCAAATTCTACCAGCAGGGGAATGCGCTACCAGTATCCCTATGCAGAATTTTGGGAAATGGCAGCGCAAACGTCTGTCCGCGTAATCTGCAATTCAGATGCCCACGACCCCAAGGAAGTGATTATGAACGCATGGCATGCCCGCGATTTTGCAGGACGCTTTGGTATAAAGCCGGAAGATTCCTTTTTGCCGCTTTGATTTTTGAATCTGGACGGTGCTTTTTTAGGCTCTACCATTTCTTCCTTGGCTAATCCGACCGAACATGCCTTTGCGCCACCGCCGTTCCGGGGTTCCGCGGGGCCCTACCCGCTCCATTGCTAGCGCAACCCGCCTTTGGCGGGCCCCTCCATGGCGGCGTAGTTTGCTTGGCTTTTTCCTTCTACCGCTACTTTATTTCCCAAACACGGCCACTTGAGCGTCCGAATATTTCTTCCTCGTACATACATTCAGCGGTAACACAAGGCGTGTTGTAGGTTCCCTTGCGGCTTGCCCTGAATGTAAATTCCACTTCCTGAATTCCTCTTGGGAAGTAGTCCCAGAAATACTGCATCTCTACATCGTAAATGCCCTTGTAGGAAAGTCCGCGGTTGGGGTTGTACCACCAAGGCCTTACCCTGTTCTTTGCAAGCGGCCTAACCGGGGATTCTTCCTGCGAAGAGGCAGAAGGTATTGTTCCTGTTGTTACAAAGGCAGAGTTGAGTATTTCGCATCCAGCCGGAACCGGTGCGCGCAAGGCCACGTATTCAGCATCTATTACAGAAGAAATTACGACTTTTTCCCTGTAGATTTTTCCTGCTTCAAGGGTGCTTTCCGAAATAACTTCTCCGGTTTCCGCATCGGTAATTTCCGTGTAGACGCAAAGGCCTTCATCGCGGGCCGTCTGCTTTACTGGAGGAATGGCATACTTCATACTTGCTGTGTAGAACAGGGTTCCCCTTCCGTCCTTCTTGAATTCAAGTTCAAGCTCCTTGTCTTTGGGCATGGAAGCAAGAGGCTCTTGTGCAAAGTCAATTTCCTTGTCTTCTGCAAGGGATGCAACACCGTAGAACTTTCCGCTGGCAAGATTCTTTCCGTTCAGGAGGACCTCAGCGGTAAAGTCAAGGTTGTCCAGGTCGTTGGTCTTGATGTAGTCGTAGATTGCAATCAAGACGCGGCTTGTTACCGCCGTGGACTGCCACCTTCCTGTCTTTTGCATTTTGAGCAGCTCGTAAACCAAACGCTGGTTTATTGTATTTGTAGTCTCCATCCTTGTGAAAAGCTGCAAGTAGAATGCATATTTTTCGCTTGAATGGTTAAAGAAGCACCAGTAGTGGTCCTTTGCCTTTCCTGTTATGTCTATTCCGCGGGCTGTAAGGCGCACAAAGCGGTACATTTTTTGGCTTACTGCTTTTGCCTTTGCCTTTTGGTTCATGTTCAGGTAGGTAAGGGCTGCCAGTGCCAAAGTTTCAACGTCGCTTGAATCTGAATCGGCTATGCGTTCAAGGTTTGCTTCGTCAATTTTTCCTCCGAGCATTTGTGCCGCATAGTAACCGTAGGCAGCTGTATACATTGCCCATGAAGCTTCATCCTTTTCCTTTATTATGGAATCAGATTCACGGATAAGGTAAGAGGCAAGCTTTTCTTCGTTGATGCCGCTGTTTTTTACAATTCCGCGCTGCTTTGCAAGAGAAAGGATTTCTGCAATGCGCATGGAAACATAACGGTTGCTTTCCCTATAAAAGCCGTTTGGCCAGTAGGGGAAGCCTCCGTCTGAATTCTGTACCTTTGCCCAAGAGCGTATTTCGTTTGCTGCAACAGAGGCTGGGTCTTTTACTTCTGTGTTAAGGTCAAAAATCTTTATGTAGTTGCCAAAGGCCACCAAAGGAAGTACTGCCGCTGAGCGCTGTTCCATGCAGCCGTAAGGATAGTGGAAGACATAACCCACAGCTTCGCGCAGGACTCCCAGTCTTGTCGGGTCTAGCTGAACGTAAAGGCTTCCCCTTCCGTCTTCTGCATCTCCCGGCAGAATGATTGTCTCTTTTGCAGACGCCTTGCCTTCTTTTATTCCCGCTGCATCACGAACTTCGCCAATCGTGGTTACAGCCTCAAAGATGTAGGGCTTTTCTATTTCCAGAGGAACAAAAATCTTTTCGTTTATAAGGTCGCCGGTAACGGTATATTCAACCGTAATCCAGCCCTGCTGCTCCGCCTTTATGCTGAACATAAGGGCCTGTGTGCTTTGCCCCTTAACGGAAACAGTTTTTTTGCTTTCTCCTTGGACAGAAGCTTTTCCCGGAAGCTTTTGCACGGAGGATGCGTCTTGTTCAATGCCTGCTTTTTCCACGCCGCTGTAAACATTCATTGCAACTGTTACGTCGTGGTTTTGTGCGTCAAGGTTTGTAATGGTAACGCCTGCCTCTCCCTTGTCGTCCAGGCGCAGTTTTCTTGGCAGAACCTGGCGCACGGAAATTGGCTCTGCAACGTCAAGCTCTTCTTCTGCCCTTGCAAAGAGGTTGTCCTTAATGCCAACTGCCGTTACGCGGTAGGTTGTAAGCGAGTCGGGCAGGGTGAATGTTACTGTAACGTCTCCGTTTGCATCTGTTACCAAATCTGGGCGGAAGACTGCGGTTGAAGCAAAGTTCTTGCGCACTTTTAGGGCCGGGGCGGCTTTTTCCTTAGCTCCCATTGCGGAAGCGTCTGCCATGGCACTTCCTTCCAGCATCCTCGCAGTATTTTTTGCAGATGCAGACTTCATCATCATGCGGGGGGCTGCTGCCGATTCACACATCATTAGTTCTTCAACACACTCATCTTCTACCGCATCATCAGACTCTTCTGCATGGTCAATCAGAAGCTGGCGGGAATCTCCACCATAGGCGCGGTCGGGGAAGAGATATTTACTATAGAAGACTTCGCTTGGGTCCTGAATGTGGTAGCCAATCAGATCAAGAACGCCTCGGTCTGCCGCAATAAGTGCAAGTTCCGCATTTGCAAGAGGCTGTCCGTTGCGGGATGCGTGGAGTGTAATCTGTGCCTTGTCGCCTGCACGGTAGGAAGGCTTGTCCATCTTTATCTGAATGTCAAAAGTCTTGGTCTTTAGGTCTACGTTAAGGGCTGTTACTCCAAAGTAGCCCTTGGGTTTATCTGTATCCCTTTTTTCCTCTGTAGCACCAGTGTTTCCGTTCTGCCTTGTTGAATAGGATGAAAGAGAAACATAGATTACAGGGGCATAGCTGTCCAAAATGGGTACAGATATTACGGATGTTGGCTCTGTAATGTTCAAGATTTTCTGGGAGAGGATTGTTCCGCGTTCCACCGTCATAAGGTATTTGCCGCGTGGAAGTTCGCTTTGAACCATGATTTGGGCAGAATCGTTTACTGAATACTCTGCCTTGTCCGGGGTAAGGCCAATCTGCTGCTGGTTTTCCGTGTGCCAGTACCAGTCGCTGCTTGTAACATAGAAATTTCGTTCTGTGATTACATCGCTGCCGTTTGCATCTTTTGTGCTTAGGCGCAGGGTGTAGCTTCCGCCTTTTTCTGGAACTAACGAGAATTCATTGCCGTCCGTAATTACTAACGAACGTTCGTCTTCAAGAATGTCTTCACGTTTCCAGTTGTAAGAAACGTATCCGTCGCTGCTAAGGCTCTGTGTTCTTTTCCATTCTTCGCGCAGAAGCTCAAGCTTTATCTTGCCGTCTTTGGGCAGTAGGCTCTGGGCTGCGGCTTTTTCTTCCGGGGTAATGCAAACATAGTCAAACTTTAAGGTGTCGCCTTTTTTGGCAAAGCCCTTGATGTTTTTTGCGTTGCTTAGGCCAATGTAGAATTTTGCCGGGTGAACCAAAACAGATGTGCTTGTGCTAATGGCCTGGTTGCCGGAGTCTGTTACCCTTGCTTCCATTGTGTAAAGATAGGGTGTAGCGGGTGCAACTGTACCCTTTTCTGTACCCGTGTTGTGGTTGATTGTAGCTTTGCCTTCTGCACTTAAAGTTCCGTTGCCACTTTCGCGCAGGTAGCTGTCACTGGCAGACTTTTTGGGGCCGTAGGTGTAGCTTTTGTATGCAGGCGTATGTGCGCTAAAGGACTGCTTTTGGCGGGTCCATGTTGAAGAATATGTGCTGTTGTCCAGTGCACCGCCGCCTAAATAAGATGCGCTAAGTTCTGCAGAAAGGGTGTCTCCCCTGTAGTAAGTTCCCTGTGGAACAGATGCTTCTGCCTCAAAACGCAGCTTTTCAAAGAACTGCACTTGAACCCTACAATTTTCTTCCGTCAGACCGCCAGCAAGATGCCTCTGGTAACGGATGTAGTAGTCGCCCGGCTTTAGGTCTTCCGGTAACTTAAAGGAACCGGATGTTGTGCCGTTTGCGCTTAGGGTGCCACTTGTCTTGTAATAGCTCTTGTTGCTGTTCCAACTCTGGTCAACAAGGGTAATGGTGTATTCTGCATCCTTTCCGCGTGGAACATTGTATTCCTCTTTGTAAAGTGTGCGGTCAATCAGTTTGTAGCTTACGGTTTCGCCGGGTTTGTAAAGTCCGCGGTCTGTGAATATGGAAGCAACCATGCGTTCCCTTGCAAAACCCTCTATGTCTCCCTTGTCCACATTGCCAGAAGACCACCAGAATCCGCTTTCGGAAGGGCAGAACATTATGCGGTCGTCCAATGTTTTTGCTTCTATATAAATGAGATTTGTGTTGTAGTCAAGGCGTTTTCCGCCTACGCTGCTCTGAAGTGCGGCCACCAAGTCGTTCTTGAATTCAATTATGGCAACACCTTCGCTGTCTGTTGTTGCGCTTGCAAAGGTTGCATAGTTTTTGGTGAGTACGTTTGCATATCCGCCGTTGCGTTCGTAAGCGTCGCTGTATGGAACAATCTTTACGTTAACTGTTGCGTTGGGTACAGATTTACCCGTTGAAAGGCTTGTTACCATGACAACTGCGCGGTTGTAGGCATAGCGTACGGTAAGGCCCAAATCTGTTACCTGAATTATCTGCTCGTTGGTGTAGTCATCAAGTTCCGTGCGGTATTTCTTGGTTTTCCAGTCCTGCCACTTGCGCTCAACATTGACCTTAGCCTTAAAAAGGACGGCTCCGCGGTACTGGTTTCCAACCTTCTGCAAATAGTCGCGTAGGTCTACGGATTCCGTAATTCTCTTGTTCTGGGGGATCTTTGAAACGTCAAGGCTTATTGTCTTGCCACGTTGGGTAGATTTGCTTCCGTCTGCATTCGTCAAAGGTTCAATCCTGTAGGAAGACGGAGACTTAATGTTCTGGTGGGTAAATACAATCCTTGGGGTAAACTGGCTTTCCAATGTCTGAAGCCCTGAATTCTTAAAGGACACAAAGCTTTCCGCATCGGGCACTTTTATTGTAAAGGAATAGTCCTTGTCCAGCTTGCGGCCGTATATGTCTTTTAGGCTGGAAGAGACTTTTAGCGTATATGTTTCATTGTAGTCAAAGGGCAGTCCAAAAATCAGGAGGGTCTGTCCCTGCACCAAAAGGTTTTCTTTTGTAACTGTGGCTTTCTTCTTTTTACCTTCTGCGGTTATGAACTGGGCAAGCTCTGCTTCACTTTCTTCCTTTAATATAGAAGAAAATGTTAGGCGTACGGGCTTGTCGTACTGGCGGGAGAGCCACCTTATGTTTTCTGAGCAGTCCTTTATTACAAAGGGAATAAGCGTGTGGAAGCTTCTTGAGCGGTTTGCGCTTGTGGGGTAGCAGTCCTTGTCTGCCATTGAACCCTTCTGCAGCGTAACGGTTATCTGCCTGTCTTCTGCGGGGGTTTCCTTTAAATGAAGCACAAGGGTTTTTTCGCCGTCATTCAAAGCGGAAAATTTGTAGGTGGTGTTTTTGTTGTCCGTAACTGTTATTGTCTTTGAAACAACAGCTGCGTTTACAGGCAGATTAAAATGAAGGGCTATGTCTTTTGCAAGTTCGGGAGGAACGCTTGAATTGTCCACATAGCGGCCTTCCTTATAGGCAGCGTAAGCGGGCTGTATGGAGTTGAGCTTTAATTCTTCTGTATGAAAGGTATATTCCAGTTTGCCGGAAATCTTGTTTCCTTTTTTAGACACAAGATTAGGATTTATGCGCAGAGTATACTGTTTTTGGGGTACAGTTTTGTCCGTGCTGTCAAAAGAGAGTACAGATGTACCCTTCCAGCGGAAAACCCCTTTAAGCGGCGGTTCAATGGAAAACACATAGCTGGAGCTTTCCTGTTCGCCAAGTTCCTTTAGGGCAACAACAGGTTCAGAAAATTGAATCTGTATAGAAGGGTATTCAACCTGCGAAGGAAGCTCTCCCTCCGGGGTCATGCTTAGAACCGTAAAGCTTTTTCCCGATGCGTTTTGTGAATCGCTTTTAGCCTTGCTTTCCGTTCCCGATGCCGTAATACAAGTAGATGAAGCAATAATAATTCCCATCAAAATACCTGCCAAAGAAAAATTCTTTTTCATATATACCACCTACAGTTTTTAAATGAATGTAGCATGCTTTGGTTACTATTTATATTATAGCATGGAATTTGTTTTTTGCGGCAGATAGTTGTTTTAACATATATGTGTCATGCTGATGATTTGTGCCCATTGTGTGGCGCTTCCGGGGTTCCGGGGGCCCGACCCCTCCATTGCCGGGGTTCGACTACGCTCACCCAGCGGCAACCCGCCTACGGCGGGCCCCTCCAGTGCCTGCCGCGCTTTCTCCTGCTGCAAAGGGAATCGCTATTTGAAAATATTTTACTTTCTATTCTTTTTGCAGAAGCTTTGTAGGAATTTTATCTGCTTTGCAGTAGTCACAGGGGAAGGTCCTCCTGTGGTTTTTCTTTGGGCAACACAAGCTGCCGGGTCAAGCTTTTCGTAGATGTCTTCCTGAATCAGTTCAGAACACTGCTGGAGTTCTTCCATGCACAAATCTTCTATTTTAGTAAGGCCTGCGTCTATAGCCATGCGCACTGCTTTTGCAGCAACCCCATGTGCTGTACGGAAGGGCATACCTTTTTGCACAAGGTATTCTGCTACATCCGTGGCATTTGCAAAGCCTCCGTCGCAGCTTTCTGCCATCTTCTTTACATTCCATTTTGCGCTGCTTATCATTGCGGTAAATACTTTAAGGTTTGCTTCCACGGTGTCAAGCGCGTCAAAGAGAGGCTCCTTGTCTTCCTGCAGGTCTCGGTCGTAGGCAAGTGGAAGTCCTTTTACCATAGTCAGAAGGTTAAAGAGGTCACCGTAAACTTTTCCGGTGCGTCCCCTGATTAGTTCTGCAAAGTCGGGATTTTTTTTCTGCGGCATTATGGAAGAACCAGTAGACCATTTTTCGCTAAGGTCCACAAAAGAAAACTCGGTTGTACTCCACAAGACAATTTCTTCGCACATGCGGCTCAGGTGGGACTGAAGCATGGCAAAGTCAGAAGTAAATTCTATGCAGTAGTCGCGGTCACTTACGCTGTCCAGCGAATTAAGCGTTACCCCGTCAAAGCCAAGTTTTTCTGCAACAAATTCGCGGTTAAGGGGAAGCGTGCTACCCTGAAGAGCCCCGCTGCCAAGAGGAGATTCGGATATGCGTGCAAGGGAATCTTCCAGGCGCTCCCAGTCGCGGCGTAGCATACAGGTCCAGGCCAAAAGGTGCTGTGCAAGGGTTCCGGGCTGGGCGTGCTGCATGTGGGTGTATCCGGTAAGAAGGGTCTTTTTGTGTTCGTTTGCTATGCTAACAAGGGCTTCCATGGTTGTGATTATTCTGTTCTGCAAAAGCGGAATTACGCGGCGGAGGTAAAGCCTTTCGTCAAGGGCAATCTGGTCGTTGCGGCTGCGTCCGGTGTGGAGCTTTTTTCCTGCCTCTCCAATTCTGTCCGTAAGGGTTGCTTCTATAAATGAATGGATGTCTTCCGCTGAATAGTCTATTTTAAGTGAGCCGGAAAGCAAGTCTTTTTCTATAGAATCTAGGCCTTTTACAATCTGTGCGGCCTCTTTTTTGCTGATGATTTCCTGCTCGCCAAGCATTGTGGCGTGTGCAACGGAGCCCCGGATGTCATCCAGAGCCATGCGCTCATCTACGTTAATAGAAGTTTCAAATTCTACTGCAGCGGCATCTGGTCCCTCTGCAAAGCGTCCGCTCCACAAAGCCTTGTGATTGTCTCCGGTAAGAGTTCCGTGGGATTTTGTCTGTTTAGAAGTTGTTTTCATAATGAATGATTATAGCAGAAAGCCATGCTTTTAGGCAACGAAGGTATGCTGAACACGTACTGCGTCCCCTTCAATCCCGGCTAGGCTTGGTAATTTTTTGACCACAAAAAAATCCAGATGGCAGGCAAAAAAGTTATGAAAAAAAGCAAAAAAAATCCTTATATTCGCAAAAAATTCAAGATTAATGCCAATCCACGCAGGTGGAATTCGTGTAATATATAATTATCCGAATTAGAAACGGGAAAAAAATTAAAGAAAAGGGGGCTTTTTTCTATGAAAAAGGTACTTAGTTTATTCTTATCTTTGGCAATGGTTGCAAGTGCACTCTCATTCGTATCTTGCAATAAGACAAAGCAGGTAAAAGTTGGTGTTTCTATGCCAACAAAATCACTTCAGCGCTGGAACCAGGACGGTGCTAACATGAAGAAGGAACTGGAAGCTGCCGGTTACTTCGTAGACCTTCAGTATGCTAACAACGACATTGCTCAGCAGACAAGCCAGATTGAAAACATGCTCACACAGGGCGACTCAATCCTCGTTATTGCTTCTATCGATGGTAGCGCACTTAAGGGCGTTCTTGACACAGCAAAGAAGCAGGGCGTAAAAGTTATCGCTTATGACCGCCTTATCATGAACAGCGACGCAGTTACATACTACGCAACATTCGACAACTACAAAGTTGGTACAATCCAGGGTACATACCTCGTAGACAACCTTAAGCTCAAGGAACGCACAGCAGACGATCCAGCTTACATCGAATTGTTCACAGGTTCACCTGATGACAACAACATCCACTTCTTCTTCGGTGGTGCAATGGATGTTCTTAAGCCATACTTTGACTCTGGCGTTCTCGTTTGCCCATCTGGACAGACTTCAGAAGCACAGTGTGCAACTTTGAACTGGTCTACAGAAGCTGGCCAGAAGCGTATGGAAAACCTTATCGCTGCTCAGGGATACGGTCCTGCAGGAAAGAAACTTGACGCTGTTTATTCTTCAAACGACTCTGTTGCACAGGGTATCACAAACGCTCTCGTAGCAGCTGGTTACACAGCAGCAAACTTCCCACTCGTAACTGGTCAGGACTGCGACAAGCCATCTGTAAAGAACATGATCGCTGGAACACAGGCTATGTCTGTATTCAAGGATACACGTACACTTGCTAGCCAGGTTGTAAAGATGGTCGATGCTATCGCTAAGGGTTCAGAACCTCCAATCAACGATACAAAGACTTATGACAACGGAACAGGAATCATTCCTTCATTCCTTTGCGAACCAGTATACGGTGACAAGAGCAACTACAAGTCATTGCTCATTGACTCTGGTTACTACAGCGCATCAGACATTGAATAGTCTTTAACAAAAGACTGAAAGTTAAGAACCGCCTGCCGAATAAGTGGGCGGTTTTTTTAGGGACTTTATTTTTTACGGAGGCTTCCAATTGGCAAAAATGTTGTTGGAAATGAAACAAATCACCAAAACGTTCGGACCAGTAAAGGCTCTTAGCAACGTTAACCTTCAGGTTGCGGACGGAGAAATCCATGCGCTTTGTGGAGAAAACGGAGCTGGAAAATCTACCTTGATGAACGTTCTTTCCGGAATATATCCATACGGAACTTATGAAGGAGATATAGTCTATAACGGTGATGTTTGTAAATTCCAAACTATAAAAGACAGTGAAAAAAAAGGTATCGTAATTATTCACCAGGAATTGGCTCTGGTTCCACTTCTTTCCATTGCTGAAAACATGTTCCTTGGAAACGAATGCGGTTCAAAGGCAAAGATTAACTGGGATGAAACCTTCCAAAGGTGTTCGGAACAATTGGCTATAGTAGGTCTCCACGAAAATCCGCACACTCTTATAAAAGACATTGGCGTAGGTAAGCAGCAGCTGGTAGAAATTGCAAAGGCTCTTGCCAAAGATGTACGCCTTCTTATTCTTGACGAACCTACGGCTTCCTTGAATGACACGGAAGCAAAGAAACTTTTGGACTTGCTCCTTAAGCTTAAGAAAGAAAAAGGAATTACCTCTATCCTGATTTCCCACAAGTTGAATGAAGTTGCTTATGTTGCAGACACGATTACCGTTATCCGTGACGGTACAGTTGTAACTTCTTTTGACAAGGAAAAAGACGGAGTAGATGAAAATAAAATCATTGCGGCTATGGTTGGCCGTGATCTTACGGACCGCTTCCCCAAGCGTGAACCTCACATTGGCGAAGTTTGCTTTGAAGTAAAGGACTGGTGCGTTGACCATCCGGTTTTTGACGGAATCAAGGTATGCGACCACGTAAACTTTAACATCCGCAAGGGTGAAGTTGTTGGTATATCAGGCCTTATGGGTGCAGGTCGTACCGAACTTGCAATGAGTATCTTTGGTCACAGTTACGGTGCCAACATCCGCGGCCAGATTTTCCTTAACGGCAAGGAAGTTCACTTCCCTGATGTTAAGTCTGCAATCAAGCACGGACTTGCATACGTTACGGAAGACCGCAAGGGCAACGGATTGATTCTTTCTGAGTCTATCGCAAAGAATACCGTAAGCGCAAACCTTCAGAAGATTGTAAACAAGTACCACTCAATCGACATTGACCTTGAAAACAAGTATTCGGTTGAAATGGCAAAAGATATGCATACAAAGTGCGCTTCTGTCCAGGAAGACGTTGGAAACCTTTCCGGCGGAAACCAGCAGAAGGTTCTTATAGGCAAATGGCTTTTTGCTGAACCGGACATTCTTATCCTTGACGAACCGACACGCGGTATTGACGTAGGTGCAAAATACGAAATCTACTGCATTATCAACAAGATGGTTTCTGAAGGCAAGTCTGTTCTGATGATTTCTTCTGAAATGCCAGAAATCTTGGGTATGTGCGACCGCATCTACATAATGAACGAAGGAAAATTCGTTGGTGAGATGAAGGGTTCTGAAGCCACCCAGGAAAAAATCATGACACGGATTATTGAGTCCGGTAAATAATAATAGAGGAGAAAATTATGGCTGAAAATAATGTCGCCAAAGCTGGAAATCCCTTGGATTTTTCTAAAAAGCTTTTAAAAGATCATACAATGCTTATAATCCTTGTTGTGGTTATGGCTTTGTTCCAGATTCTTCAGGTCGTTTTGAAGGGAAGCGCAACAATGTTTACCCCTTCAAACATTACAAACATCATCCTGCAGAACTCATACGTTTTGATTCTTGCGGCCGGTATGTTGCTGTGTATCTTGACCGGTGGTAACATCGATTTGTCTGTTGGTTCCGTAGTTTGTCTTGTTGGTGCAATCGGAGGTAAGCTGATTGTAGATGCCAAGATGCCAATAGTGCCGGCAATTATCATTTGTCTGCTTGTTGGTCTTTTGATTGGTGCATGGCACGGAGCCTTTATTGCTTATGTCCATATTCCGCCTTTCATCGTAACACTTTCCGGTATGCTTTTGTGGCGCGGTGTTGCACTTATCGTTCTTGACGGTCTTACAATTTCCCCCTTCCCGCAGAAGTACCTTAACCTGTTTGCAAGCTACGTTCCGGAAGTATTTATGCCGGATCTGTTGAACGCTTCCCAGGCAGAAAGCTTGGTTGGTCCTGCAACAGACAAGCTTAAGTTCATCCGCCTTGTAACAACAATGGTTATTGCCGCTGTAATTTGTGTGGTAATGATTGCCTACTCTATCAAGAGCCGTGCAACAAAGGTAAAGAAGGGATACGAAGTAACAGACAAGGTTTCATTCATCCTTCGCCTTATCCTTATTCCGGTAGTTGTTCTTCTTGTTTGCTGGCAGTTGGGACATCACCACGGTATTCCTACTGTTTTGGTTCTGATTGCTGCGGTTGTTATTTTCTATAGCTACTATACACAGAATACGGTTCCTGGCCGCTACTTGTATGCAATTGGTGGTAACGCAAAGGCTGCAAAGCTTTCCGGTGTTAACACAGACAACGTTATGATGTTTGCATATACAAACATGGGATTCCTTTCAGCTGTTGCTGCTTTGGTTTGTATCGCACGCTTTAATTCAGCAGCTCCTACGGCTGGACAAAGCTACGAAATGGATGCAATCGGTTCCTGCTTTATCGGCGGTGCTTCTGCATACGGTGGAACAGGTACAATCGGCGGTGCTGTAGTCGGTGCTATATTCATGGGCGTTTTGAACAACGGTATGTCCATTTTGGGTATAGACATGAACTGGCAGCAGGCTGTAAAGGGTCTTGTTTTGCTTTTGGCTGTTATCTTTGATATTGTCTCTAAGCAGAGAAATAAGAAATAGGCATTGGTAAAGAGAGTTTTCTAAAACTAAAAAACCGGCGGTCTTAGCGATAAGATTGCCGGTTTTTTTATTCGCGTGGAGGTTCGTTGATTAATGTGTCAATCAGTATTGAAGTGATTAACCAACCGTTGATTAGCTCGAATGGCTAGTTTTGTAAAAGCATTGTTATTCATTCAAGCTAATCATTTTTTTATTTCTTTGCAATAGCAGAAATTGCACTTACAACCCCTGCCAAGTTCTGGAAGTCTGCCGGAACGATAATCT
The DNA here is from genome assembly GCA_002448445.1 of Treponema sp. UBA6988. GTDB lineage: Bacteria > Spirochaetota > Spirochaetia > Treponematales > Treponemataceae > Treponema_D. The sequence continues at coordinate 15,218 of DJYC01000069.1, forward strand.
TTGTTGCCTGACCGTTGCTGGCCTTTTCCATAGTTTCAAGGCTGCGGAGCTTTATTACGTTGGCATCAATGTTGGCGTCCTTAATCATCTTAAGACCTTCTGCCGTTGCCTGCTGAACTTCGCGGATAGCCTCGGCTTCACCCTGAGCACGCTGAACCTGGGCTTCTTTTTCTGCCTGAGCCCTAAGGATTGTGGATTCCTTTTCTGCTTCGGCCTGAAGAATCATTGACTGCTTCTTTCCTTCTGCAACAAGGATTTCTGACTGTTTTTGTCCTTCTGCAATAAGAATCTTTTCGCGGCGTTCACGTTCGGCACGCATCTGCTTTTCCATTGCCTCGCGGATGGCTTCCGGCGGCACAATGTTCTTTACTTCAACACGGTTAACTTTGATTCCCCATGGGTCTGTGGCTTCGTCAAGGATAGAGCGCATCTTTGTATTGATAACGTCGCGGCTTGTAAGCGTTGCGTCAAGGTCAAGTTCGCCTATAATGTTGCGGAGGGTTGTTGCGGTAAGGTTTTCAATGGCAAGCAGGGGGTTTTCTACACCGTAAGTGTAGAGCTTTGGATCTGTAATCTGCATGTAAACAACGGTGTCAATTTTCATGGTAACGTTGTCTTTTGTAATAACCGGCTGTGGCGGAAAGTCCAGAACCTTTTCCTTTAGCGAAACATGGTTGGCCATTTTGTCAATCAGCGGTGTCTTTACGTGAAGACCTGTCTGCCAAGTGGAAGCGTAAGTTCCAAGGCGCTCAATTACGTATGCCTGTGACTGCGGTACAATCCTAATGTTTGTGATAATCAACAGCATGATTACAAATGCGGCTGCAATGATAACATAAAGTCCCATAAAATTCTCCTTATTTTATTATGGATATTTTTTGCTTAATTTCAAATTTTTGACAATGACGATTTTTTGCAAGAACTTGGAATTAAAGCTTTCTATTCTTGTGAAGGGCTATCCGCCTTTACAGGCTCAGCCTTTTTTACGACTGCTGTAGCTCCTTCAATAGAAACAATTTCACAAAGCTCTCCAGCTTCAAGTTCGCTTTCATCCTTGACCGTGGCCGTCCAGATTAAGCCGTTAACTTTTATGGCACCCTTGCTGAGTGGAGTGATTTTTTCGGTAACGGCAGCTTTCTTTCCTATTATACTGTCGCTATTCGTTGCGGCGCGTTTTACAGTCAGCTTTTTTAGTGCTATTGGGCGGGTAAAAATCAAAAGCAGAACAGATATAATAGTAAAAATCAAAAGCTGAATCTGGAAAGGCATAGCTATCATGGAGATAAAGACCATTGCAAAAGCGCCAATGGCAAACCAGATTGTTGTTAAAGAGAGCGTAGAAACTTCTATAACAATACAAATCACGCAAATTGCGAGCCAAAACCAAGATGAAAACCAAAATGTTGGTAAAATTGATAGTATCATATTTTTACGGTAGCATAAAGAAAAACGATAATCAAGTAAGGCAGGCTGTTGGTCGAAAAATAAGAAAATTATAATGTTTCTAAAAAAAGTATTACTTTTTTGCATGATTATTTGTATTATTAGTATATGAAGAGACTTAAACTTTTATGTTTGTTTTTTCCAATTTCTCTTATGCCTCTTTTTGCCCACCAGAAAGCGGAGGATCTTTTGCAGGGCTATCTGCAAAATGATTTGAATGTAAAAAAGCTTACAAATTCGCTTCAGAATCAAGTTTTGGAAGACAAAGCAACAAAGATATCCAACGGATGGAATTTTAAGATTGAAAGCGGTACCGTTACAGTAACGACTGACGGCGAGCATAGACGGGTTACATTTTCTCCCTCCGCAGAACTTTCCATCCCCCAGCTGAACAACCTTACGCTTGGAGCCTCTGCCGACATTAAGTATAAGGAAGAGGACGGCACGGACACAAAGAACAAGTCCCTTTACATGAGCGTGGATTTGTATTCAAAAAACAAGCAAAAGCTGGAAGTGACAAAGCTAAAGTCAGAGCGCAGTGTTCTTGAAGCAAGCCGTGCACTGCAAAATGGCCTTATTACCGCGGAAAAGGATTTTTACACTGAATTAAAGTCGCTTTATTCAACTGCAGCCTCAATAGTAAAAGCGGAAAACGATTTGTATGATGACCAGCTGGCCTTTAACGAAATCCGCGCCAAGGGATACATAGCAGGCTCCCTCAAATACCGCCAGGCAGAAATGAAGGTTCTTTCCGGGGAGCGCAACGTAGAGATAAACAAGCGTGAACTTGAACGCCAGACAAAAATCTTTGCCTCCAAGTGCGGTATAGAATACGATGGTAATGATGCTGTTGAATTTTTGCCAGATTCAGTTCCACAGGCAGAAGCGGTGGACGTGCTATCCTTTAAGAAGGAAGCCTTTGCAAAGATAGAAAAAGCCACATGGACCAACCGCATCAATACGTTGAACCGTAATGCAGATTCAAAAATTACCGTGCGGGGAAAAGCAGGCTACACTTTTGACAATTCCTCCACGGATTCAGACACCCTTGATTTGGGTTCATCACTTACTTGGAACGGAACGGGTCTTACCGCAAGTGCCGGAGTTTCCTGGCCACTCAAAACCGACAGCTTTTACCCTGTCTACACCTTTGGCCTTTCCTTTAGCCCGCAGCCATTCTTGCTTGCCAACATAACGGATCAGCAGAAAGAGATTGCCGAAGAGCAGGAAAAGATAGACATTCAGTCTGCAGAAAAAGACTACCAGACGGAAATGATTAGCCGCCAGACCCAGCTTTCAGACATTCAGTGGAAAAAGAAAACCAACGAAGAGTCGCTTGACATGTACAAAAAACTTGCCGCTGATGAAGAGCGCTACTACAGGCAGGGCTACGTTACCCAGAGCGAATACAGGAATGCAAAGGCAAACAAAGAGAATTATGAAATTCAGTGCCTTATAAACGATATTGAGCTTCTGATTTACAACGACGAGACAAAGCTTTTGTTCTGCCGTGATGATGAAATTAAGGCAATCAAATAGGGGGATTTTATGGCTAAAAAGAAAAATAGATGGTTAAAACTTTTGCTTATTCTTATTGTGTCGGTAGTTGTGATTATTGGCGCATTGAGCGTGGTAAAGAAACTTCTTGCCGCAAAAAAGCTGAACAATACTACATATAAAGTCCGCGAAGAAATTTATGAAAATGCAATTGATATTGCCGGCACTGTTTCCGCAGCCCAGAAGCAGACCCTTCAGGCCCTTTCCGACGGAACTGTTGTGGCCGTAAACGTAAAGCAGGGTGATGTCGTAAAAAAAGGTGATGTAATCATCCAGCTTGATGACACTACGCAAAAATACAACCTTGCAAAGCATGATTATGACATGCAGACCACCCTTATTACAGGAGCCGCCCGCCAGTACCAGCTGATGAAAACCCAGAGGGATGCCCTTGTTCAAAAGGTGGAAGAGCGCAAGGTTACTGCAACCTTTGACGGCATCATTGCAGATATAGATGTTGCCGTTGGAGATTCACTTGAAGCAAAGGACTCGGTAGGAACTATTGTTGACGTTTCCTATTTGACCGCCGATGTTGAAATTTCTGAGACGGATGTTTCCAAGCTGGCAGTTGGTCAGACTGTTGAATTTACCTTTTCTGCCCTGAGCGGAAAAACCGTTAACGGATATGTTGTAAGCTGGCCTGCAATTGGTGAGGTTACGTCCCGCGGAGCAACTGTTGTAAAGGCAAAGGTCCGCATTGATGAATATCCTGAAGGAATCCTTCCAAACTTCTCTTTTTCCGGGAAGATAAAAATCAGCCCGGACGAAAAATTTCTTGTTGTAGAACGCTATGCAGTTGGCCGCGAAAACGGACAGGCTTTTGTTCAGCTTGTGCCCAGCGGAGAAAAAATAAATGTTACGGTAAGCCCCTACACTGCTGACTATGTAAAGATAGAAAACGGTCTAAAGGGTGGCGAGGTTCTAAAGGCCCAGAGTTCTGCTGAAACGTCCGGACGCAGAAGGGGAGGCATGGGCGGTATGGGAGGCATGCGCGGCGGAATGGGTGGCGGTATGCCTCCCCGCAGAAGGTAGGTGCAAGATGGCTGAATCCGTAATAACTATGCAAGACGTAAAGCGCACATATACAATGGGAGACACCCAGGTCTTTGCCTTGCGGGGCATTTCTTTTGACATAACACAGGGTGAATTTGTTACCATAATGGGCCCATCCGGTTCGGGAAAGTCAACCTGCATGAACATGATTGGCTGCTTGGACAGGCCTTCTGGTGGCATTGTAAAGATAAACGGAAAAGAAACGGCTCTTATGGATGAAAGTGAATTGGCTGAACTCCGCAACAAGACCGTTGGCTTTGTTTTCCAGCAGTATTTTTTACTTCCGTCTATGACCGTGCTTGAAAACGTAATGCTACCCCTGCGTTACGCTGGAGTGGAGCGGAAGGAAAGGGCGGAGTTGGCAAAAGAAGCCTTGCAGAAAGTTGGCCTTGCCGAGCGAATGAACCACCGTCCCCACGAGCTTTCTGGTGGTCAAAAGCAGCGTGTTGCAATTGCCCGTGCCACAGTAACGAGTCCCCGCATAATTCTTGCCGACGAACCTACCGGTGCTTTGGACAGCGAAACAGGTAAGGCGGTAATGCGCCTTTTTAGGGAAATAAACAAAAAGGGAACCACGGTTGTTATTGTTACCCATGACCCGCGTGTTGGTGCCGCATCTGACCGCTGCATAAGGATTTTTGACGGAAAGATTCAGTCTGACCAAAAGCAGGAACCGGAGTCTTTTGATTCATCAGAAGAAAAGCCTTCCGGGGCAGGGCAGGAGGCATAGTCTATGTTTGAGGATTTTTTGAACGCACTGCAAAACTTTAGGCGCAACAAGACAAGAACCGTGCTTTCTCTTTTGGGTATTATTATTGGTGTTGCATCCGTAATCGTAATCATGAGCATGGGGCAAAGTTCCACAATGCAGATTCAGAACACATTCGGTTCATCCGGTTTGGACATGGTAAGCATTGGTTCCGGTTTTATGCGAAGGGGTGTGGCGGCCGTTACCATAGAATTTAACGAAAGTTTCCGTGAAGATTTGTTCGGGAATATTTCTGGAATAAAAAAGATTTGGTACAAGAACAGTCTTTCTGGAACTGTAGCTTACGGAGACACAAGTGCAAGCGCTTCCTGCACCGCGGTTGAATCTGGTTACATAGAAGCCTGCGGTTTAAAAGTGGAGCAGGGCAGAAGCTTTGACGTAACCGACGATGCAATGGGTACGCAAAAAATCATATTGGGAAGCGAAGTTGCATCTTCCCTTTTTCCAAACGGAGACGGAGTTGGCAAGTACATAACTCTTGTTGCAGACAAAGTGCCCTTTAATTTTGAAGTCATAGGAATTTTTGCCGAGCAGAATTCTGGCATGGAGTCTACGGCGTCTGGCTGTTACGTAACGAGGGGCTTTTATGCAAAAAAAATTGCGCCAAATCCAAATGCCTCTACGGTAATGGTTCAGGCTGTGTCTTCCGACAAGGCAACCGACTTGGCAACTGCACTTGAAACCTACTGCAAGAATCTTACCGGGACGGAAGGTTCTGTTAGGGTTATGTCCATGCAGACAATGATAGACCAGGTTAGCCAGATAACCAACACTCTTTCCATGATGCTTTCCGGAATTGCAGCCATTTCTCTTTTGGTTGGCGGAATTGGAATAATGAACATAATGATTGTTACGGTTACTGAACGCAAGCAGGAGATAGGCATAAGAAAGGCACTGGGCGCAAGTCCCAACACCATACGCCAGCAGTTTTTGGTTGAGTCTGCAAGCATAACGCTTATGGGTGGAATTGCTGGAATAATTCTTGGAATTGCAATAAGCATTGCCGTGGAATACGTGCGCTCGCAAGACATTGTAATCAGCTTTAAGTCCTGCTTTATTGCATTCGTCTTTTCTGTCTTCGTGGGAGTTTTCTTTGGCCTAAGCCCTGCTTCCCGTGCCGCAAAGCTTGACCCTGTTGTAGCCCTTAGCGGAGAGTAAAAGTGGTTAGACCAGCCTACGCCGCCGTGGAGCCCCGGGTTGCTTGCAACCCTTTAGTACCGGCCGCAGGACGGTATGAGCGGATAGCGAAGGGCGGAAGGGCGGTGACGAAAGGCATGTTCAGTCGAGTTAGCCAAAGACTAAATGGTAGAGCAAGTAGGACTGCGTCCTAAAGACTCTCGTCCTAAAAACTACCATCCTAACGACTGTTATTTTTAAACTTGCCCTGGGCAATAAAATCCATGCGGCTTTTCTGCTTTGCGGAAAGTCGTGGGGCAAGCTGCTTTTCTTCCTGTTTTTTTGCAAGGGCCTTTTCCATTTGCCTTTGCCTCTGCTTTAGTTCTGCGTTGTAGGGATTTTTTGCAGACCAGACAGGAGGCTGGGGATTGGGGTCTCCCTTCTTTACGTATTCTGCCCATTCGTCAGGCTCGGGAACTTCAAACTTCATGTGCTGACCAGTAGCCGGGTGGTCAAATTCCAGCGTGCGGGCATGAAGTGCAAGGCGGCCAAAAGGGTCTGTTTTTGCGCGGTAGTTTTCGTCTCCGGCCAGAGGGTAGCCTTTGCTTGCCAGGTGGGCTCGTATCTGGTTTTTCTTGCCTGTATCAAGGGAAAGTTCAAAAAGAAAATGTGTTTTTCCGCGCAGCAAAATCTTGTAGTGGGTGCGGGCGGCAACGGTTTTTGCCTTGTCGTCCTTGTCGTGTGGAACATAGCCTACGTGGTGGGCGTTTTGTGCCAAGGGGTCGTCTATAAGCCCAGAGTCTTGGAGCGGCACTGCCTTTCGCGAAACTTCTGCAACGGCATGGTAAAGCCTTTCTGTTACCATGGTGTGCCAGCTGTCCATGATTTTTTTCTGCATCTTTTCGTTAAGGGCAAACATCATAACACCGCTTGTGTCCCTGTCCAGACGGTGAACGGTAAAAGGCCTGTGTCCTGCAGAAAAGGTTCCCCGCGAGCGCATGATTTTTTCCAGAAGGTCAAGTGCGGTTCTTGCCTTGCTCCCAGGATAGGGAACGGAAAGCAGACCCGTGGGCTTGTTTATAACAACAATGTCCTTGTCTTCGTAAAGAATTTCTATCTGCTCGCGGCCATAGTCTGCCTTGTGCTCCCGCTTGTACTGAGTGCTTGCCTTTACATGGTGGATGGTATTGCGTGGCGGAGGATTCATTTCTTTTTGCTACCCATCATTTGAATAAAGATAAAGAAAATGACAATCAGTATGATAAGGTAAACAAGTGCAATAATCTGGATTGCTTGCTTGCTAAGTTCATTTCGCATCGTGACAAATAAAATTCCGGTTGCAAAAGTAAGGCAGCCTATCAGGTAAAAGATAAAGCTGCTTGGCTTAAAGAGTGGCGTTTTTTTTACGGCTTCTGGCCTGCCCATAAAAAAAGCAACGATGCAAAAGAAAAAGGCGGCCACTAAGAAAATAATACCCAATACCAATGGCGAACTAATCATAAGATAAAACTCTTTACTACTTTGTCGTAGTTGAATTGTACCATTCCGGCTCGTTCAAGTGAAGCCTTGCATTGGGCTTTCTTGTTATGCTGAACGCATAGGCCGTGGCTTCGTGCTTTATTGCAACCTTTGTTGGCTGGGAATTAAAATAGGTGCAGTTCATGGAAGAAAGCTTGTTCTGGGCACGGACAGTTATGTATGTGCTTCCTGCTGGGGCACAAGAAAGTCTGCACGCATATACAACAGGACTTCCTACAACCGTGTATTCGGTTTCCACGCCGGCTTTGTAAACCGAACCGCAGTCTATTCCGGCACCAAGGCCAGTTATCTTACGGTCAATGTTAAAGTTGTCCTCATATTTTGTGAATATGGAATTAAAAACAGCCTTACATTCGTCTGCACATTCAAGCGCATAAATTAGGGCATCCTTGCCAGAATAAAAGTCCGGGAAGAAGGCAAGAAGTCCGTCGCCGGTAAATTTGTCGTAGATGCCAAAATTTTCTTTTACCACGTCTATAAGCATGGTGTTCAGCTCGTTTACAAATTCTGCATAAAACTGAGGGGACTTTGCACGGAGCATAAGTTCTGTTGAACGGCGGATGTCTACGGAAAGGATTACTGCGTCAAATTCTTCAAGCTCGGCAAAAGGCTTTGCAAATTCCTTGTCTTCCAGCATTTTTTGAGCGGCCTTGTCCTGAACGCGGGTCATGTACTTCATAAGGCGGAGCTGCTGCTTGTTGTTGTAGCGTTCCGTAAGAGCCTTGGCCAAGGGGTTGTCCCTAAAAAGCTGAAAGACCGGATGCTCGGAAGATCTTTGCCTGATGCGGATTAGTTTTTCTGCAAGATCGGGTGGCAGGTTGGATTCCTGCTTGGCAAAAAGCTTTTCCTGATTGTCCATAAGTTCAATCATGGTGTTGTACATTTGGTTGCGGAAATCCGGCGCATTCTTTAGCGTATTATAGATACTGTTAAAATTTGCTTTGGAAGTGTCAATCATTCTTACGAGTATATAATAGAAACAAATTTTATGCTATAGAGTAAATTATAGGTAAAAATGCCACTTTTTTTACAAATTCGGCATACCGTTTTGCGTCAAAGTGACACAGTTTTCTGTTTGATGATTTCTTTTTGGACGGTACTTTTGCCTGTTCTACCATTCATTCCTTGGCTAATTCGACCGGATAGGCCTTTCGTCACCGCCCTTTCGGGGTTCCGGGGGCCCCTACCCCCTCCATTGCTGATGGCTCCGGCCCTTCGACGGTGCTCAGGGACCTGCGCCATCAGCAACGCTGCCGCGCCCCTCCACGGCGGCGTATGTTCCTTGAAAAATACAAAACTTGGCACGGAATCTGCTTCATGTTAAGTGTACAAAGAAAGAAAAGCTCCTTCCGCGTACAAAAAACTTAATTCATATTTGGAGGCATAGATTATGAACGAACTTGCTTTGTTTAATTCACTTTTTGAAGACGGATTTGGATTCCCTGAATTGCGCAAGACGCACTTTGGAATGCCAAAGGTTGACGTAAAGCAGAATGGCGACACCTATGTTTTGGACATGGACTTGCCCGGCCTCACGGAAAAGGATGTTGACCTTAGCCTAAAGGACAATGTTCTTACAATTTCTTCCACCCAGGAAGAAAAGAAAGAAAACAAAAAGAACAGCGAATGGATTGTCCACGAGCGCACGTCTTCTTCCTTTAGCCGCAGCTTTACCCTGCCGGACGACGTTGAAGGCTCAAAGATTTCCGCTTCATTCAAGAACGGAGTCCTCACCATCACAATGCCGCGCAACAAGACCCTGACCGAAAGCAAAAAAATTGCCATAACAGCAGCATAAACAAAACATTCTGTTTTACCGCAAACAAAGGTCTCCTTTTTGGGAGGCCTTTTTTATTCCTTGACGATATAAATTGCAAATATTATTATGTACAAAAAAGTGCGCCATGAGGAAATTTATGAAAAAGTTTGTTTTTGTGTTTATATGCCTGCTTGCGGTCATTTCTTGCAGCAGAAAAGAAAATAAGGCAGATCAGCCTGTAGCTAAAGAAGAAAAGCCTGTGGCAAACGAAATAGATACCAAAAATTTTAAGCCGGAGAATGTCAGCAAATTATTCTATAACAAAGACCTAAAAACTATTAATCTGCTTTTTGAAGACAAAGATTTTTTTGAAAACTTTTCAAAAACACCTTATGCGGTAGGTGTCGTAATGAGCTTCTTTTCCGATGAAGTTTTTCAGCCATATATAGATAAATTAAAAAAATCCAATCTTCCTGTAATGGAAGACCCCAGTTGTCTTTTGTCTGCAATCGTAAACAGAGAATTTGATTGTATTCCTTGGCTAATTGAACAGGGGCTTTCACCGTATGAGTATGTGGACTACGGTACCTCCTCCGACATGAATACCTTTGACTGCATACACTGGCAAGAAAAACTTGTCAGAATGGGCAGCACCTATGACGCAGAAAACAAAGTGTATATTTTGTCTAAGGAGGAAAAAGAAAGCATAGAAAAATTTGAAGAAGTCCGCAAGTTGCTAACGGAATATACCAAGGAAATGCCTGCGGAAAGAAAAATAAATTCCAAGACCTTTAAGCCGGAAAATGTGGAAAAACTCTTCCATGCAAAAGAACTGGAACTTATTGACCTGCTTTTTGAAGACAAAGATTTTTTTGAAAACTTTTCAAAAACACCTTATGCAATAGCTGTCGTAATGCGCTTTTTTCCTGATAAAGTTTTCTCTCAATATGTTGAAAAGCTAAAAGAATCGAATCTTCCCGTAAAAGAAAACAAAGTTTGTCTTTTGGATGCAATTGTAAACATGGAATCTGATTGTATACCCTGGCTACTTGAACAGGGGCTTTCTCCATATGATGTTGTAGACTACAACGGTACTGAAATGAATGCATTTGACTGCGTAGACTGGCAGGAAAATAATATCAGAACGTGGAACACCCCTTATAAGGAAAGATACATCAATACACTTAAAGAAATACGCAAATTGCTAACGGAAGGTGTCAAAAAGTTGTGAATAAGATCTAGTGCCAGAGCATCTTATCCAGTTTAAAAAATCCGTAAATCATGCTATACTGCCTAAATGAAAAAGCGAAGAATTTTTCCATTACTTTTGCCTTTGTTGGCAGGGGCAGCATTTTTTGTCATGCGTTTCTGCTCCAGAGCCAAAGCTTCCTCCTGAGGCTCGTAGTTTTTTACAAAGAGTATACACAGCAAATGAATCATTCTTAGTAACAAGACTTGGTGAAGAATTATATGAAAAGATAACCAGTGGATTATTAATTAAAGGTACAGCAGTATTATCAATAAGGAATTAGTATGAAGAAATTTTTTTTCATTATTTGGTGTATTTGTGATTTACCAGTTTTTTATTTATCTTTTTTTAATTTTAAGGAGATGATTAATAATTTTTGCAAGCAAACAATATTAGATTTTGCGTATTGTTTGTTTGGAATTATTTTAGTTCTTAAATTACAGATAACTGTAATTGTAGAGTACTTTAAAAAAGATAATGGTAGTGTATAAGGAAATGAGGTCTTCAAACTTAGATAACGATGCTCGGAAGCCGCCCCACAAGGAGTGCACCCAGTTCGTACTCCAGACCATCCTTGGCAACAAGAAGCTCAAGGTAATTGATGCACTTGCCCAGAAGGCCGTAAAAAGCCTGGAAGGACGCTCCGTACGCCTTGACGTCTTTGCAAGGGACGGCAGAGGCTTGCCGCTTTATCACATAGACCGCGTCGTAAAAGAATGCAACATTGCATTTGATGACGGGGCACACATCATCTATGTAAACGGCAAATACAAGGGCAATGACCCGATGGGCGACCTTATGCATGACTTTCACTGCAAGAAGGCCGGAGACAAATGTATTAACTTCAAGCCCAAAGGTGCAAGTGATGACGGATGTTTCGCACGGACAAGTGTAATATCAGAATATCTGCGTAAAAAGGGATTTAAAGTTAATTATGCTATCACAAATCATCCTGTGGGATTAGACGACTATTTATATCATATAGCTGCCAGTGTAGAAATTGCAGATGAGCATTATGTTGTCGACCCCATGTTAAACTGTGAAGGAGAAAGATCTGGTCTATCAAAATTTTCAGAATGGAGAGATTTTCAAAAACCGATGAATGACTGCCAAAAATATGGAATTCCGGATACTGGGCTATATACTGGATATGATGCCAATGGAAATGCAATAGAAAACACTTTCATTCAGGGGTTTTATAATCGATACAATCAAAATCCATCGTTAACAGTTCCTGAATATGCAGAAGGATGGCTGGAAAACTTTGTAAAAACAGGAGAAAGAAATTATGATGGTTTCTAATAAAATTAGAATTATAATAATACTTTTTATATTTGGAGTTTCTATGGTTTCGTGTGTAAAAGAAAGAAAAGATTGCTGCATAATTTTTTGGGACGATAATCCCAATTTATCCATAGAATATCTCGATACCGCAGACTACTTGGAATGTATAAAAACTTTCCCAGACTATGTAAAAGTAAAGTTCTCAGAAATTGAACGCTTTGATCAGGATTGTCAAGTCTTCGTTCTAAAAAAAGAAATAGATAAAGATAGATACCAAAGAATTGCAAAACATGGACAGCTTTATGTATCAATTGTGATTGACGATAAAATTGTACTTAATGGAATTAATGAGTTTGTCGTTTCAACCATATCACCATCAAGTATACCACCAAAAATAGAACCGCCAAAATATCTAATAGGTGTGAGCTCAAAAAAATGTATTATAATTTCTGATGATCTCCCCTGGGAGGATTTTGCAAAACGAGATAGTTTAAGCAAGGATTTAAAAATCCTTATAAGCAAAAAGGTAAAATACCCCCACATCTAGCGTCCCTGCGCCATCGCGAACCCACCCCGCTTATGCACATCAATGGCAATTTGCAGGAATAAGCTTTTTGTGGAAATGGCCTTTTTGCAGATGGAGCCTAGCCCCGATTGGAAGGGCGGCGAAGCCGTTGCCGCCAGGCAATGGAGCGGGAAGGGACCCGCGGAACCCTGGAAAGCGGGGAATGCGGTGGATTTGACCGGTGTCGTAGACCCAAGCACAGAGGAAGATTCAGTATGCTCCAGAAGAAGAAGAAAATGCCCCTTTACGCAAATTTCATTTTTAGGTAAAATAAGTGCCCTATGGAATTCACACAAGAACTAATTGATTCATTAAAAGTTAATGAAGTAGAAATCATGCAGAAAATCGCTGAAGAGCTGAACATTAAGATTGCTCAGGTCAGCGCAGTTATCAGCTTGGTGCAGGAAGGCTGTACCATTCCTTTTATTTCCCGCTACCGCAAAGAAAAGCACGGTTCGTTGGACGAGGTTCAAGTCCGCGAATGCGACCATCTTTTTACAAGCTATAAAAATCTTGAAGAACGCCGCCTCGAAATAGTAAAGGGCATTTTTGCACAGAACAAGCTAACCGAAAGTCTTTACAAAGCCACAATGTCCGCAAAGACTCTTACCGAACTTGAAGACCTTTGGGCTCCATTCAAGAAAAAGAAGAAGACTCGCGGTATGGTTGCCGCAGAAAAGGGGCTTGAACCGCTTGCAGATGCAATGACGGAGCTTGACGACAAGGCAATCGAAGCAAAGGCAGAGGAATTTGTAAAGGAAAATACGGAGCAGCCCGAGCTTAGCGTTGCCTCAAAGGAAGACGCTCTTAAGGGTGCCCAGGACATTCTTGCAGAGCGCGTTTCCCAGGACACAAAGAACCGTGAAGATATTCATTCCTATTATATGGACACCGGTTCAATCGTTACAAAGGGTATTGTTCCCGACGGTCAGGATGCCGAGACAGCAGAAAAGACTTCCACTTACAAGATGTACTGGGACTATTCGGAAGCCCTTAACAAGGTAAAGCCCCACCACATTCTTGCAATCAACCGTGCAGAGCGCGAAAATGCCCTTGAAGTTACGCTGGACGTTAGCGTTGCGGATGCAGTAAAAGAAATCCAGGCAAAGTACAAGCTGCCAAACAAATATTATAAGGATGCTGTGGAAGACGGTGTTGTCCGCCTTTTAAGCCCAGCCGTTCTCCGCGAAATCCGCAGTGACGAGACGGATGCTGCAGACGAGCGTGGAATTAGCCTCTTTAGCGAAAACCTTAAGAACCTTTTGATGACACAGCCAATCAAGGGAACACGTGTTCTTGGTGTTGACCCTGGAATCCGCACTGGTACAAAATGTGCCGCCCTTGACGAAACTGGCAAATACCTTGGCTACTTCCTTATCAAACAGGTTACTGCCCCGGACGAAGCCTACAATGCCGTAAAGCTTGCCATTAAAAAGTACAACATTCAGGTTGTTGCGGTTGGAAACGGAACTGGAAGCCCGGAAGTTCAGGCTATTGTTAGCAAGGTAATAAGCGAAAACTACCCGGACGTGCGCTATACAGTTGTTGATGAATCTGGTGCATCCGTTTATTCAGCAAGCGACATTGCCCGCGAGGAATTCCCCGACCTTGACCTTACAATCCGCGGTGCCATCAGCATGGGCCGCCGTTTGCAGGACCCGCTGGCCGAACTTGTAAAGATTGATCCAAAGGCAATTGGTGTTGGCCTTTACCAGCACGACGTAAACCAGAAAAAGCTTAGCGAGACTCTGGACGAAGTTGTAAGCTCTGTAGTAAATCAGGTTGGCGTAAACCTTAACACGGCATCCGCATCCCTGCTCAAGTATGTTTCTGGCATTTCCTCAAGCCTTGCAAAGAAAATTGTTGCCTACCGCGATGCAAACGGAAAGATTACCAGCCGTGAAGATCTTAAGAAGGTAAGCGGACTTGGACCAAAAGCCTTTGAGCAGTGTGCAGGATTCCTTAAGATTCCCGAAAGCAACAATCCTCTGGACAACACATGGGTTCACCCGGAAAACTACGAGGTTGCAAAAGACGTGCTTCCTTTGGTTCAGAAAAAGGAAAAAATCTCTGCTGAATTAAAGAAGCAGCTTGAAGAAAAATATTCTGTAGGCGAAACCACAATCAACGACATTGTGGACGAGCTTGCAAAGCCCAACCGCGACCCGCGCGACGACTGTCCGGCTCCAATCATGCAGAAGGGCGTAGTCAAGTTTGAGGATTTGACAGTTGGCATGAAGGTAACTGGAAAAATCAAGAACGTTGTTGACTTTGGCGCATTTGTTGACATTGGCTTGCACGAAACAGGCCTTATCCACATAAGCGAACTTAGCGACGAATTTGTTTCTGACCCGCTTGAAGTAATCAAGGTTGGCGATGTAAAGGAATTTACGATTATTGACCTTGATGAAGCAAGAAGAAGAATTAGCCTTTCTCTAAAGAGCGACGCATCTTCCAGGGGAAGTTCTGCTTCTCATGGCAGCACAAGTTCTTCAGCCAGCACATCCGCAGGCGGAAAGAAGAAGATGCTCATCGTAAAGAAGGGCTCTGCTTCCGGCAAACCCGGCATGGCGTCCGCTTCTGCAGCAAAAGGCAACGGTCAGCGCAGGGAGCGCCAGAACTACGGCAGCGACGACGGAATGAAGTACAATCCATTTGCTGTCCTTTTAAAGAAATAAGACGCTAAAGACAAGATAAAAAAATAATTTTGTAAAACAGACTTTTTCATGGTATAATAAATTTGTCGTGAAAAAGTCTGTTTCTTTTTTTTTAATGATATTTGCAACAGTTTTTATTGCATTCTCTCTTTTCCTGTCATCCAGATCTACAAAATGGACCCACCATTCATTTTTTAAAGCCGTATCCCCCTGGTCAAAGCTTAATTCAGGCTGGATTATTGACGGCGAAACTTCTTCTATTCAAGACGGAAAGCTTTCCATAAAACGCGTATTTTCCCAAAATGACTGCCTAAAGGAACTTTTTTTCATCACGCACAACCAAAACGTATTCATGACCATAGACGACGGAAGCGAAACAAGAACTTTGTATAGCTCCGGCTATTCAGGCAAACAGCTCATTGGTTCGGAAAGCGGCAACGCAATTCATGTGGTAAAAATCCCGGAATGCAGGGTTCCGCGCTTTGTTATTACGATTCAGTTTAAAAAGAATTTCACTTCCAAAAATGAACAGTTCAATAGATGGTACTACCAGATGTTCAGGGGAACAATTCCCACGATATACATAGGCAATGAAGACACCTGCATCTCCAGCTGCATTCTAAAAAGCCTTTACCAGGTTATTCCCATTGCGTTGCAGCTGATTTCCGCAGGAATCATATTGATTTTCTACTTTGTAAACCACAGGAACATGAAAAACAGGCGTTGTCTTCACATTTTCTGGTTCACAATGATAACGACCATTTGCCTCTTGTGCGAAAGCCACATTGGTTTTTTGTTTTCCAAAAACACCTTCTCCCTCTACCTGCTTTCAACACTGTTCATTGCAATAAGACCTTCCGCCTTTATGTTCCTCCTTCAGGAAAAAAAGCTTCTCTCAAAAGACGAAAGAATCTATAAATTGCTGAACCTTATAATCCTTGCCAACATATTCATAACATGCGCCTTGTCCTTCTGCACCTTCATTCCCTTTACATTCGTAAGGATTTACCTTTTGGCCTTTAACTTTATCCTTGACTGCTACGGTATTATCCTTATCTTCTCTGATTCATTTTCCATTAAGGCAACGCTTGACGTGCTGGATGTGCTAATACTTATAAACATGGCCGGCTTTACCATTGATATGGTAAGGCAAATTTTCTTTGGGGATTCAACGGACCTCTTCTTCTTTACAAGAATTGGCATTCTTTTCCTTTATATCTTCTACATCTTTAACGCAATACAGGATTTCTTTAACAAGGAACTCGTAAAAGCCCGTTCGGAAACGCTAAAAAATGCAACTGAAAGGGATATGCTTACAGGCTGCCTTAACTTCTATAACATGGAAAAGCAGGAAATTAAAAATGATTTTGTAATGTTCCTCTTTAACATAACGAACATAGACAATATTTTTAGCGAAAATGGCCAGAATGAAAAAAACAATGCCCTGCGAAGTTTTGCCCAAATCCTAAAGATAGAATTCCTTAAGGATCCAATTTACAAGCTCTACTCTGCAAAATTCGGGGTAATAGGAAGCAACCGCTCCAACGAAATCTGCGAAAAACAGATTCAGGATATTGTTATGAATGTTGAAGGCTACAACAAGCTCTCCATGAACTTAAAGATAAAGATTGCCTACACTTATGGCCGCTTTGATGCCGCCACGGACACAAACTTGGACGGCCTTTACTCCCGGCTCCTTGTGGACCTCCACAAAAAAAGCGTGGGTATATAAAAGAAAACCTATGCTATTAATAAGTGTTAATCTAAATTCTCAATCGTAGCATATAATCGTTATGTAAAAGCATCCTTCATCATTCTTGCCCTTCTTCTATTAGTTGCAGAAGGTAAGTGCAACAAACAAGGAATGCAATGTAGCAAAACAATGTGTGAAAGCACTGGAATGGAGGCTGAAAACGTGGCAAAAAAGCATTTGCGCGGTGCGACCGAAGGGAGTCAGATACCTTGTATCTGCGCTTGGGGTTGTAAACAACCCTTGCTTTTTTGACGCGGTTTCAGCCGGGAATGGAAGTGCTTACGCATTTAAATTAATGCTTTCTAAGTTTTATTTAGAGTTGCGCTTACCTTCTGCAAAAGAAAACAAAACCTATTCACTAAATCAAAGAATTGTTGTATACTTTGCGCAAAGTTTTAAAATATGGCTTTTGTGCAAGGATAAACAAATGAACAAAATCATCGAAAAGAGGCAGCTGTCGGAAAGCGTATTCTATATGAAATTTGAAGCTGCCGACATTGCAAAGAACCGTAAGGCAGGACAATTCCTTATTGTCCAGATTGATTCAGAATACGGTGAGCGTATTCCGCTTACAATTGCAGATGCCAATGCGGAAGAAGGCTGGATTGCCATCGTCTTCCAGGCCGTGGGTGCTACAACTTACAAACTTTCCAAACTCAAGGCCGGTGACTACCTTGCCGGAGTTTTAGGCCCCTTGGGAACCCCTTCAAATATCCAGAAATACGATGCACCGGTTGTCTGCGTTGGTGGCGGTATTGGAACTGCACCTCTTTACCCGATTGTTCAGGCTTTAAAAGATGCAGGCAACAAAGTTTACGTTATCATTGCAGCCCGCAACAAAGACCTCCTTATCTTTGTGGACGAAATGAAGGCTGTTGCAGACCAGGTCTTCATCATGACGGATGACGGTTCAGCAGGAGAAAAGGGCGTTGCTACAATTCCTCTTGAACGCCTTTGCCAGGAAGAAGTTCCGCCTGCAGAAGTCATTGCAATTGGCCCGCCAATAATGATGAAGTTTGCATGTGCAACAACAAAGAAATACAATGTTAAGACAACGGTTTCTCTTAATACAATTATGATTGACGGTACGGGAATGTGCGGTGGATGCCGTGTTTCCGTTGGCGGTAAGACAAAGTTTGTCTGCGTGGACGGCCCCGACTTTGACGGTCATGAAGTTGACTGGAACAACATGATGACCCGCATGAAGTCCTTTAAGAAGCAGGAGCTGGAAGCCGACCACAAATGCAATCTGGAAGTACAGGCTGGTCGTCTTGTCCAGATGCAGGCTGCCTCAAAATAATCAAATCAGGAGAATACTATGGCTGAACATATCCCGGCAGAAAAACTTGCAGAAACAGGCAAGGCTGAATATACAAAACTCGAAGGCCTTTTAAAGAACGGCCCTCTCGCAAACAAAGACCGCATGGCCATTCCCCAGCAGATAATGCCAGCTGGAGAACCAAAGGTGCGCGCCCGCCAGATGACGGAAGTTGCACTTGGCTATACCAAAGAGCAGGCTATTGTAGAGGCAAACCGCTGCCTTCAGTGCAAGAACGAGCCTTGCGTAAAGGGTTGCCCGGTTAACGTGCACATTCCCCAGTTTATTGCCCAGGTTGCAAAGGGTGAATTTAAGGCCGCAGCAGACATTATTAAGGAAACAAACCTTTTGCCGGCAATCTGTGGCCGCGTTTGCCCCCAGGAAAAGCAGTGCCAGGGCCAATGTACGGTTGGCAAAGTGTACAAGAGCGCAGAAAAAGCAGTAAGCATTGGCCGCTTGGAACGCTTTGTAGCCGATTACGAGCGCAACAACAATCTTACAACAATGCCGGCTGTTGCAGCTTCCACAGGCAAGAAGGTTGCAGTTATCGGTTCAGGCCCAGCAGGTCTTACAGTTGCAGCAGACTGCCGCCGCGCTGGTCACGATGTTACGGTATTTGAAGCATTCCACAAGGCTGGTGGCGTTATGGTCTACGGAATCCCGGAATTCCGCCTGCCAAAGTCCATTGTCCAGAATGAAGTTGAAAACCTTAAGAAGATGGGTGTAAACTTTGAGATGAACTTCCTTGTTGGCCGCACATCAACCGTCCAGCAGATTTTGACAGAAAAAGGCTTTGATGCCGCATTCGTAGGAACAGGCGCTGGTCTTCCAAAATTCTTTGGCATTCCTGGTGAAAATTACATCGGTGTTTTCTCTGCAAACGAATATCTTACCCGCGCAAACCTGATGAAGGCTTACGATGCAGAAAAAGCAGACACTCCTTTCTACAACGCAAAGACCGTCGTAGTTTGTGGCGGTGGAAACGTTGCAATGGATGCAGCCCGCATGGCATTGCGCCTTGGTGCAGAAAAAGTGTATGTCGTTTACCGCCGTACAAGAACAGAAATGCCGGCCCGTGCAGAAGAAGTTGAGCATGCAGAAGAAGAGGGAGTCGAATTCCGCTTCCTTGAAAACCCGGTAGAAATTATTGGCAACGAAGAAACAGGAACAGTTACAGGACTCAAGGCTCTTAGCTATGAACTTGGCGAACCAGACGCATCTGGACGCAGAAGCCCGGTTCCAGTTGCAGGCAGTGAACACGAAATTCCATGTGACGCGGTAATCGTAGCCCTTGGAAACAACTCAAACCCGCTCATCCCAAAGACAACGCCAGAAATCAAGACTGACCCCAAGGGCCACATTCAGGTTGATGAAAAGCAGGAAACCAGCATGACAAAGGTATGGGCAGGCGGAGACATTGTTCTTGGTGCCGCAACCGTAATTCTTGCCATGGGTGAAGGCCGCAAGGCAGCCGCAAGCATTAACGAATACTTGGCAGGCTAAAGCCCACGCTTAAATAAAGCAATCTCTAAAACGCCCTTTGCATACAAACCTCCTTGTGCAGAGGGCGGTATTTTTTTTAGAACCAGACCTACCTGTAAAATTTAGTCCAAAACAAGCACATTTTTCCCTTGACAAATCCAAATTCACTAATTAGACTTAAAATATATATACTAGGAGGTTCTAACTTGAATTTTTTAAAAAAAGTAATACCCTTATTCGTTCTTGCAAGCCTTATTTCTTCATGTTCTTCTTCCCAACAGACTGCGGTGAATTATCCGCAGCAAAATTTTATTGACTGGGAAGGCCGTTCTGCAAACGGAGATGTTCCTGCATGGATAGAACCTGCCCTAAACAATGACTTGGACAACCTTCCGTCTTCACTTCAGCAGAAGCTAAAGAACAAGTATTTTATTGTAATCGAATCCCGCCGCGACCGCATGGACAAAACTTCCGATGCAGAGCTAAAGCAGGCTCAGCAGATTGCACAGGCAGACTATATGTCCTGCATAGCCCGCAACTTGAACACAGGAATCGATGCCTACTCAAAGGGTAGCCTAACAAACAACCCGGATACAAAGAAGTACCTTCAGGATGCAGCTTCAAATGCAAAATTCAGCGGATTCAACAAGGTAACGGAAAGCTGGGTTTTGACAAGGTCATACAGCTCAAAGAAAAAGGCAAATGTAGACACATACAAGGTCTTCCAGATTTATGCATGCGACAAAGGTTCTTGGCAGTCCCAGGCACAAAGCTACATAAAAAATGTCTGTTCCCAGGACACGACCAACGAAAAACTGAACGATGTTTCAAAGCATTCAAAACAGATTGCAAACATTATCTTGCCTTCAAAAGCAACAATAATAACATCTGTTGACGTAAAATAGCCCTAGCGGCAACTAAGACCTCCCGCCTTTGACCGTTTGCGAAACCGTTCATGGGCGGTTTTTTTATTACGAATGATAAAATCAATATCAAGGAGTTTTTTATGGCAAAACACGAATGCAAGGTATGCGGATATGTTTATGATGTAGAAGAGGGCGACAGGGAAAACGGTGTGGCTCCAGGAACAGCATTTGAAGACATACCGGAAAACTGGGCATGTCCAATTTGCGGTGCCACAAAGAGTTATTTTGAACAAAAAGAAGAGTAGAAAATTGATTCCCTAATGAAAAAAATGCCGGGTATTTGCAAGAAACTTTCCTGCAAACCCGGCACTTTTATTTTACTACTATTTGTACTAGTCTGCCAATTTCTTGTACTTGTCAAACTCGGCAAGCATTTCAGGATCCTTGTTTTTATCCAGGCAGCTTATAACAACAGCCAATACAAGACAAACCAAGAAGCCCGGAAGAATCTCGTAAACATCAAAGATGCCGCCGTGCAGGTTGTGCCATGCAATAACAGTTACAGCACCGCCAATGATTCCTGCCACAGCACCCTTTGCAGTTGCATTCCTCCAGAAGAGTGCCAGAAGAACCAAAGGCCCGAATGTTGAGCCGAATCCCGCCCATGCGTAGCTAACCAGCTTAAAGATAGAACTGGATTCATCAAGCGAAAGGACAAAGGCAACGGCCGCAATGGCAAGAACCGTAATACGGCTTATGCGGACTGTTGTATTGGCATCAAACTTCTTGTTAAGAAGGGTCTGGCAGCAGTCTTCAGTAAATGCGGATGCCGCAACCAAAAGCTGGCTGTCTGCGGTAGACATAGCCGCTGCAAGAATTGCGCAGAGGAAAATTCCGCCAATGAATGGCTGGTAAATCTTTGTAATACACTTGATGATTACAGACTCAGAAGCTCCAGCGGAAAGCTGTTCAGGAAGGAAAACAGTTGCAAAAGCACCAATAGCTACAGCGCCAATGAATGCGATTGTAACCCAAATCATTGCTATTCTGCGGGAAATCTTAATCTCGGCATTGCTTCTTATACCCATAAAGCGTACAAGAATGTGCGGCATTCCAAAGTAGCCCAATCCCCAGGCAAGGGCAGAAACAATGGAAATTACGCTAAAGTTTTTGTTGCCAAGGAATTTTTCCCTAAGCTCATTGCCCAATTCTCCGTTTATAGCCTTGTTGCTGAATTCGCTAACCTTTGCAAAAGATTCTGCCGGTCCGCCAAGGGTAACTGTAACAATGACCAGAGTAATAATAAGGCTTATGAACATAAGCGTACCCTGGATAAAGTCTGTTGTACAAACAGCTCCAAATCCGCCCAAAAGCGTGTAAAGCAGGATAACCACAGCGCCTATTACAAGACCGCAGATATAGGGCAGTTCAAATACCGTGTTCAAAAGCTTGGCACAGGCAACAAAACCTGAAGCCGTATAAATTGCAAAGAAGAACATTATGAATATAGAAGAAACCAAAGAAATAAGGCGCTTCTTATCCTTAAACCTGTTGGTAAGGAACTGCGGAATTGTTATGGAATTTCCACAAGCAATTGAATACTTGCGCAAAGGCTTTGCTACAATCAGCCAGTTAAGGTAAGTTCCAATTTCAAGACCAAGAGCGGTCCAGAAAGCTTCCTTAATTCCGCCAAGATATGCAAGGCCAGGAAGTCCCATCAAGAGCCAGCCCGACATATCGCTCGCTTCTGCAGAAAGGGCTGTCGTCCAAGGGCCAAGGTTCCTTCCGCCAAGGAAAAAGTCTTCTGAATTGTTGTTGGTGTTCATCCAGCGGATTCCAACGTAAATCATTAGACCCAAATAAATTACAAACGCAATTACGTGTTGAATCATTGCACTATCCATGATTTGCTCCTATATGTAATAACATTTTATCCAAAAACGCATAATTATGCAAACAGTGGACTATTATTTCTCTAAAAAGAAAGCTATTTTAATTGCGGAGAATGTCCACCGTATGGGAAGAAGCCCCCAAAAGTTCAGGACGTTCGCAAGTAGACAGGTGGTATTTTAAAAAGAGCTCAAATTCCTCTTCGTCCATTGCGTTAAGGGTTTGCCGCATGTAGTCAGCAGGGCCGTCGGCGGCAATAATTTTTATGCGCTCAAGCCCAGACTTTTTGTTAAGAGCGTCTATGTCTTCAAGTCGGAAATAGGAATAAAGCTGGTCAGGAGAACTTACCGTGTGAAAGTCGGTAGTAAGCTCACCATTTTGCAGGCATTCTTTTATCTTGTTCTTTTTAAAGCAGTAGGAAATTATGCTGTATTCATTCATAACATAAGCCGCAAAAATTACACCGTCTTTTTTTGTAACACGGCGAGCCTGGGCAAAAGCCTTAAGCATCTCTTCTTCCGTATGAAGATGGTAAAGCGGGCCGAACAAAAGCGTTATGTCAAATTTTGCGTCGGGAAGAAAGTGCAGGTCCATGGCGTTTCCAGGCCAGCAGTTTACATTGGCATGCTTTGATTCAAGGACGGCAAGATTGCGCGGAACAAGCTCCACTGCGGTAACATTGTGCCCCTCGTTTGCAAGTGCAACTGAATAGCGTCCGGTTCCAGCACCAACGTCAAGAATGTTTACATGGCATCCTTCCGGAATAAAATCATGGATGTATTTTAGCGACGTGGTAAATTCAACAAGACCATGCCTTGTGGTAAGGCGGTGGTCTTCATTGAATTTATTGTAGTATTTTTCTAGGGCAGTCATGATTATTCGTCTTTTGGAAGATCAGACTGGGGAATGTCGGAAGCAGGAATATCTGATTTCGGCAGGTCGGACGAAGGAATGTCGGCTCCGGGAAGATCGCTCTTGTATTCTGCATTTTCTTCTGCGTTGTTAGCATTTTTCTTTTCTTTTTCCGCAAAGAAATCCTTTATATTCTGAACAAGAATTGCCGGCGGTTTTGTCTTTAAAAGATAAGCATCCGGTCCTGCCTGCAAAACTTCCATAACAGTTTTTTTGTCATCCTTGGAAGTAAGGAAAATAATCGGAATATGGGCAGTTGAAGGCTCCGAGCGCATAATCTGGAAGACTTCCAAGCCAGAAAGAACAGGCATTTCGTAATCCAAAAGAATAAGCTCAACAGTGCGCCTCTTTAAAAGAGAAACCGCATTCATGCCGGAGTTTACCGCAAACACGTTGAATTCCTTTGTAAACCACCGCTCCATTGCCTTTAAATAAGTGCTGTCGTCATCAACAAGCAAAAGGGTGTGCTTTTTTGGATCAAGGTGCTCGGACTTTACCAGATTTTCCGGGGTATACTCATAGCTGTAGCCCGCAGACAAAAGCTGTATCTGCTTTATCATCTCCATAGAATTTACCGGGCGCTCAAAGGCATAGGCTACAAGGTTCTTGGGAATAAATTTATAGGCTGCGCTAATCTCTATGGAATTTCCCACAAGATACAAATGCCTTGTAATGTTTGGTTCCGAAACAAGTTTTTCAAGGCAGGGAAAAAGCGTGTCGTACTTATCCTCATAGTCTTCAAGGTAGACAATAAAAATCGGGGGCAAATTGTCGTTGCGCTTAAGGTACATGATTTCTTCCGCATTGGGATTGATGGGAACAACGTCAAAACCGCCGCCATTCAGGCTCTTGATTAGGGCCTTGAGCAAAAAACTGTGGGCATCTTTTGTTATAAGCAATATCTGTCTTTTATCCATAATATCTCCCTATTCGTCAATTAAAATATTTGAGAGGCTGTCCAAACTTTCTTTGTTTGCCGCCTCCAGTATTTCTGCAAAAAAATTCTTCTTGCTTTCTGGAATCTTATAAGTCTTTAGTTCCCCAATAACATTCTTTATGGAATCAAAGTCTGCGGATTGGGCATATTCTTTTAACGCCTCAATCACGGCTTTGTATGTTTCCCCATCAAATTCCCTGGTTGGCTCCTGAGGAATTTCCTTTTCTTCTGCAAAATCAGTCTTCCCGCTCTCTTCTTTCTGGAATTCCAAATCTGCATCCCCGGCCATGTCCGCAATAAGCTTTAAGTTTAATTTATAACTTCGATAGAGTTTTAGCAAGTCAGAAGTCTTGTTTTCTATTTCGTTGACCAATTTTTTGTCGCCGCATTGTTCAAGGAATGCCGCAAACCGGGAAAGTTCGGTCGCACCGATAAGGCGGGAAGAACTCTTTAGCGCATGAACCTGAATCGTATAATTCTTCCAGTCCTGCCTGTTTTTGTAAAGCTCTATGAGATTGGACTTTTCTTCTATAGTTCTGTAGTACTCGGCAACAGCAGTCTTTAGAACGTCAATATCACCGCAGTTTGCAATTGCAGCACGTGCATCCATACCTGCAGTCTTACAGCAGTTTGCAAAGAAAATCCTGTCGGCAATGGAAGCATTGTCCGCCACCGAGTATTCCTGGGGTTCAGAAGAACTTTCCTGCTTTTCTTCTTCAACAGAAGAAGAGTCCTCCACCTTCTGAATTTTTGCCTTGTCTATATAGGAAACCAAAAGAGACTCAAGCTTTGCATAGTCAACAGGCTTGGAAAGATAGTCAACAAATCCCTCCTGTAAATACAGTTCCCTTGCACCGGCAATGGCATTTGCCGTTAGGGCTATGCAGGGTGCCTTCCAAGAGGCATTGTGGGGTAGCCTTTGCATGGCATGAAGGGTTTCAATTCCATCCATGACAGGCATTCGGTGGTCTATAAAAATCACATCGTAAACGTTTTTCTTTACTTTCTCCAGGGCTTCCTCCCCGCTAAGAACACAATCTATCTTTATCTGCGTCTTTTTCAAGAGCCCCTGAATTACGCTAAGGTTGATTTTCATGTCGTCAATGACAAGAATGCTTGCGTCCGGTGCGTGGAAAGTTTCTCTGTACTTAGGCTGAACCTCGTTAAGCGTTGCAATGCGGGCCTGAAAATTGCCTATGGGAAGAGGAGACGTGATTTCCTGCTGCAAATTGAACCAGAACCTTGAGCCTTTGCCGTATTCACTCTTTACATAAAGCGTTGAGCCCATCTTTTCCAAGAGGCCCATGACTATGGACATGCCAAGGCCGGTTCCCTCAACCGTGCGGTGCTGGGGTTCGTCTATGCGCCTGAAAGCTGTAAAGAGCTTGGGAATATCTTCTTCCTTTATGCCTATGCCGGTATCCGTTACCTCAATCTTTAGCAGAATGCTCTTCTCGCTTATGGAATCCCAGCCCACCTTAAAGGTAACAGAGCCTTCGTTCGTATACTTAATGCCGTTGGTGAGCATGTTCATAATGCACTGCTTGATTCTGATTTCATCCCCGTAAAGAGAATTTGGAATCGTGGGGTCAACAATCAGGTTCAACTCAAGGTTTTTTGCCCTGGCGCGAGGTGTGAGCATGTTCATCAAATCGTTAATCATGGCATCAAGGCTGTAGACACCGTTTATAATGTCCATGCGGTTGGCTTCTATTTTTGAAAAATCAAGTATGTCGTTGACAAGCGAAAGCAGGGTCTTGCCGGAAACCTTCACGTCTTCCGCATAGTGAAGTATGTTCTTTTCCGTAGATTCGCGAATAATCATCTCGTTAAGGCCGAGCATTGCATTTATAGGCGTGCGGATTTCGTGCGACATGTTGGCAAGGAAGGTGGACTTTGCCTCGTTCTTGGCCTTCATAACCTCCAGGTCCTTGTCCATCTTGTGAGACTTCATGTCCATGTAGCGCAGCTGGGAATTCCGCGTAGTGTTTCCGATGATGGTTCCTATTACAAAGGCAATGGTCGTGTTCATCAGGTCCATCAGGAAAAAGTATTTTGTCTTAAAAAGAAATGAAAGGACCAGCGCGAAAATCCACCATATTAAATTCATAAGGGTAAGATTACGCCGTCTTTCTATAAAAATGACCGGAATGATTACAAGGTAGCACAAAAACATCGTGTAGGGACTGTCGTGCAGGCTTAGCAGGTTAAAAATAATGTCAAAGGTATAGAGTACGAAAATAAAAATGTACACGAAAGGCACCGAATTGTCGTGCAAGATTTTTTTCTTTAGCCGGCAAAGCAGGTAAATCACGGAAAAGTTAAAAAAGTAAGCGGCAAAAAGAATCCTGTAAATGGTTCTTGTATATAAATTGGAAAAAATGGAAATAACCAGCAAGCCGAACAGGATTATGCTGTATATAAGCGTAAAACTTCTGAGAGTATTGTAATTGTATTTTTTAACGACATCCTTGTTCAAGTCCAGGAGCTTTTGCCCATCCTGCCCCTGAAGCCTAAAAAGCCGCTTAAAAAAGTCCATAGATATATTATAGATAAGAAAATCAAATTTCTCAACTCTTTTGTTTAATTTAAATATTTATTTAATATTGCGGCGCTTTATTCTGCAAAGGGCTTTCCGGGGTTCCGCGGGGCCCTACCCGCTCCATTGCCTACGGCAACGGCTACGCCGCCCCTCCAATCCCGGCCGTGCCTCATTTTGCGAAAGTTTTGTATCCTTTGCAAAGAAAAAAGGCCCTGCACCATGATTTCCACGGTACAAGGCCTAATTTTAATTTGAAAAGCTAAAATTACTGCTTTTTAGCAAAGAAATCCTTGGAAAGCTTTGCAATAACGCCAACCAGGGCAATAAGACAAATACAGTTTGGAATTGCCATAAGCGCGTTAAAGATATCTGCAATTGTCCAAACCTGGCTTATGGTCATGTAGGGGCCAATAAATACTGCAAGGATGTAGAGCCAGCGGTAAACCTTTACAACGCCCATCTTGCCGCCTGAAAGGTATTCAATGCAGCGCTCGCTGTAGTAGTCCCAGCCCAAGATTGTGGTAAAGCCAAAGAGTACCAGGCTTACCATAAGAACAAAACCGGTGAATGTGTTTCCAAAGGGAAGAAGAGCCTTAAAAGCAGCATCCGTTACGGCATAGCCCGTAAGACCAATGTCGTAGGAACCAGCAATAACGATTGCAAGCCCCGTAATCGTACAAATGATAATTGTGTCAAAGAAAGTTCCAGTCATTGAAATAATGGCCTGCTGAACCGGATCCTTTACCTGTGCCGCAGAAGCCGCAATTGGAGCGGAACCAAGACCTGCCTCGTTGGAGAAAATACCGCGGGCAATACCCTTCTGCATTGCAATAAGCATAAAGCCAAAGGCACCGCCTACAACCTGGTCAAGGCCGAATGCTCCGCGGAAAATCTTTACGAATGCACCTGGAATGGCTGTAGCATTTGTTACAAGGATAATAATTCCAAAGATAAAGTAGAGGATGGCCATAAAAGGAACTATGTAAGTTGCAACCTTGGAAATGCGCTTAAGACCACCAATGATGATAAGGGCAACAAAGATAGCAACCACCAAAGAAGAAATTACCGTTGCATAGGTGTAGTTTATTCCAAAGAGGCGGAAGGCAATGTTTTTTCCTTCGCTGTCAAAGAAGGTGTTTATTGCGCTGGAAATGCTGTTCACCTGGCTGAATGTTCCAATTCCAAAAAGGCCTACCAGAGTACCAAAAAGGGCAAAGAGGATAGCAAGCCACTTCCAGTTCTTGCCCATACCCTTTTCTATGGCATAGAAGGCACCGCCCAAAATGTGGCCGTCGCTCTTCTGCTCGCGGTAATGGATTGCAACAAGACATTCGGCATATTTTGTTGCCATACCAAGCAGGGCTGCAACCCACATCCAGAACAAAGCTCCAGGACCACCGGCAACCAAAGCCGTTGCAACGCCTACGATATTACCTGTACCGATTGTTGCGGAAAGAGCCGTACACAAAGCGCCAAAAGAAGAAACTTCACCCTTTTCTCCGTCTGGCTTACGGAACATAGTCCTGAGCGCGTAGCCCAGCTTCCTGAACTGCAACCCCTTTAGGCTTATTGTAAGCAAGAGGCCAGTTCCCAAGATGATGACCATAGTTGGGATTCCCCAGACACCCCAAGTACTGTTGTCCAGGAAATCAAGAACCTGATTAAACATTTTATTCTCCTATTTTATTTTTGTTTATTAAATTTTCTTTTCCAATGGATTTCCGCCGTTAATCAAAAGGCTAACAGATTCCTTTGTTGCAGGCTTTAGAATATAGCTGTCCATTCCTGCAACGGCACACTGCTCAAGAATGTCTTCGCTGTCGTCTACCGTAAGGGCAGATATGTTAACAAATTTGGCATCCCTGCGCGGCATGTTGCGGATAAGTTTTGATGCCGCCAAACCATCTGTGCCGGGCATGTGCAAATCCATAAAAATCAATCCGTAAGTTCCGTCTTCGCTTTCCGAGAACTTTTTAAGGCATTCTTCCCCGCCAGAAGCAGTATCTACCTGGTAGCCCAGTTCCTTCAGCAAGCCGGCCATTACTTCCATGTTGATTTTGTTGTCGTCCACAACCAAAATGCGCTTGCCGCTCAAATTTATTGCCGGAGCCAAAACCGGGCCTTCGTCTTTATTTTCCATTATATCCTCCATCAGCTCTAGCTGCTATGATTATACTACGATATACAACTTTTTTTCAACTTCATTCAGCGGCACATATCCGCCGGGCAACATATACACCGCTTGCCGAAGCATGGGAAAGTGAGTGCGTTACGCCAGAACCGTCGCCTATTATGTAAAGCCCCCGGTATTTTGTCTCAAGGTGCTCATCAAGTTCCACTTCCATGTTGTAGAATTTAACTTCCACACCGTAAAGCAAAGTATCGTCACCGGCAGTTCCAGGAGCAATCTTGTCCAGGGCATAAATCATCTCTATTATTCCGTCCAGAATGCGCTTGGGAAGGACAAGGCTTAGGTCGCCAGGGCTGGCCTTTAGGGTTGGCGTTACCATGCTTTCCTTCATGCGCTCAGCATTGCTTCTTCTTCCGCGGGCAAGGTCGCCAAAACGCTGCAGGATTACCCCTCCTCCCAGCATATTGCTCAAGCGGGCTATGCTTTCACCGTATTCATTTGAATTTTTGAATGGTTCGGTAAAATTTTGGGAAACAAGAAGGGCAAAATTCGTGTTTTCGGTCTTTTTGGAAGGGTCTTCAAAGCTGTGGCCGTTTACGGTTATGATTCCGTTGGTGTTTTCGTTTACAACCATGCCGTTGGGGTTCATGCAGAAAGTGCGCACCCGGTCTTCAAATTTTGACGTTCTGTAGACAATCTTACTTTCGTAAAGTTCATCGGTCAGGTGGGAAAATACAAGGGCTGGAAGTTCAACCCTAACGCCAATATCCACACGGTTGGACTTTGTTGGAAGGTTAAGCTCCTCGCAGACTTTGCCAAGCCACTTGCTGCCGCTCCTTCCAACAGACACAATGCAGTCGGAGCAGGTAGCACTTCCCTTGTCCCAGCTTACGGTAAGCCCATAGTCCTCGTTGTGCTCTATTTTGCGCACCGGGGTGTAAAAATGGAATTCAACCTTATCCTTTAGTTCATCATAAAGATTTTCAAGAACTACATAGTTTATGTCCGTTCCCAGATGGCGCACGGAGGCATCCAAAAGCTTTAGGCCGTTCTGCAGGCATATTTTTTTGAATTTTGTGGCTCCTGTTGAATACATCTTTGTGTTCTGGCCGCCATGGCTTACGTTTATGCTGTCAACATAATTCATAAGGTCCAGGGCCTTCTGCCGGCCAATGTGCTCGTAAAGGGTTCCGCCAAAGTCGTTCGTTATGTTGTACTTGCCGTCGGAAAAGGCACCAGCACCGCCAAAACCGCTCATTATTGAACAGGTCTTGCACTTTATGCATGACTTTACCTTGTCGCCGTCAATTGGGCAGTGACGTTTTTTTAGAGGCCCGCCTTCTTCAAACACGGCAATTTTTAGCCTGGGGTTGTTTTTAACAAGTTCATAGGCAGAAAAAATTCCGCCCGGGCCAGCACCAACAATAATTACGTTGTAGTCAACATTCGCATTCATTATGAATATTATAAACCCCTTTGTTCAAAATCATCAACAAAAACTAGACTTTTGCACTTTTTTACTATATTATTTTACATAACTATAGCTAACAAATCCGTTGCCAAAATGAAAAAGCCGAATTTTGCAAGCATTACAAAATATACAATCATCTTCCTCATATTGTTCTTGCTGTCCATCGCTTCAGTCGTCTTTTGGTGCGGAAGAAACACAAAGAACATATCCCTCTGGATTACCCCGGCCTCGCATTTTAACGAGGGATGGTATTATTTTGACTCAAATTCCAAAAGGCAGGAGATAGACTCCCTCCCGGCAAGGATTCCGGCAGATGAATCAGGCACGGCAAAGATTTACCACAAGCTTCTTGGCAATTTCTACAACACATACATTGACTATTACGCCCACCATCAGGCTGTGAAAGTTTACCTCAACGGCGAAACCATATATGAATACCAAAGCCCTTCAAACCCAAAGTGGCTCAGCAGCTACCGCTCTTTCCACAACTTAATATCTATACCGCAAATCCACGGGGGAATTTTGTGCATAGAGGCAAGGTCGCTTGTTTCTTCGTCAGCCGGCGAATTTGGGCAGGTATGGATGGGCACCAGGGACGAACTCCTCAACAGGCTTTCAAAGGAGCGGCTTCCCCAGTTTTTTTTGGGGGCAGTTCTTATCCTGTTCGGCCTGATATTGTTAATCATAACGGTATTCTACCTGCGGGTGGTCTTTGACAAAACAATTCTTTACTTTACCATGCTGCTGATTCTTCTTGGCGCATGGCAAACGGAAGAATCCCGGTTACTGCAGTTTTTTATGGGCTTCCAGCCGTTGCACTGGTTCCTTGAATACATGATTCAGCCCTTTATCCTGATTCTATCATTTTTATTCATAAAGGAACTTTTCATAAACAAAAAACATCCTGCCCTTGTCACTCTGTTTTTCTGCATAACGCTTTCTATAGTTTCCCAACTTTTCCTGCAGCTTACGGGAATTGCCCAGATGACAAGCTCGCTCTTTATGATAAATACAATGTTCGTCATTGTTTTTGTCTACATTCTTGTGCTCATAAACCTTAACTTTGAATTTGCAAAAAAAAGTACAAAGATTGCATTTTCCACATCTATAGCCCTGTGTACGATATCATTTCTAATATCTTCTGTCATAAAGCACCACAAGAATTTTACGGATGCAGTCCTCTACCTTGGAATAATATTCATGTTCATTTCCATTTCTGTCTTTGTGATTCAAAAAACGCAAAAGCAGTTCAATGCGGTAAGGTCTGCCGAGATTTACAAGAAGCTAGCCTTTCTTGACCTGGCCACAGGCGTTTCCAACCAGACGGCCTGGTATACACTCATAGAAAACTTTTCTGCAGACGAAATAAAGCTGGACAAATACTGCCTCTTTATGTTTGACATGAACAACCTCAAAGTCATAAACGACAAGTA
Organism: Treponema sp. UBA6988; assembly: GCA_002448445.1. GTDB lineage: Bacteria > Spirochaetota > Spirochaetia > Treponematales > Treponemataceae > Treponema_D. The sequence goes on from DJYC01000069.1 coordinate 46,944, forward strand.
CGGGCATCTGGAAGGCGACAAGGCAATACATTCTTTCTGCGAATGCCTAAAGCGTGCAGTGGGAAAGTCAGGGGACATCTACCGTGTAGGAGGGGATGAATTCATCTGCCTCTGCAAGGACATTGACTATACGAGGGCAACCCAAATCATAAACATGTTTGACTATTACACAAAAAACCAGATGGAGACAAAAATTAACTTTACGGCCGCCCACGGTTATGCCTTCTTTTCTCCGTCAAGCAAGGCAGACTTTATTCAGGCACAGTCCATGGCGGACAAGGCCATGTATGAAAATAAAATCCTTAGCAAAAAGGGGAGATCTTAAAATGAAAAAACTGTTGTTCGTAACAATTATTGCTCTTGAGGCACTATTTGTATCCTGCTCCAAAAAATATTCGGCAAGTCAAAGTAAGTCGCTAGCTGCACTCCATGAAACAGCCGACGGAGATTTTTCTGGTACCGGCTACAACCCGGAGACACCTGCAAGCGCGGAAGATGCCAAGGCTCCAACTCTGCCTGCAGGACGCAAGCTTATCTTTACGGGCACGATAAACCTTGAAGTTGAATCCCTGGAAAAGACGCAGGCATTGGTTCAAAAATGGGTCCATGATTTTGGCGGATACATTTCCGAATCATCCATGGGGGCAAGAAGCTCAAGCTTTACCGCAAGGATTCCCTCCGCCTCATTTGACGTGGCAATGGAACAAGCAAGCGGCTTTGGTAAAATCCTTCACAAGAACATAGAAAGCACAGATGTTACGGATGAATTCTACGACCTTCAGACCAGAATAGAAACAAAGAAAGTCCTTGTTGAGCGTCTGCAAAGCTACCTGAAAAATGCCACCGCAATAAAAGACATGATGGAGATTGAGACAAAAATCAACGATGTCACGAGTGATCTTGAGCGCATGCAGGGACAGATGAACCGCCTTTCCGGCAAGATTGAATTTGCCACGGTAAACATTTCTGCAAAGCTTCCCGCAAACCACACGGAGGAAGGATTTGCCCTGCCCAATGCTGGTGAAAAAGCAAAGGAGCTCTTTGGCGGCTTCTTTAGCTTTATCATAAACCTGATTTTTGTGCTTCTCTACATTGTGTTCTACGGAATTCCCATAATCCTCGTAGTTGCCTTGTTCTACTGGATTTGCTTTGGAAAATTGGGTCTGCTGAGGAAACTCTTTGGCAAAATTTCTGTCCACAAGGTCAAAGAACCGGCTAGCAAGCAAGAGTAGTCTGAAGCTGTATAAAACCTAACGCACTGGCGCCCTGAACGCACTTGCAGGCAAGTAAATTCAGGGTTTGCCTAAACTCAAACCTCCCGCCACACATTTTTCATTATTTTTTTTCCAAAATCCTTATTTTATTTTTGACAAAGCGGTAAGTTCAGTTATAATTAAGATATAAACCTTGAGATTATGGAGAAAAAAGAATGAATTTGTTTCAATTGTACATGCTCTTGTTTGGAATCAGTACAATCATTGGCGTTCCCTTGCTTTCTTCATTACAAGTGACACAGATAAAAGGTAGCGAATGGATTGAATGGGCAGGAAGCTTGGGTGTAACGATAGGCCCCGCAGCTGGTATTTCTATAATTATTGCTATTGTTAGCTATATCGTGATGAAGCCTCTTCTTCAGCTGATAAAAAAAGCCGAGACGGAGGAAATTTCCCAGGAAGAAAAAAGGGGGATAGAACCAACCCTCAACAAAATCAAAATTATAACGACCATTGCCATGATGGTAGGCTATCCTATAGGCAACGGAACCACCATCATCATCAAAAAGCTTGCAGGCAAGGTCAACTACAACAGGACAGATTTGCTCATAATCATGATCCTGATTGTCTGTTACGGCTTGATTGCTGTCCAGTATGCGGTCAGGTGCTACATGACTCTTTCAGGCAAGGAACTGCTTAAGCTTAAGCTCATTTCCTGCAAGGATTTTAGGCGGACCACTGTTTCCATGTCGCTTGGAAGGACAATTACAATAGTAATCGGAACAGTTGCTTGGCACGTTTTCTGCTCGGGATATAGCGCGGTCAAGCACGGGTGGCCCATGGACAAATTTCTTGGTAAGGCGGCCTTTGCATTTTTCCAGGGCGTATTCATCTGCATGCCTCTTATCATAATGATTCTCCTCCAGCTAAGGCAACGCTTCCAGATGACGATAGATCAGATTGTAAACCTTAGGACTGACGGTGATTTGAGGAGCCGCATTTATATTGGAGTGTTCGACGACTTTGGCATACTGATGTCGGAGATGAACCTCTTGATGGATTCCCTAAGGTCATCCCTTTTGAAGCTAAAGCAGGAAACCGATTCAGTAGACTATAGCGCGGAGGAACTTCTGACGCTGACGGAAAGTTCATCAAAGGACATTTCGCAGATTGTCGAAAGCTTCCATGCAATGACATCCGAAAGCTACAATCAGACGCAGCTTTTGGAATCTGTAAACACCGGCGTTGAAAAGCTTAGCTCCGATGCACTAAAGGTCAGCGGCTTTACAGAAAACCAGTCCAAGTCAGAAAAAGAAAATGCAGTTTCAATGAACGAGATGGTAGACAACTTCAAGTCCATTACGAACCTAATATCTAGGGCACAGGCCCTTTCTTCGGAACTAACCGAGGAGTCCATTTCGGGAAGTGCGGAAGTAAAAAAGACTCAGGAAATCATCAACGGAATTTCCGACATGTCCAACAAGATGATTGCCGTAATCAAGATGATTCAGGCCGTTGCATCACAGACAAACCTTCTTGCAATGAATGCGGCCATTGAAGCAGCCCATGCAGGAGAATCTGGGAAAGGCTTCTCCGTAGTTGCGGATGAAATACGAAAACTATCGGAATCAACGCAGAAGTCTGCAAAGGACATAGGCAACCTAATCAACGAGATTGCAAAATCCATGGCGGACGGCTCTTCAAACATGGAACTTACCAGCAATGCATTCAGCAAGATTCAAAGCGACATAGGCGAACAGAGCCAGGTAGTCCAGGAAATTTCCAGAACCGTCTCCCAGCAGTCCATTGATGCTGGCTCCATACTGGGCACAACAAACGTAATCGTAAGACAGATAGAAGACGTGAACAGCCTTGCAAGGAACCAGGCCAACTATACAGAGGAAATAATGCACAACCTGAATGAAGTTGTTTCGCTTGCAGGCCAAGTCAACGAATCGGTAGTCGAATCCGAAAACGTCGTAAAGAACTTCTCCGACTCTTTCTCAACCGTGCGCGAAAAGGCCGAGGCAAACAAGAAATCAGTTCTTAACATTACCTCAGAGCTGGACAAATTTAAACTCTAGCTGCCTGCTCAACGTGTCCTTACATAAACTCTCTCATGGTATCACCCTGAACTTGGTTCAGGGTCTGTATAAGTTTTTAGCTTTTTTTACAGCAATTTTTCAACTGCATCCAAAACCGTTACGTCTGCGGGAAGCCACTTTACACTTCTAAGCGTTTCTTTTGTAAGCCAAGCCGCGTTCTCATGCTCAAGAAGTTCCAGTTTTCCGCTAACCACTTGGCATGCAAAGCACTTCATTGAAAGATGAAATGTCGGATAATCGTATTCAACCGTGTCGATGCAATCGCCCACTTTGATTTGTGTGGCAAGCTCCTCTCGGATTTCGCGTTCAAGGGCAGCTTCTGGGCTTTCCCCTTCTTCAATTTTTCCGCCGGGAAATTCCCACCCATCTTTGAATTCTCCGTATCCTCGCTGTGTTGCGAATACATACTTTTTTTCTTCTGAATCTTTACGAATAATAATTGCAGCAACTACTTTTACTGTCTTCATATTAACCTTCCAAATAAGAATAAAGATTTTGAGGAACAGGAGTCTCCATATCAAATTGAATGTTGACAACCGGCACTTTTCCATCTTTTCCATTCATTGTAGTATCTTCAAATGAGTGATATTTCATATCTCCCATATAATAAAAATCAGAACCTTCAGCATCATCCTTCTTAACAAAAAGTAAAACGCGGATATTGTTTTCGCTCTGATGAATCAAGGCCGAAACTTCATCAGACTCAGATGTTCTTCTGCTGCGGCTATACCAATTGAAACGACTGTTATCGATAAAAACATCTTCATATTTTGTTGTGTCAGAAATATCATCCGATTTTTTATAGGTAACAAATATAGGACAAGTATAGTCATCTGTTGATGTCTCTGTCTTGTAGCCATAAACTGTTGAAGAACAATCGCTTTTCCAATTTAAAAGCTTGCAAACATCCTTTCGTGAATACTTACGATAAAGAACAAGATTGTTATCAACTCGCACTTCGTTTTCTTTTAAGATAGCTCTTTTTAGTCCGTATGAAAGACAATCTGATATTTCTTTTACATACAATTCATTATTCAGAAGATTTGAGAATTCTTCTGACCTAGTAAAGATTTGTGTGGTTTTATCAAAACTAACATAAGTAATACCACCATACTTCTTCTTATCAGCTTGAGTGTAAAAATCAGGTGAGAGAAGATTGCACATTCCCACAATATCTTTTTCAGTCAATGTGACGTTATATATTTTTAAAATTTGTGAAAAATTTTCGCATGTTATTTGTTCTTGCTGCACGAGCTTTTGGAGCAAAAGTATTTCATGAACTCTAAATCCTCTGGCAAATTCAAGGGACAAAAATTGCAAGGAACACATTTCTTTTGCAGACAGAAGTAAATCTTCTTTTTCAACTTTGCATTTGAAACCGTAATAGCTTCCTGCATAATCAATAAAAAGAAGCGGGTCAATAAACCCATTGTTTACAAAATCCATCATTGTTGGAATATGTGCCAGACGCAATTTCAGTTTTGTATATTCTTCTTTTAAAAGCTTTAGTTGAGTGAAAGAAGTTTGGTTTATTGAATCAAAGATTTTTTGTCGTGCAATTTCATTTATCTGAATTGTCGATGAGCCAGGAATACAAGCAGAACCTGTAGAGAGAGCTCGACGAAGATTGTCTTTATTATATGAATTATCTCCAAACAATGCGATTGGAATAAAAAAGTTATTTTCGTAATTTCCAATAAAATCTATAACACAGACATAAGATTTGCTTTTATCTTTTCTCAAGCCTCTTCCTAATTGCTGAACAAAGATTATCGCAGACTGAGTAGGACGAAGCATTACAACCTGATTAACACACGGAATATCAACACCTTCATTAAAAATATCTACGCTGATTATGTACTGTAGGGGATTTTCATCTGATTCAAGTTGTTGAATAACATTTTCTCTCTCTGTATCAGAATTTTCTCCCGTTAAATAAGTTGTTACAAAACCATCATTGTTTAATGCTGACGAAAGAGATTTTGCCTCTTCTACCCTACTGCAGAAAATCAAACCTTTTACGGGAACATCATTTGATTTATAAAGCTTGATTGCCTTTTCAATATGGCCAATTCGTTCTGAAGAAACAAGACGTGAAAAATCAGACTTATCATCAATTAATTCACCATTTACAGTCAAATCGCTTAACCCATAATAATGAAACGGACAAAGCAAATCTTCTTCTAAAGCTTTTTGTAAACGAATCTCATAAGGAATATTATTATGAAATAGTGCAAAAATATCAAAACCGTCAGTACGCTCTGGAGTTGCAGTTAATCCAAGCAAAAACTTTGGGGTAAAATATTCGATTATTTTTTTATAGGATTCCGCACCAGCATGATGAACTTCATCTACGATAATATAATCAAAATAATCTTTGGGAAAAGAATGCAACGTATCATCTTTTGCAAGGGTAAAAATCGAAGCAAACAAATAATCTGCATTTATATCTTTTTGCGTACCATTTAAAAATCCTGTACGAATGTTAGGAAGTAATGTTTTAAAACTTTTCTCGCTTTTATTAAGAATCATATCGCGATGCGCAACATATAAGACTTTCTGAGGACTACACTGTTTGACATCAAAAATTGAAAGATATGTTTTTCCAGTTCCTGTAGCTGCAATTAGAAGAGCTCTGTCCTCGCCTTTTAATCGCAAATCTGCAAGAGAAACCATTGCTTCTTTTTGCATTGAATTAGGAACTATTTCCAGTTCTTCAGCTTGCTCTTCCTTCTCCTCAATAGAGTTTTCTGCCTGTAATTCTTTCACAGCATCTTTTGGAAGAGATTTTAATGAGACCTTTTTTAAATTATAGTCAATTGTATAATCTGTTATCCATTCAGGTGTTACTTTCTCAGCTTCGCCCCATACACGTTCAAATTCTTCACGAACAGAGAAAACAATTTGTCCATCAGTTAAAGAAAGAAAACGAATACTCCATTCCTGATTCATACTCAACGCAGAGGCCGTCAGATTAGCACTACCTATGATAATTGAATAGTAATTGCTTTGTCTAAAAATATAGCCTTTGGGATGAAAACCCCCTTTCGTATAGGCACGTACTTCTATATTTGGAAATTCGAGGAGTTTTGAAAGTGCACCAGGTGAAGTAAAATTAAGATAATTTGTAGTTAAGACTCTGCCTTTTATATTATGAGAAGCAAGATAATCCAACTTTTGCATAATTGAAGCAAGTCCAGAATCATTTATGAATGCAACAGAAAAGTCAAATGCCTCACAAGTTTCAAGCTCTTCAGAAATGGCAGAAAGAATCTTTTTATTCTTTTTATAATTATTTACCAGAAGAGAAGGCATTAAAGTATTATCAGACGAAATTCGATTTGAAATAAATCCTGTCCGAAGGCTTTCAATCAGATTATCTGTATTTATGTAATTCATAATGTTCGTCCGGTATTAAATAAGATATTCATCTGCTCCACAAACGCCTGTACCCCTCCTGCCCGAACCATAGGCTCGATGTATTGAAGGAATTTCCGTTTGTTGTTATCGGAGAGTTTGTTATATTTGTTTTGCAAATCCATGGCTTTTTCTGAAATATCTGCCATAAAGTTGTTGTATTCTTGTTCTTCGGTGGTCATTATTACCTCCCAAATATCTATAATCATTTTACTTCATATTCAGTGCCACAGGATGACACTCTATAAAAAAAATCATAACTTATCATTAAAACTCACTATATCACCGACATCACATTTTAAGGCATTACAAATCTTTTCAAGGCTTTCCATTGCTATATACTGGTTATTCCCCATTCTAGCAATAATGTTTGAGGTTACACCGGCTTCTTTTATCAAATCAGTCTTCTTTAAATTTTTATCAATTAAGAGTTTCCAAAGCTTTTTATAACTTACAGCCATAAATATCCATCCGTCATAATGATAGTGTAAATATCTTTTTTTTTCAATAAAATATCATGTTTGTGGTATGCAATTTTTTTTATTCTATGCTATAATGATTTTATGGCTATGGCTAGAATCAGACTTGATGTAAATAAATCTGTTTTCTCTTGGGCAATTGCCCGTGCAGGCTACACTGAAAGTGATGCCGTAAAGTCATATCCCAAATTTGTGCAATGGAAAAATGGCGAAATTTATGCAACACCAAAACAGCTTAAAGACTTTTCAAACAAGTTTCATTTTCCATTCGGCTATTTTTTCTTGAAAGAACTTCCTGTACAGGCTGATACAATTCCTTTCTTTCGTAGTTTTGAAGAATCTACGGCAATGGAAGATTTTAACATCCGTGAATTAATAAAACTTCTCCAAGAGAGGCAGGAATGGGTTGCTGATTATATAAAAACAAACGGTGTTGAGCCTAATGAAGCAGTTGGACTTTTTAAAAATGAAAATAACCCGCAAATCATTAAAAACGGAATCTTGAAGTTTTTAAAACTTAATGACGGCTGGCAATTTGTTTTTAATAAAACTGAGCAAGCAATCAAACACATAGTTTCTATTTTAGAAGAAAATAACATATTCGTTACATTTAATAGCGTAGTAAACTTTGATGCTCATAGACCTATTCCAGTAAAACTCTGTCGCGGTTTTTGCCTTGTAAATAATTATGCACCATTTATTTTTGTAAATAGCGGAGACAGCAAAAAAGCACAACTTTTTACACTAATTCATGAACTTGCTCATATATTTATTTCATTCTCTTCTGGTTTTGGCGATTTTGAAACTGATAAAATTAACAATGCAAAGGAACGGCTTTGTGACAAAATTGCAGCAGAATTTCTTGTTCCCGAAGATATATTTTTAGACTATGTAAGGACAAAAACAACAGAAGAACTCTCTGCTTTATTTAAAGTCAGTGAAATCGTCATTTTAAGACGGAAACTTGATTTAGGACTTATTTCTAAAGACTCATTTTTTAGACAGTATAATCAACTGCCAAAAATAGTAAAAAAGCTTTCTGGCGGTGGTGATTTTTATCTTAGTGCTCCAAACAAAATCAGTGGAAAATTCTTAAGATGCTTGAATAATGCAATGATGGAAAGAAAACTTACTCCTATGGAAGCCTATCATTTGGCTGGGGTAAAAGGTGATACATTTGCTAGATTAACAGCTGGAGTTTTATCATGATTTACCTTGTTGATTCCAGTTGCTTAATGACAGCATCCAGAGTTTCTTATCCTATTGATATAGCCGTTTCGTTTTGGGATAAAGTTTCTGAACTTGCACAGTCTCATGCCTTCTACAGCATAGATAAAGTAAAAGATGAAATCAAAATTAATGATGACTTGCTGACAAATTGGTGTAACAATAATCTTCCTGAAGATTTCTTCATATCCACAGAAACTGAAGAAGTTTATGCTAAGTATGCAGAATTAGTTAATTGGGCGCAGGCAAAAGGTATTAAACAGTCGGGTGTAGATAAATTTATAGCAGCTGACAAGGCAGATATTTATTTTGTTGCTCTTGCTTCCTTAGCACCTGAGAATTACACAATTGTTACACAAGAAGTGTCTGCTTCAGATTCAAAAAAAGATATAAAGCTTCCTGATGCTTGTTCAGCTTTTAATATTCGTTCTATTAATTTTATTCAAATGCTTAGAGAATTGAAAGTTCAATTCTAATATGGTTCTAAACTCCGCCATTTCTAAGCATATTGTTTTTTATCAAGATACCATTTTCCCTCCGTCAAGATAACCTCACCTCATTTATCAAGACCGCCCCAACCGTCCGTCTTGATAATCTCCCCGGATTCATCAAGATGAAATCTCCCAAATCCCCCGATAAATCCGCATAAATCGCCGCAAATTCGGGATGAATCCGCAACAAAACCGGGATAAAAAAAAGGAGGCCGGCACGCCAAAAAAAGTGCCGGTCTCCCAAAAATTGTTTTTCATAACGGAATGTCCTTTCCGGTTTTTACCGGGCTTTTGTCATAAACCCATCCGCCGTTATCCGGTTGGGCTTACCAGTTCATTCAGTCGCCTGTACCGGTTGGTTCAAGCACTTCATCTGTAATGTACTTGGCGTCAAGCTTTACGTACTCAGGCTTTTCGAGTTTTGCATTGAGCATTGTGTCCGGTGTGTACATTACCCTTACACCAGCAATGTCGTTTGCAGTAACTTCGCTTGCCTTTTCGTGGCCCTTGCATGCCGCAGCATTCTTAAGGCCAAGCTTAAAGATTCCAAAGCTGTCCAGCCTTACCTTGTAGCCGAGCATCATGTACTTGGGCACGGTAAGGAGCAGGCTTCTTATTACGCCTATTACTTCCGTTGGCGTGAGCGTAGTGCTTGAAGATATTTCCTCCGCAAGCTGGTTCACTCCAATCTCTGCAATATAAGCAGGGGCAGGATAAAACTTGCCTTCTGCTTCCAAATCACGCGGGTTGAGCCGCTTTCTACTAACAAATGGAACAGCCATAACTGCACCTCCTGTAAATAACTCAAACTGTTTTGCATTCCTTGGACAGGCAGTACAACCTGGTTCAACGAACGCTCGACTTGTACCGTTTTTGGCTGCAAAATCCAGTCCTAATAAGACAAAAATAGGTAAAACATTCGATATTTTCACCCGTTCTGACACTTTCACTATACACCAAATTAAATTTAAAGTCAAATTTTATTCGAAATTTTCACCCATTTTTATAAGTTTTTGTTGAATTATACCGACAATAGCTGTATAATCTCGTTATAAGCGAGAGATTATTAACCATCAAGGAATAAATATGCTAGTAAATTTCAGCGTCACCAATTTTTTGTCCTTTAACCAGAAGACCACCTTTAAGATGGAAAGCGGGCGCGTTACAAAAAAGCCGGACCACTTGCTTGAAGACGGCGACACGGGAAAGAGCCTCCTGAAGTTTTCCGCAATGTTCGGCAAAAACGGAGCGGGAAAGACAAACTTTGTAAGAGCCGTTGCAACCTTGCGCAACTTCGTTCTTGCGGGAAGGCTTCCCCAAAGGGCAGCTGAACTCTGGTGCAAAATCAATGACAAAAACGAAGGCTGGCCTACGGACTTTGAAATTGCCTTTATTGCCGACAAAAATCTCTACGAATACAGAATATCTCTTGTACTTGCGACCGGAATCATCACAAAAGAAGAATTGGTTCATGTGGTGGGAAACAGGCACACAAAACTTTTCTACAAAGAAAGCCCCCAAAGCCCCTACGTTTTTCACCATTCAATAAAGGGGCCAAACAAGGACATTGAGGTTCTAAGCCGCACTTTTGCCATGAGCGGAAAGCCCTTCCTATTCAGCATAAACCACAACACGGCAGGATTTTTTGCAACAAACAAAGAGGCCCTTGCCCTTCAAAAGGCATTCCTCTGGTTCAAGGACACCCTCGAAGTAATTTTCCCCGACCAGCCATTGCAGGAAACATCTTTGCTGCGGTATGAAATTTGCAAGGATGAGTTTGCCCAGCTGCTAAAGGATTTTGATACGGGAATCGAAGGAATAGGGCTTGAGCCCGTAAGCAGGGAAAAGGTTTTTGAGACGCTTGATTTGCGCACCCAGCAGAAGCTTAACCTTGAGATGGCTCTGGTAAGCCCCATCATTCAGTTTTCTCAGCTGCCAGTCCAGATGGGACTGCCCGCAAATACCCAAGGGCAAACAACAAATTTCTATGCAACCGTAATCAGAAGCCGGAGGAACATTTTTATCATCACAATGGAAAAAGACAAGGTCTTCCATTTTTATGCGGTAAAATTTGTCCACAACCTTGGCGGAAAGGAAATTGAATTCAGCATGGAAAGCGAGAGCGACGGAACCCACCGCCTCTTCCAGCTTTTGGAAATCCTCATCAGCAAAAAAGAAAAGGTGTACATAATGGATGAAATAAACCGCAGCCTTCACCCCAAGCTTACGGTTCAGTTCGTTAAGAAATATTTTTTGAACGCAAAAGACAGGAGAATCCAGCTTGTGACAACCACCCACGAAAGCCGCCTCATGAGCCACGACATAGTTCGCCGGGACGAAATCTGGATTGCAGACAAGAACGATGACGACAGCACGAAACTTTTCAGTCTTGAGGACGAGCAGGTGCGTATAGACAAGGTGCTTGACCAGAACTACATGGACAACGTGTGGGGAGGAGTTCCTGTGTTTAAGGATGCGGAATAGACAGAGCCTAAACTTTTGTGTTATTTATAACCAATTGAGACATGATGGCGAGTGTAGTAATCAAGTGCAATCAATTTTCGGGCATAATCATTGACTTGTTTGGTTCTTATGTGAGTGTCATACAAAACAGCTTCTGGTATTTGAATTGTGACTCGGCACATAATTACACCTTCTGAAAAAATATTCTAGCATAAGTTTCTTTTTCCTTCCACAGAGTTATCCGATTTTTTGCGCCGTAATTTATGCGGTCTTCCGGGCTAGGGATTGGAGCCACGCCGGAGGCGGCCACTGGACTGAGCGACCGGTAGGGAGCGAGGGAAGCGGCTGGAGCGACAGCGGAATGGCGGAAAGCCCGACCCGCCGCAGGCGGGTAGCCTCCAGATTTTTAAATTTTTTATTCCACCAGTTCCCTCATCCTCTTGGCATTCCTTGCCCCGCTGCCCTTGGGGTGGTTGTTAAAGTACATCTGCACTTTCCTTCCTTCATGATTTGCCTTGCTTACGATTGGAACAAAGCTTGAAAGTTCACCGTCGGAATAGTCGTAGCAGTAGCGGGCGTTTCCGTTTGTTGAATTTTCCGTAGCGTTATACCAGGCATTTTGATTCCGGCCATGCAGGCGGATGTAGGCATTGCTTCCTATAAATGGGGTTTTTGTTAAAGTGCCGTCGGGAAGTTTTTTAAGCTGGGGCATGTCGCAAAAGGCGATTGATGCATTACGCTTTTGGAGGCCTTCAAAAACTGATTCGCGGATCCATTCACTGTGGCGGAATTCTATTACAACTGGAAATCCTTCAAATTCGGAGATAAGTTTTGCAAGGTAGATTCTGTTTTCCTTTGTGTAATGAAAGCTTTGGGGGAACTGGAAGAGGAGTGCGCTCAGGACATCTTTTTGCATAAGGGGATTCAGTGCCAACTTAAAATCCTCCGCTGCCCCTTGCCAGACTAAGCCAATTTCGTGGGTAAGGAGCCGGTTTGCTTTTACGCTAAAATTCAACTTGCCCTCCGACCGGTCGTAAAAACTGCAAAGCCGCTCCGCCGTAGGCATGTTGTAAAAGCTGCTGTTCAGCTCCAGGGCATTGAAAACCGTGGAATAATATAGAAGAAAATCTTTGCGCTTTAAATCCTCAGGGTAAAAAACGCCCTTCCATTCCGGGTAGTCATAGCCACTGGTGCCGATTAGAATGCCGTCCATCCTGCGCTATTTGTAAGTCCTTACAATGCGGAAGCCAAAGAGGCCTGCCTTTTCAAAGGGATAGTTGCTGTTGCTTGAATAGCAGGGTTCATAGCTGCTTCTGGAGCTAACGGTATAGTCTACGGTGTCCACGCTGTCCAAGACAGAGCCACCCCTTCTTACGCGAGATTTTCCTGTAGAAGGTCCGTGGGGGTCTGTCTGGGCTTCCTGGGTGTAGTTGCTGCTCCAGTCCCAGCACCATTCCCAGGCGCTTCCGCTCATGTCGTAAAGGCCAAGGTCATTGGCTTTTTTTTGTGCCACTACAGGCGCAAATTTGTGCTTCCAGTTTCCGTTATGAATTGCAACTTCGTTCAGCTTGTCACTGCCGCTGTATTTTGTCTTGCTGTTCTTTACACCGCCGCGGGCTGCAAATTCCCATTCAGCTTCGGTAGGCAGGCGGTAACCGTCTGCGGTAAAGTCGCAGGTTACGCTGTCCCACATGCTAACGTTGCCGATTACGCTCATGTAGCTGGCAGCTTCCTGGTCACCGTAGGTTGTACCTTCTATCTTTGTGTAGGGAACTTCGCCCCACTTTGCAGGGTCACTTTCGCCGTTAATCTTGTAGCAGGGAACCCTTCCTTCCAAGAGGCTTAGTTTGTTGCAAAAGTAAATGGCATCGTACCAGCTTGCATCCTGAACAGGAGTGTCTTCCCCATCTATAAATTCCCCAGATTTTCTTCCAATTACGTCCTTGTACAATTTGTAGGTTACTTCCGTTGCCCCCATCTCAAAGTCGCTAAGGGTAACTTGGTGGACAGGCTTTTCGTTTCCGTTTTCTCCGTCATTGCCCATCTGGAAAGTTCCGCCGGTAACAGTAACCATTCTTTCCAAGGGGGCAAATTTTTCACGGTTGGCCTCAAAAATCTTCTGGTCGTGCTCATGCTTTATGGAGACAACATCTTTTCCGTATTCTTCCCCTGAACGGCAGACCCTAAAGCTTATGCTGTCTGACTTTGTTTCTGGAACTGCATGGCCCCTTGTGCTGGCAGACCCGTCCTTTCCGCGGAAAATGCGCTCGCTTCCGCTTTCAAAGCCAGATGGATTTATCTGTTCACTTTCTGAATACATTCCGTTGTAGTCGTAGCACCATTCCGCAATTCCGTTGTTGATGTTGTCAAAGTGCTCTGCATCGGAAGCCACAAGTTTCTTTTCCTGCTTTGCAACATATTCCCATTCAGCCTCAGTTGGCAGCCTGAATCCGTTTGCGGAAAAATCGCAGGCAACATTGCTTCCATCCACTTTGTAGCAGGGCTTATAACCGGCCTTTTTGCTAAGCCTGTTGCAGAATTCAATTGCATCAAACCAGGAAACGTTTACAAGAGGATCTTCCTGCTGGGGATTTTCCTTGATTTTCATAATTTTTTTGTAAAGTTCCACTGATATTTCGTTTTTGCTCATCTCAAAGCCGCTGAGAATTACCGTATGAACTGGGATCTCGTTTTCTTCACCGGATTCATTTCCCATATAAAGGACACCGCCCGGCACGCTTACCATAAAAAGATGAATGCCCTGTTCGTCAAGAGACCTCTTTGCACATGAGCCAAAGCAAAAAAATATTACTGCACACGCAGCCAAAGCAGCTGCAAACCTGATAGTCTTCATCAAATTCCTCTCTAGAGCAAATATTATATTATTTGCACAATCCGTACAAGTTGTATTTTTTGCAAAAAGTGCATATTATATTGTCATGCAAAAGATGATGACAATTCTTTACCCTGTAAAAACAGGGCTTTACGTAAACCTTACAAACCGCTGCCCCTGCGCCTGTACTTT